>NZ_CAXTOQ010000191.1:0-5740 GCF_964245895.1 uncultured Amnibacterium sp.
GGCACCATCATGACGAGGGCGACAGCCATGACCGAGCCCCAGTCGGCCGCGTTCTGCTGGAAGAACGTCTGCAGGCCGACCGGGAGGGTCAGGTTCTGCGGCGACTGCAGGAACAGCAGCGCGATCAGGTAGTCGTTCCAGGCGAGCAGGAAGGAGAAGATCGCGGTCGACAGGATGCCGGGCAGCGAGTTCCGCAGCACGATCCGGCGGAAGCCGCCGAACACGCTGGCACCGTCCATCCACGCGGCCTCCTCGAGGGAGATCGGGATGGAGTCGAAGTACGCCGCCATCATCCAGATCGCGACCGACATCGTCGATCCGATGTAGACGATCGCGACGCCGGCGAGGGTGTCGACGAGGCCCAGCACCGAGAAGGTGAGGAACAGCGGGATCGCCGCGGTCACCACCGGCAGGGACTGCACGACGAACAGGACCAGCGAGTACCCGGAGACCAGCCGGTTGCGGAGCCGGGAGAGCACGTACCCGGCCGGGGCCGCCACGACGACCGCGACGAGCACGGTGACGAGCGCCACGACGAGGCTGTTGCCGAGCCAGGTCAGCAGGTCGGTGCCGCCGAACACGCGCGCGAAGTTCTCGAACGTGAATCCGGTCGCCGTGCTGTTCTGCCCGGGCTGGGTGGAGAGGTACAGCACCGCGAGGATCGGGATGATGACGACGAACGTGATGACCGCGATGAGCAGGAAGCGCCACCACTGGCCCTTCTGCTCCCGCGACTTCGCGGTGGTGCGCTGCACCTTGCCGAGCGTGGCGGTGGTGGCGCCACCGGCTGCGATGGTCTGGCTCATTCGACGTTCGCCTTCTTGATCTGCTGGTAGAGCACCGTGGAGGTGATGACGAGGACGGCGGTCATGAGGAACGCGATCGCGGTCGCCGGTCCGGTCTGCAGGTTCTGGAACGCGGACTGGTAGGCGAGGACGATCAGCGAGGTCGTCGCGCCGGACACGCCCGTGGACGGGCCACCCTGGGTGAGCAGGAAGATCGTCGGGAAGTCGTTGACGCAGAAGATCGTCATGAGCACCCAGCTGATGTAGGTGGTCCTGGAGATGATCGGCAGCGTGATCCCGGTGAAGGCCTGCCAGCCGGTCGCCCCGTCCATCTTCGCTGCCTCGTAGACGTTGGTGTCCACCGACGCGAGCGCCGAGGACATCATCATCATCATGAAGGGGAAGCTGATCCAGACCTTGAAGATGCAGACGACGATCTGCGCCAGCACCGGGTCGCCGAGGAAGTTCGCGTTCTGGATCCCGATGCCGGACAGGATCACCGGCACCGGGGACTGCGGTGTCGCGACCAGCCAGTTCCAGCTCGTGGCCGACACCACCACGGGCACGATCCACGGCAGGAGCAGCAGCACCTTGAAGACCGTGTTGCCGGGGATGCGGGTGCGCAGAAGGAGCGCGAGCGCCAGGCCCACGCTCCAGGACCCGAACACGCCCACCACCGTGAAGATCACGGTGAAGATCGCCGCCTGCAGGAACTGCGGCGACGTGATGACGTTGACGTAGTTGTTCAGGCCGACGAACGGCGCGTCGGTCGGCAGCGTGGACGGGGTGCCGTCCTGCAGCGACTGGATGAACGCGTAGATGACCGGGAACAGGTTCAGCAGGACCAGCAGGATCAGCGACGGCAGCGCGAAGATCGCCAACGTCAGTCCGGCCCGCCCGAGCGGGGTCCGCGCACCCGGCCGGGGGGCGCGCGGCCCTTGGCCGCCCGCCCCCACGCCGCGCTTCGCCTGCTGGAACCGCTCCGTCACGGTATCGATCGCCATCAGGACTCCCTCTTCATCGAGGCGCTCATGCAGGGCATGAGCAGTGGATCACGCGGACTTGACGGCGTTCTGCAGCGTCGTCAGCGCCGTCTTCGCGTCCGTCTTGCCGGCGAGGATCGTCTGCGCGAAGTTGATCATCGGCTGCGTGCCATCGACCTTCGTCACGTTCAGGAACACCGTGTTCTGCCCCGGAGCACCGAACGTCTTCGAGATCGGCTGCCAGTTCTGGATGATCGCGGTCGACTTCGGGTCGTCCGCGTACGCCGCCTTGACGATCGACTGCAGCGGCGGGAGGCCGATGCCCGTCTTCTTCGTCCAGAGCGTCTTCATGTTCTGGTAGTAGTACGTCAGGAACGCCTCCGAAGCCTCCTGGCTGGGCGTGTTCTTGTACATCATGATGTTGTTCGGGAAGTACAGCGCGCCCTTCTTGCCGCTCGGGCCCGTCAGCGGGGTGCCGACCTCGAGGTTGTCCGCGACGGTCTTGTTCACGTTGGCAGGAGTGCCGGCACCGTCCCAGATCATCCCGAACTTGTTCGCGTTCATCTGCGCGTACGCGTTCGCCGACGTGTAGGTGCCGGCACGCGGGTCGACGTAGCCGTTCTTCACGAGGCCGATGACCCACTCCATGGCCTCGATGTTCTCCGGCGTGACCACGTCCACGTTCTGGTCGCCGTCGAAGAGGCCGCCGCCGTTGTTGATCATGTGGCAGATGAGCGTGTGGCCGCCGGTGAAGGCGCCCGCGCCGGAGTAGGTCCCATAGCCGTAGACACCGAGCTTCTTGAGGCCCTTGCAGGCCGCCTCGAACGAGTCCCAGTCGGTCGGCGCCTCGACACCGGCCTTCTCCAGCAGGTCCTTGCGGAACCAGAAGAGGCGCATGTCGAGGTTGTAGGGGACCGCTGCCTGGCCGTTCTTCACCTTCAGGGTGTCCACGAGGCCCGGGAGGAAGTCGTCGTAGATCCCGTTCTTCTTCCACGACTCCAGGAGGTCGTCCGCGTACGCGATCTTGCCCTGCGACTCGAACAGGAACGCGGTCGTCCCGCCGCCGGAGCTGACCGCGGGACCGGTGTTGGCCGCGACCGCGGTCGAGTAGGTCTGGGTGAAGTTCGCCCACTGGACCTGTCGGTACTGGACCTTGCCGAAGCCGCTCTTGGGCTTGTAGGCGGCGGAGATCCGCTGGTCCTCAGCCAGGAACGCCGGAGCGCCCCACGGCTGGTTCCAGAACTTCAGCGGCTGGCCGGCCTTGCCGCTGCCACCGCCGCTGCCGCCGCTCGAGCTGCACGCCGCGAGCAGGCCGACGGCCGCTGCGCCGACGCCCGCACCGAGAACGGTGCGCCGCGTGAATCCGGATCCGGAAGGAAGAGATGCCATCGTCGGGGTCCTCTCCGGCGCCGGGCCTCGCCCTGTCGCGCCGTCGCTCGTCGTTGAACTGCTGTGATCCGCCGGATCCAGGTGTACCACCCGGGGCCGGCGGGGTCAGTTTTGTTGCGACTTCCGGCAATGTCAACGAAAACTTCCGAATGTCGTGATCTCGATCAGGTCACGGGCGCGGGCGACGTCCTCAGGCCGGCCTCGCGGTGCTGTCGCGGACCACGAGATGGGTCGCGAGCTCGAGCCGCTGCTGCTCCACGTGCTGACCTGCGGCGAGGCGGAGGACGATGCGGGTCGCCTCCTCCGCCATCCGTCGGATCGGCTGGTGCACCGTGGTGAGGCTCGGTCGCGCCCAGACGGCCACCTGCGTGTCGTCGTACCCGACCACGGAGACGTCCTCCGGCACCCGCAGCCCGCGAGCCGTCGCGACCTCGATCACGCCGAGCGCCTGCACGTCGTTGCCGGCGAAGACCGCGGTCGGCGGCTCGTCGAGGGCGAAGAGCCGTTCGGCTGCGGCCCTGCCCCCGGTCTGCAGGAAGTCGCCCATGTGCACCCAGTCGTCGCGGACGGGCAGGCCTGCCGACGCCATCGCGGAGCGGTAGCCGTCGAGGCGGGCCCACGAGCAGAGCATGTGCGTGAGGCCGCTGACGGCGGCGATCCGGGTGTGCCCGAGCTCGATCAGGTGCCGCGTGGCGGCCATCCCGCCCGCCCAGTTGGTGGATCCGACCGACGGCACCCCCGGCGGCAGCTCCCCGGCGGGGTCGATCACGGCGAACGGGATGTTCCTTGCGCGGAGGCGCTCGCGGAGGAGGGGCGTGGGATCGGTGGACACGAGCAGCACCCCTGCGGGCTTGCGCTGCAGCGCGCCGCGCAGCCAGTCCGGCCCCGGCGCGTGCTTCTCGCCGCTGGGGGAGAGCACGAGGCTCATCCCGTCCTGGTGGGCGATCGCCTGGACGCCGGTCATGATCTCGGAGCCCCACGGGTTCGCCAGATCGGAGAACACGAGCTCGAGCAGCGACGACCCGCGTGCGGCCGCCCCGCGCCGGCGGTAGGCGTGCTGGTCCAGCAGGCGCTCCACCCGCTGGCGCGTCGACGGGGCCACATCGGTGTGCCCGTTCAGCACCTTGGAGATGGTGGAGAGCGAGACGCCGGCCTCGCTGGCCAGCATGGCCAGGGTCGTCCGGTCGCGCCGCTCGGCGTCGGTGGTGCTCATGGGCTCGCTTCCTGGCGGCACTCCAGCGGGCCGCTTGACGTCCGGAACGGACGCTTCCTAGGGTGAACCGCCCGGATCCTTTCGGCAATAGTGCCGAAAGTTTCGGTCCCGGTTCAAGGGGGAACTTCGTGACCGCATCCGCATGGCAGGACACCAGGGCCGACCCCGATGTCCGTGCCGCCGCGCTCGTCGAGGCGATGACGCTCGAGGAGAAGGTCGCCCAGCTGGTCGGCGTGTGGGTCGGCGCCGACGCCGCCGGCGGCGAGGTGGCCCCGCACCAGAACGACCTGAACCCCGCCCCCGACCTCGACGCGCTGCTGCCGAACGGGCTCGGCCAGCTGACCCGGCCCTTCGGCACGCGCCCGGTCGACGCGGCCGTCGGCGCCCTGTCGCTGCAGCGCACGCAGGAGCGGGTGGTCGCCGAGAACCGGTTCGGCATCCCCGCGGTCGCGCACGAGGAGTGCCTCGCCGGGTTCGCCGCGTGGGGCGCCACCGCGTATCCGGTGCCGCTCAGCTGGGGCGCGGCGTTCGACCCGGCGATCGTCCGCGAGATGGCGGCGCGCATCGGTGCGGACCTGCGCCGGGTCGGCGTGCACCAGGGGCTGGCCCCCGTGCTCGACGTCGTGCGCGACGCCCGGTGGGGCCGCGTGGAGGAGACCATCGGCGAGGACCCCTACCTCGTCGGCACGATCGGCGCCGCGTACGTCGCCGGCGTCGAGTCGGCGGGCGTCGTCGCGACGCTCAAGCACTTCGCCGGCTACTCGGCCTCGAAGGGCGGCCGCAACTTCGGCCCGGTGTCGGTCGGTCCGCGCGAGCGTGCGGACGTCCTGCTCGTGCCGTTCGAGCACGCCCTGCGCGACGGCGGCGCCCGGTCCGTCATGCACGCCTACACCGACACGGACGGCCTTCCCTCCGCCGCGGACGCCGCGCTGCTCACCGGGATCCTCCGCGAACGCTGGGGCTTCACCGGCACGGTCGTCGCCGACTACTTCGGCGTCGCCTTCCTGCACCTGCTGCACGGCGTCGCCGCCGACCTCGGCGAGGCGGCGGCCATCGCGCTCGCGGCCGGCGTCGACGTCGAGCTGCCGACCGTGCACGCGTTCGCCGGCGGCCTGCTCGACCAGGTCAGGGACGGCCGGCTCGACGAGGCCCTCGTCGACCGGGCGCTGCTGCGGGTGCTGCGGCAGAAGGCCGAGCTGGGGCTGCTCGACCTCGGCTGGTCGCCGGTGCCGGCCGTGCTGCAGGGGCTGCCCGGCGACGCGGACGCCGTCCGCGGCGCCGTCGACCTCGATCCCGCGGAGAGCCGGGCGCTCGCCGCGCGGATCGCCGAGCGCGCGGTGGTGCTGCTGTCGAACGACGGCGTCCTGCCG
>NZ_CAXTOQ010000192.1:0-5738 GCF_964245895.1 uncultured Amnibacterium sp.
CGGCGGGAGCCGCGCCGGTGCGCACGGGAGATCCCGGGTACTCGGGTCGGCTCGACCGGGACGGGGACGGGGTCGGCTGCGAGTAGGACCTCGCGCCACGGGATCGAGGAGCAGAGTGGCCCCGTGACCACGGCGCAGGAGCCCGCGGAGGAGGACACCCTCCGCCGCAGGCTCTACCGTGCCGACGCGACCGAGGCGGACGTCCAGCGATACCGCGACCTCGTGGGCCCCGACGGGGCGGAGCCGGGTGCGGCAGCGCGGGCCGACGAGTCGGCGCCGGCGCCCGCGCGATCTCGTCACCGCCTCGCCGCGGGCATCACGGTCGCCGCCGTCGCCCTGTCCGTGGTCACCGCCACCACCCTCCTCCAGCAGCCGGCCGCGCCGCCGCTGCGCCCGACCGCCTCCGCCGTCCCGGACGCGCGAATCGTGGTCCAGGACATCGGCGACGGCCAGATCCTCCGCGTCGACCCCGCGGAGGCAGGCGGCCCCGCGCCGATCTCGGTCTGGATCGACGGGACCGCCGCTGCTGCGCAGCGGTTCGACGGCACCGGCGACGCGGTGCTGCTGGTCGACCTGCCCTCCGCCTCCAGCCACCGGCAGCGGGCGGTGCTGTCGCTCTACTCGACCGCCGCGTCGACCATCGAGTGGCGGGCGCTGCGCCGGGCGACCCGACCGGACCGGACGCTGTACGAGCAGATCGTCGCCCGCGGCACGATCGAAGCCCACCGCGACTTCGCGACGCCGTCGACGTTCGACTACTCGGGCAGCGCGCCCGCGCGGATCGCGCTGGAGGCGCCGGCCGGCGTCCGCTGGACGCTGCTGATCACCGGCATCCCGAGCACGATCTCCGAGCTGCACTGAGGTTGCCGTGCCGCCGGCGCCGTGCCACGGTGGCATCGATCGTGTTCCGACGGCAGGAGGTGAGACCCATGAACGCAGTTCCCGTGGGCGCTCCGCTGCAGTCCACGATCGCGCGACTTCCGTAGCCGCCGCCCGGAGCGCCTCCCCCGCATCCCGCGAAAGGCACTCCCATGACCACCACTTTCTCCTCCTCCCGCGCCCTCGTCCTCGGCGGAGGCGGTGCCGTCGGCAACGCCTGGCTGATCGGCGTCCTCGCCGGCCTCGCCGACGGCGGGCTCGACGTCACGAACGCGGACCTCGTCATCGGCACCTCGGCCGGCGCGACCGCGGCCGTGCAGGTCACGAACGAGCCGCTGCCCGAGCTGTACGCCACCGTCCTCGAGTCCGTCCCGCCCCAGCGCCCCGACCGCCCGGCAGGCAGCCGGGGTCCCGTTGGATCGCAGGCCGACCACCTGGAGCGCACGCAGCGCATCATCGACTCGGCCTCCGACGCCGCCGACATGCGCCGCCGGATGGGTGCCGCCTTCCACGAGCTCGACGCCGCATCCGGAGGCGCCGGCACCGACCGCTGGCGGAGCACCGTCGCGGCACGCATGGCCGGCTCCCGGTGGCCCGCGCAGCGCCTCCTCCTCACCGCTGTCGACGCGCACACCGGCGAGGGCGTCGCCTTCGACCGGGACAGCGGCGTCGACCTGGTGGACGCGGTCGCGGCGAGCACCTCGGGCGGCTCCGCGTACCGGATCGGCGACCGGCAGTACATCGACGGCGGGTACCGCCGCAACGAGAACGCCGACCTCGCCGCCGGCTCCGAGCGGGTCCTGATCCTGTCGCCGTTCGCAGGCAGGACCCGGCACCCGCTCGAGTGGGGCATGCAGCTGGCGGCGCAGGTCGACGAGCTGCGCGCCGCAGGCAGCCGCGTCGAAACGGTGTTCCCGGACGAGGCCGCGCTGGAGGCGTTCGGCGACACCATGCTCGACCTGGCCCGGCGGGCACCCGCGGCGCGGGCCGGCTTCGAGCAGGGGCGCTCCCGAGCGGAGGTGCTCATCGGGTTCTGGCGATGAGCGGAACCGAACTCGCATGATCTCCACTCGAGGTCGAGGTGGACACGAGCGCAGCTCTCGCGGTTTACTCAGTTTTTGGGGTTTCGGCGCTCTCGTCATGCCGGCCCCCGCTACCCACTGCAGAGATGAGTCGTCCGCCCATGAAGAAGTCCATCGCCGGCATCGGTGTCGCGGCCGCGCTGACTGCCGCCCTCGTCCTCGGGGCCGCTGCTCCGGCCGAGGCGTCGGTTCCGCGGTCGTACCAGAACGCGCTCGCTCAGGCGAGGTCGTACGTCCGCTCGCTCGACTTCAGCAAGGCCGGACTGTACAACCAGCTGCACAGCCCGTACGGCGGGCAGTTCTCGGCGAAGGCGTCGCGCTACGCCGTCGAGCACGTGAAGGTGAACTGGAGCCGGGAGGCCCTCGGCAGCGCCCAGTCCTATGTGCGTTCCCTGAACTTCAGCAAGCAGGGGCTGTTCGATCAGCTGACGAGCGACGCCGGCTCGCAGTACACGGCTTCGCAGGCGAGCTACGCGCTCAAGCACGTGAAGGTGAACTACAACAAGGAGGCTCTGGCCGCCGCGAAGTCCTACGACAAGCTGCTTCACCTGTCCGACGACGCGCTCTACGAGCAGCTGACGAGCAGTGCCGGGTCGCAGTTCACAGCGTCGCAGGCGCGCTACGCGATCGACCACCTCTGATCAGCCACCGAGTGCGCGGTCCGGCTGCGAGCACTGAGCCGACGCGGCAGGCATCGGCCCCCTCCGGCACGGACGACCGTTCCGCACGGCGACGCGCGAAGCCGCGCGGACACCAGATCATGCCTGATCGCGCCGCGTCGCCCAGGCGGCGATCGCCGATCGCGATCCGACGCCGAGCTTCGTGAGGATGTGCGCGACGTGGTTCTCCACGGTCCGCGTCGACAGGTGGAGGCGCTCGGCGATCGCCCGGTTGCCGAGCCCCTGCGCCACCTGCCGGGCGACCTCGAGCTCCCGGGCGGTGAGCGGCCCCGTCTCGGCGCCGAGTGCCGTGAGCGCCGCCCGGGCCTGCGCGGCGTGGAAGGGGTCGTGCATCCGATCGGCCTGCGCGACCGCGGCGTGCAGGAGCCGGCGGGCCGCGGCCCGATCGTCCAGCAGCGCCTCGAGACAGCCGAGCAGCAGGGCGACCGGGCCGCCGTTCTCCGCCTGCGCGGACCCCACGACCTGGAAGCCATCGACCGGTCGCAGCAGCTCGAGCAGCACGGCGGCGCTCTCCCGGTCCTCGAGCGCGATCGCGACGCGCGCGTAGCCCGCGAGCGCGACGAGCCACTCGGTCGGCGCCTCCGGCAGGCGGGTGATCACGGGGCGGAGTGCCCGCCAGATCGCCGCCCCCTCCTCGCGCCGACCGGCGGCGATCAGCACGCCGGCCCGCCAGCCCTGCGCGAAGAACGGCATGCCGATCAGCTGCACCCGCAACTCCGCGTCGATGCCGTCGAGGCCACGCTTCGACCGCACCGCGATCTCGGAGCGGAGGATCAGGTCGACGAACCGCGCCTCGAGCGGCGCCGGCTCCCCCGCCGCGGCGAGGGCGTCCCGCGCGAGACGAGCGGAGTCGTCCACGTAGCCGTCGAGCAGCGCGAGCGCCGCCAGCTCGGTGCCGAGCCGCCAGCTCCAGACCGGCTCGCGGAGGCGGGCGCAGACTCCCCGCAGCCGCATGATCGCGGCGTCCAGCTCGAGCCGCCTGCCCAGCTGCGCCGACGCCGTCGCCTCCCACAGGGCGGCCCAGCCCTGGTACTCGTCGGTCCGATCACCGGCGAGGTCGCGCGCGAGCGCGGCCAGCGCCAGGCGCTCCGCCGCGTACCGCACGTGCTGCAGCGCCTCGCAGCGGGCACGGAGCCAGTCGAACCGCGCATCCGGCGACGACCCGTCCGGGATGGGACCGGCCTCCGGGAACGGGACGGTCCAGGTGTCCGTCGTCGTGGCGAGCAGCGACTCCAGCCGTCGTCGGCGAACGGGCTCCCGAGCCGACCGGAGCGCCTCGGCCGCGAGCGCGTGGTGCTCCGCCGCCTCCGCCCACCCGCCGTACCCACGCAGCGGAGCGGCGAGCACCGCGTCCGCGAGCACATCCCCGTCGCCGAGCGCTCGTCCGACCGCGATGGCGTCGCGCGCCGCGTCCCACGCCGCGTCGGTCCGACCGGCGCGCGCCTCGGCGGCCGTGAGATCGATCAGCAGCAGCGCCCGCTCGCGGGGTGCAGGCTGATCAGCGACCGCCGTCCGGAGGAGCGCCGCCGCCCGCTCGTGGTCGTGCGCCGCGAGGGCGAGCCGCGCCTCCCCCTCCACGTCGCCCCGCGCGTCGATCGCCATGGGTACCCGCCTCGCGGATGAGTGGTTGCACGGATGGTGCGGCCTCGCCGCCGAACCTAGCGTCGGCCTCGCCCCGGCGCACCACCCGCCGGTGCGGATCGGAGCCGACGATGACCGCAACGCGCACCCCCTCCCGCACGGTCACGGACGGCCGAGCCACCGCCGGGACCACGGCGCCGTACCTGGCCATCGCGGCCGGGCTCGTCGGAGCCGTGCTGGCGCTCGTCCAGCTGGTGCTGCCGCCGATTGTGACGTCGGACTGGTTCAGTCTCCCGTTCACGCCGACGGTCGCCACGATCGTCGCGGTCGTGCTCGCGCTGCAGCACGCGGCGATCGTGCCGCTGATGGCGCTGCTGCCCCGCATCGCGGCGCCGAGCACCCTCGGCCGGATCGGCGGCGCGGTCACCAGCGTCGGACTGGTGGGCCTCGCGGTCGCCGAACTGGTGTCGATCACCGCCATGAACGAGCAGGGCGACACCGCGATCGTGGACGCGGTGAACACCGGGTACGCGGTGCCGACGATCCTGCTGGGGATCGGCGAGCTGCTGCTCGGCATCGCGGTGATCCGCGCCGGCCGGTGGCGCGGCTGGCCGCGCGCGGTCGTGCTGCTCGCCGGGATCTTCGTGTTCGTGCCGCTGATCCCCGCGCTGGCCGTGAGCGGCCCGTTCTGGGCGATCGCCCTCGCGCTCTGGTCCCTGCTCTACCTCGCGATCGGCGTCGGCGCGCTGCGGGAGGGTCGGGGCGCGGCCCGCTGAGCGCGCGCGTCGCTACGGCTGGAGGGGGTGCGCCGCGAGGTGCTCGAGGGTGAGCGCGGCGAGCTCGGCGCTCCGCTCCTCCGGGATCCAGTGGCTGGCGCCCATGAGCACCTCGAACCGGTAGTCCGCGCGCACGAAGTCGCCGGCCCCCTCCGCCGCCCGGCGCCCGATCGCCGTGTCCCCGTCGCTCCAGACGAACAGCGTTGGCAGCCGGGTCCGGCCGGCGTCGAGCTGCCCCCGGAGGCGGATCGCCCGGTACCAGTTCAGCATCGGCGTCGCACTGCAGGGATCGGACAGCAGCCCGACGGCGTCCCGGGTGTCCCGCATCCCGGTGCTCGCGAGCAGCCGGCGGGCGAGCGCTCCGCCGCGGACCCGGAGGAGCAGCTCCGGCAGCACGGGGAGCTGGAACGCGCCGATGTACCAGGAGCGCAGCGCCTGCCTCCCGGCCAGCGCCCGCCGCAGCGCCGCGGGATGCGGCACGGACACGGCGGTCAGCGACGCGACGCGATCCGCATGTCGGCCCGCGAGCGTCCACGCGACCGCGGCGCCCCAGTCGTGCCCGAGCAGGTGGAACCGCTCGACGCCGGCGGCGTCCGCCAGCGCGAGCACATCGGCGGCCAGCGACCGCATCGAGTAGTGCCGCACCCCGCGCGGGCGCGCCCCCTCCGAGTACCCGCGCTGATCCGGCGCGAGCACCCGGTAGCCGGCGGCGACCAGCAGGGGCGTGACCGCGGACCAGG
>NZ_CAXTOQ010000193.1:0-5728 GCF_964245895.1 uncultured Amnibacterium sp.
GCTGACCGTGCTTCTTCCTGCTGTCGTGCTCGGTTCTTCCTGCTGTCGTGCTCGGTCCGTGCGCGGGCCCGGGGAGGGGGTCAGCGGAAGAGGGCGATCGCGCGGCGCACCGCGGCTCGCGCGCGGCGACGATCGCCGGCGTCGTCGTAGGCGAGGCCGAGGCGGAGCCAGGCGCGCCAGTCGTCGGGGCGGGCCTCGGCCGCCTCCGCGTACGCCGGGAACGCGGCGTCGGCCGCCGTCCGCTCGACGCGGCCGCTCGCGCGCCGGGGAGCGTCGCTGCCCGGCAGCGGCTCCTCAGCGGCCAGCCGCCGCGTGAGGCGCGTCGCCTGCAGCCCGAACAGCAGCTCGCGCACCAGCAGGTACGCGCCGATCACCGGCAGCACGAGCAGCGCGACCCCGATCGCGATGCCGACCGGCTGCCCGGACTGCAGGAACGCCACCGCGCGCACGACCACGACGACGAGGTAGAGCACGAGCACCGCCGCCATCAGGACGGCGCCGCCGAAGGCCCTCATCCGAGGAGGAGGGGCTCGAGTCCGACGACGACGCCGGACAGCCCTGGCAGGGCGCGGATCGCGAGCCGGATGCCCGCCGCGTAGGCGACCGGCGAGGTCGTCTCGTGCCGCACGGTCAGCAGCTCGCCAGGGCCGCCGAACAGCGTCGACTGCTGCGCCTGCACGCCCTCGAGCCGCAGCGAGTGGATCGGCACGCTGCCGACCTGCTGCCCTCGCGCCCGCTGGTCGGTGTGGGGAGCAGCGACCGGCCCGAGGCCCGCCCGGGCGGCGGCGATGCGCTCCGCGGTCGCGACGGCGGTGCCCGAGGGCGAGTCCGCCTTGCCGGCGTGATGCGCCTCGACGATCTCGATCGACTCGAACCCGACGGCCGCCTGCTCGGCGAACCGGGCGGCGAGCACGGCGCCTACGGAGAAGTTGGGCACGATCAGCACGGCGGGCGCGGCCTCGTCGCGGCCCGCGCGGAGGGAGGCGATGCGCTCGCCGGTCCAGCCGCTCGTGCCGACGAGCACCGGCAGCCCGGCGTCCGTGGCCGCCCGCACCACGCCGGGCGACACCTGCGGCAGCGTGACGTCGACGACCGCGTCGAGCCCGGACGCGAACTCGAGGGCGTCGGCCGAGCCGAGGCGTTGGAGCACCTGCACGTCGGGCAGGTCCGCGGCGAGCTCCTCGATCAGGCGCCCCATCCGGCCGGAGGCACCCACGACGGCGAGGCGGATCACGGGCGACGAGCCTAGCCTTCGTGCCGAGATGCGCGTGATCGAGACGAGTCCCGACGACACCCTGACCGCCGAGCTGCTGCGGGCGTACTTCGCCGAGCGGGTGGGCGGCTTCACCGAGGGCGCGTACCGCGTCAGCGCCCCCGACCCCGCGCAGTTCACGCCGCCGGGGGTCTTCCTCCGGATCGACGAGGACGACGGCGCCCCGCTCGCCTGCGGCGGCCTGCGCGAGATCGAGCCGGCCGACGACGGGCGGCGGATGGAGGTCAAGCACCTGTTCGTCGCCCCCGCGGCGCGGGGCTCCGGCATCGGCCGACGCTTGATCACCCGCCTGGAGGCGCACGCGCGCTCCGAAGGGGCGGCGTGGCTGGTGCTCGACACCAACCGGTCCCTGGTCGCCGCCGCCGGCCTCTACGCGACGTCCGGCTTCCTGCCGGTCCCCGCGTTCAACGACAACCCGAACGCGACCGACTGGTACGCGAAGCGCCTGGTGCCGAGCCCCGCCTGACGGTCGGCGCCGGACCGGCTCAGAGCGGGAGGGGCTCCACCAGGCCGGTGCGCAGCTCGACCGGCAGGTGCGCCAGGTCGTTGTGCGCGACGACCGTCACCGGGCGGCCCGACCGCGCGCGCAGCACGGTGAGCCCGCAGTGCGCCTGCGTGAGGCCGAGCCACCGCCACTCCGGGGCGTCGAAGGCGTGCCGCACGAACTCGGCGATGACGAGGTTGTGGGTGATCAGCAGGTCGTGCCGCTCCTGGCCGCTCGGCGCCACGAACTCCGCCCAGGCGTCCGCCATCTGCGCGCGTCCCGCCTCGATCTCGGCGGGCGTCGCGGAGGAGAACCAGCTCGCGAACGCCTTCGGCACCTCCGACGTGCGCCCCGAGGGCACGCAGTCGAAGAGCAGGGCCGACGGCCTCGGGTCGAGCGACGGCAGCCGCTGCCGGACGATCGCGGCGGTCTCGGTCGCGACGGTGCTCGGCGCGTGCCAGACGTTCGTCAGCGGCACGCCGCCGATGCGCTCCGCGAGCAGCGCGGCCTGCCTGCGCCCGCGCGGCGAGAGCGGTCCGTCGGTGACGCCGTGCTCCGCATCGCGGTGCTCGCCGTGTCGGACGAGGTAGAGGTACTGCGTCATCGCGGCGACGATCGTACCGGCCCCTGCGCGCTCGCCTGCGCATGGACGGCGGGGCGGACAGGTCGTTCCACCCCCGGCGGGTAGCGTGCCCGCGACCGTCAGGAGGCACGCGTGACGACCATCCAGACCGGGGAGACCCGCCCGTCCCCCGCGCGCGAGCGGCTGCAGTCCGTCGCCGACGCGCTGTTCTACGGCAACGGGATCACCGCGACCGGCATCGACCGCCTGATCGCGGCGGCGCAGGTCACGAAGGCGACGTTCTACAAGCACTACGGCTCGAAGGACGCCCTCATCCTCGAGTACGTCGCGGGCCGCGACCAGCAGGTGCGCGCGGCGCTGGAGCGGCTCCGCGGGACGCACGACGGACCGGCGGCGGTCCTGGCGGCCGTCGTGGACGCCGTCGTCGCGGACACCGCCCGATCGGACTTCCGCGGCGATCCGTTCCTGAACGCCGCAGCGGAGTTCGCCTCCCCCACCCACCCGGTGCGGCTGGCGGTCACCGAGCACCGCGACTGGTTCACCGGCTTCCTGGAGGACCGGTTCCGCGAGCTCGGGCACCCCCGGCCGGGCGCGGCGGCCGACGAGTTCGTGCTGATGCGCGACGGCGCCGTGTGCGGCTCGTACGCGGGTGACGCGGTCGCGGCCACGAGCGCGTTCGTCCGCGCGACCCACCGGCTGCTCGACCCGCCCGCCGCGGCCGACGCCCGGACGTGAGCCGGCTCAGTCCGCGATCGCCCGCTCGTCGGCGGAGGCGCGCTCGAGCGCGGTGACCTCCGCGCGCGAGAGGTGCACCCCGGCCGCCGCCGTGACGGCCCACACCTGCTCGACGGTCGTCGCGGACACGATCGGGGCGGCGACGTGCGGTCGCGTCAGCAGCCAGGCGAGCGCGACCGCGGCCGGCGGCACGTCCCGCTGCCCCGCGATCCGGACCACGGCGTCGACGACGCGCATGCCGCGCCGCGTGAGGCTCGGCTGCAGCCGCTCCGCCCGGCCGGGATCCAGCTCGCGCAGCCGGCGCAGGGCGCCGCGCGTCGGCACCGCTGCCGCCAGGAATCCGCCGGCGAGCGGGGAGCGCGGCAGCGTGGCGAGCTGCTGCGCGTGCACCACCGGTGCGAGGACCCGCTCGTACGCCTCCCGCCGCATCAGGCTGTGCACCGGTGCGACCGCCTCGAACCGGGGCAGGCCGCGCTGGCCGGCCAGCACCCGCGCCTGCATCAGGCGGTCGGGCCGGTGGTCGCCTGCCGCGAGATGGCCGACCCGGTCCGCGTCGAGCAGCCCGGCGGCGGCCGTGAGCGTCTCCTCCATCGCGACCTCGGGATCGTGGTCGGCGAGCACCAGCAGGTCGAGCCGCGGCACGCCGAGGCGCTGCAGGAGGCGTTCGACGGCGGACAGGACCCCCGCGGCGGTCAGTCCCCCTGCGCGGCCGATGCGGCCGACCAGCACGGTCTGCTCGCGGCGGCCGCGGTTCGCGAGCCAGGCGCCCGCGAGCTGCGCCGCCGAGCCGTCCGCGGCGTCGTCGACCGCGAGCGCGTTGCCGCCGGCCGCGCCGTACGCGTCGAGCGCGCGGTGCGCGGCGGTCCGGTCGACCCCCTCCCCCAGCCGCGACACGTCGAGCACCACCGGGAAGACCGCGAGCCCGGTCGCGCCGACGGGGCGCAGCCGGAACGGCTGCGGCGGGGCGTCGAGCAGGGGCCGCGTCGCCCGATTCGCCATCGAGGCGAGCGACTGCTGCACGACGTCGAGCGCCGCGGCGACCGCCGGCTCGGGATCGGTCGCGAGCGGCCGGACCGGGCCGAGATCGACCGGCCGGGTCTCGTCGTCGGGCCGGCTGTGCCGCCCGCGCCCCTCGTCGCTCATCGCGTCCTCCCGCAGGAGGAGGGTACGGGCCGGGTGCCGTCCTGGACGGGCGACACCTCGGCCGGTCAGGAGTCGGTGGCGCGGTCGATGCGGGCGAGCTGGTCGGCGCTCAGCTCGAGCGAGGCGCCGGGCAGCAGGTCAGCGAGCGCCCGGGCGCTCGGCACCCGCACGACGGGAGCGGCGACGAGGGGGCGCGACAGCAGCCAGGCCAGGGCGACCCGCCCGACGTGCTGCCCGACCTCGTACGCGACGTCGTCGAGCACGCCGAGCACCGCGGCCCCCCGGCGGTTCACGTGCTTGAGCGCGCCCTGGAAGATCGGCGACGCGGGCTTGTCGTGCCGCGACCGGAAGTCGCCGCGCAGGTACCCGTTGGCGAGCGGCGTCCTCGCCAGCACGCCGAGATCGGCCGCGACGGCGATCGGGGCGAGGTCCCGCTCGTAGGGCTCGCGCTCCAGCAGGTTGTACTCCGGCAGGATCACGACGATGCCGGGGATCTCGAGCCGGCGCGCGGTCCGAACCGCCTCCCGCAGCGCCGCCGGGCGGAAGTCCGCCGCGCTGATGTGGCCCACCTTGCCGGCGGCCACCAGCTCCGCGGCGGCCGTGAGGGTCGCCTCGATCGGCGTCGACGGGTCGTCCCCGTCGAGGCCGAGCAGGTCGATGCGGTCGATCTGCATCCGCTCGAGGGACGCGTCGACGCCGCGGCGCAGCGACTTCGCCGACAGGCCCAGCGCGTCGGGGTGCTTGCCGACCTTCGTCGCGATGACGAGGCGGTCCCGGTGCGGGTGCCGCGACAGCCAGGAGCCGATCATGATCTCGCTGCGGCCGCCGGCGTAGTGCGAGGCCGTGCTGATCAGGTCACCGCCCGCGGCGTAGAACAGGTCGAGGACGTCGGCGGTCTCCTTGGCGTCCGTCGCCCAGCCGAAGACGCTGCCGTCGAGCGCGATCGGGTACACGGCCATGCCGGTCGAGCCGACCCGGCGCGAGATCGGTCCTGAGGTCAGCCCTGCCAACGAACCCCCTTGATCACACCGACCTGGAAGTCAGCAGTATCTCACATTCAGAATTACTGGAAAGGAGGGGTTGACAGCGACGGCCTCCGCCCGGCGATGCCGGACGGAGGCCGTCGTGGGTGTCGGACCGGGTCAGACGGTGGCCGGCTCCTCGACGACGGGCGCCAGCGACAGCTTGCCGCGGTCGTCCATCTTCGTGATCTCGACCTGGATCTTCTGGCCGACGGACAGGACGTCCTCGACGTTCTCGACCCGCTTGCCTCCGGCGAGCTTGCGCACCTCGGAGATGTGCAGCAGGCCGTCGCGGCCGGGCAGCAGCGACACGAACGCGCCGAACGCCGCGATCTTCACGACGGTGCCGAGGAACCGCTCGCCGATCTCCGGGTTGTGCGGGTTCGCGATGGCGTTGACCGCGGCACGCGCGGCCTCGGCGGACGGGCCGTCGACGGCGCCGATGTAGACGGTGCCGTCCTCCTCGATGGAGATGTCGGCGCCGGTGG
>NZ_CAXTOQ010000194.1:0-5709 GCF_964245895.1 uncultured Amnibacterium sp.
TTCGGCACGGTGGTGTTCGCGATGTTCGCCGGCTTCTACTTCTGGTGGCCGAAGTGGACCGGCAAGATGCTCGACGAGAGGCTGGGGAAGATCCACTTCTGGCTGCTGTTCATCGGCTTCCACACCACGTTCCTGATCCAGCACTGGCTGGGCGTGCTCGGGTTCCCCCGGCGCTACGCCACCTACCAGCCCGGCGACGGCTACACGGTGATGAACCAGATCTCCACCGCGGGGGCGTTCATCCTGGCGCTGTCGATGCTGCCGTTCCTCTACAACGTGTGGATCACCGCGCGCCGCGGGGTGAAGGTGACCGTCAACGACCCGTGGGGCTACTCCCGGTCGCTGGAGTGGGCGACCAGCTGCCCGCCGCCCCGGCACAACTTCTCGTCGATCCCGCGCATCCGGTCCGAGTCGCCGGCGTTCGACCTGAACCACCCGGAGGCCGGCATCCCGATCGGCATCGGCCCCGCGAAGGACGCACCCGACGCCCCCACCTACGACGCGGCCCGGGACGAGGTGCGCTGACATGCGCGTCAACATCAACCTGCTGAACGTCCTCGCGGGCTTCTTCATCATCGCGGACGTCGCGTACTCGGTCTGGGCGATGATCGAGTACGGCCGCCTCGAGTGGGTGGGCACGATCGGCATCGGCCTGGTGGCCGTCATGTCGATCTTCATCGGCTTCTACCTGAACCGGTCCTTCCACGCGCAGGGCGGTGCGCTGCCCGAGGACCGGCTGGACGCCAGCATCGACGACGGCGACCCCGAGCTGGGGCACTTCAGCCCCTGGAGCTGGTGGCCGCTGACCCTCTCGATCGCGGCGACGCTCACGTTCCTCGGCCTCGCCGCGGGCGTCTGGATCGCCTACATCGGCGGCGCCGTCTTCATCATCGCCATCGTCGGCTGGGTCTACGAGTACTACCGCGGCTACTTCGCGCACTGAGCAGTGACGAGGAGGGGTCCGGAGCGTCTCGCTCCGGGCCCCTCCTCCGTGCATCAGCAGCGCGGCGGCGCGGGATCCAAGCGGTCGAGGAACGGCACCTGGCCGGCCACGAGGAGCGTCCTCGCCTCGTCGACCGGCACCCACCGCAGCCGATCGATCTCCGGCACCTCGACGGTGCGGCCGCGGACGGTCAGCGGGAAGGTGCCCGGCCGGAAGGCCGCGACGTCCACCTCCGCCTCCGCGGTGAAGAGCCGCACGACCTTGCCCGATCGCTGACGGCTCGCGCCGAGGTCCCGGTAGGGAGGCGGGGGAGGGGCGATGCCCGTCTCCTCCGCGAACTCCCGCAGCGCGGCGTCCAAGGCGTCCTCGCCGGGCTCGAGACCGCCCTTCGGCACCGACCAGGCACCGGTCTCCTTGCGCGCCCAGAACGGCCCGCCCATGTGCCCGAGCAGCACCTCCGTGCCGGTCGACGGTCGCTGGACGAGCAGGAGGCCGGCACTCGTCCGAGTGCCGGCCTCCTGCTGCGGTGGAGCGTCAGTGATGGCGCGCGACCTCGAGCTCGGTCGAGGTGACGGGCTCGATGCGGTCCTCGAAGAACCAGCGGCTGACGACGGCCCTGGCCTTCTCGGTCACCGGGATGCGACCGGCCGCGTTCGGCCGGATCATCAGCGGCTCGTAGTCGGTGAAGCTCACCAGCTTCCAGCGCTCGAACTCGTCCACCGGCTCGTGGACCTCGATGTACTCGCCGCCGGGCAGGCGGACGATGCGGCCGGACTCGTAGCCGTGCAGGACGATCTGCCGGTCCTTCTTCTGCAGCGCCAGGCAGATGCGCTTCGTGACGAAGAACGCGATCACGGGGCCGAGGAGCAGGGTGAACTGCAGGATCGTGATCACGCTCTCGATGGAGAGCATGAAGTGCGTCGCGATCAGGTCGGAGCTCGCCGCCGCCCAGAGGACCGCGTAGAACGTGACGCCCGCGGCGCCCACAGCCGTGCGGCCCGGCATGTTGCGGGGCCGGTCGGCGATGTGGTGCTCGCGCTTGTCGCCGGTGACCCACGCCTCGAGGAACGGGTACGCCATCACCGTGACGATGAAGAGCCCGAGGACCACGACCGGGATCAGGATGTTCAGCGAGTAGGTCGTGTTGAACAGCACGAACTCCAGCGGGATCCCGCCCGGGCCGCCGAGCCACCCGGGCATCAGGCGCAGCGCGCCGTCCGCGAAGCCGATGTACCAGTCCGGCTGCGTGCCGGCGGACACCGGGGAGGGGTCGTACGGTCCGTACACCCAGATCGGGTTGATGGTGAAGAAGGCCCCCATCAGCATCACGACGCCGAAGACGATGAAGAAGAAGCCGCCGGCCTTCGCCGCGTAGACGGGGAGGATCGGGTAGCCGATCACGTTGTCGTTCGTGCGGCCGGGGCCCGCGTACTGCGTGTGCTTGTGGGTGACCACGAACACCAGGTGCAACGCGATGAAGGCGAGCACCAGCGCGGGCAGCAGCAGGATGTGCAGCGTGTAGAGCCTGCCGACGATGGCGGTGCCGGGGAACTCGCCGCCGAACAGGAACCAGCCGATCCAGCTGCCGACGAACGGGATGCCTTCCACCATGCCGGCGATGATCCGCAGGCCGTTGCCGGAGAGCAGGTCGTCGGGCAGCGAGTAGCCGGTGAAGCCCTCGGCCATCGCGAGGATGAACAGCACGAAGCCGATGGTCCAGTTGAGTTCGCGCGGCTTGCGGAACGCACCGGTGAAGAAGATGCGCAGCATGTGCAGCCCGATGGCGGCGACGAACAGCAGCGCCGCCCAGTGGTGCACCTGCCGGATGAGCAGCCCGCCGCGGATCTCGAAGGAGATGTGCAGCGCCGACTGCATCGCCGCCGACATCTCCAGGCCCTTGAGCGGGCCGTACGAGCCGTCGTAGGTGACCTCGGCCATCGACGCCTGGAAGAAGAACGTCAGGAACGTGCCGGTCAGCAGGATGATGACGAAGCTGTAGAGCGCGACCTCGCCGAGCATGAACGACCAGTGGTCGGGGAAGATCTTCCGGCCGAACTCGCGGACGACGTAGCTGATGCCGGTCCGCTCGTCGACGTACCGCGACGCCCAGCCGGTGACGCCGCCGGAGCGGCGGTCCTCCGCCGGTGCCGTCGGGTCGTAGTCGTAGGTCGTGTCAGGCGTTGTAGTCACCGCGTCGCTCCCAGAAGCTCGGTCCTACTGGTTCGTGGAAGTCGCTGCGAGCGACCAGGTACCCCTCGCTGTCCACCGTGATGGGCAGCTGGGGGAGCGGGCGGACGGCCGGTCCGAAGATGACGGCCGCCTCCCGCGTGATATCGAACTGCGACTGGTGGCAGGGGCAGAGCAGGTGATGGGTCTGCTGCTCGTACAGCGCCACCGGGCAGCCGACGTGGGTGCAGATCTTGGAGTACGCGACGATCCCGTCGTAGTTCCAGGTCGTCTTCTCCGGAGACACCGTCAGCGCGCCGGGCTCGAGCCGCATGAGCAGCACGGCCGCCTTGGCCTTCTGCTCGAGCAGGTCCTCCGCGTCGGTCAGCCCCTCGGGGATGACGTGGAAGACGGAGCCGATGGTGACGTCGGAAGCGAGGATCGGGTCGCCCGTCGGGTCCTTCGTCAGCCGCGTGCCCTCCTTCCACATGGTGTGGCTGAAGGCCTCAGCAGGGGTGCCCGCCGCCGGCCCGAGGTCGCGGAACAGGAAGATGGCCGGGAACGGCAGGGCCGCGATGGACGCGATCATGCCGTTGCGAATCAGCACGCGCCGGTTGAAGCCGGACTCCTTGTCCGCGATGCGGAAGATCTCGACCGCGCGCGCCTGCACCGGCGGGGTGCCGTGCACCGGGTGGCGCACGTCGATGCCCTCGTGGTCGACCATCAGGACCTTCGCCCAGTGGACGGCGGCGATGCCGATCGCGAGCAGCGCGAAGGCGAGCCCGAGGCCGATGAACACGTTGTTCAGCCGCACCGAGCCGAGGTCGTCCGGCTTGATCGGGAAGGCGAAGTACGCCGTCATCGCGAAGATCGAGCCGATGATCGAGATGTAGAAGAGCAGGACCACGATCCGCTCGGCGTGCTTGGCCGCCTTCGGATCGAGGTCGGTCACCCGCTGGCGGTGCGGCGGCAGCCCGGGGTTGCGCAGCGCGTCGCTGCGCTCGACCGCGGAGCCGGGGTCGCGGGTCTCGCCGTGCGTGTCGGCGGGGACCAGGTCGGTGGATTCGTCGTTCGCCATGTCCGCGGTTCCTAGTTCGCCTTCGCGGTCAGCCAGACGGTGAACGCCACGACCGCGCCGAGCCCGAAGATCCAGAGGAACAGGCCCTCGGCCACGGGACCGAGGCTGCCGAGCTCGAAGCCGCCGACGCCGGCCGCCTTGTTCTGGGTCTTGAGCGCCGTGATGATGTCCTGCTTCTCCTGCGGGGTGATGTTGTCGTCGTTGAACACCGGCATGTTCTGCGGGCCTGTGAGCATCGCCTCGTAGATGTGCGCGGGCGTCGTGTCCATCAGGTTCGGCGCGTACTTGCCCTCGGTCAGCGCGCCGCCGGCGCCGGCCACGTTGTGGCACATCGCGCAGTTGATGCGGAAGAGCTCCGCGCCCTTCGTCGCGTCACCCGTCAGCGTCAGTGCGCTCGAGGCCGGGATGCCGGGACCGGGGGAGATGGACGCGACGTACGCGGCCATCTCCAGGGTCTGCTTGTCGCCGAACACGCGCGGCTTGACCTCCGCCTGCGGGGCGTCCTGCGCGAGCGGCATGCGGCCGGTGCCGACCTGGAAGTCCACTGCAGCGGCGCCGACGCCGATGAGCGACGGGCCGGTCGCGGTGCCGGCGAGGTCGAGCCCGTGGCAGGTGGCGCAGTTCGAGGCGAACAGCTTCTTGCCCTCGGAGATCGTCTGCGCGCTCGTCAGGTCCACGTCCGCCTGCGCGGGCGCGGCCGCCGTCATCAGGGCGTAGGCGCCGCCGGTGATCAGCAGCCCGGTGAAGACCAGGGCGACGCTCGCGAGGGGGGACCTGCGACCCTGCTTCCGGCGTTTCACGTCGTCGTTCTTCATCGCGGCCCTCCTCAGTTCGCTTGCAGCACGTAGATGACCAGGAACAGCCCGATCCAGACGACGTCGACGAAGTGCCAGTAGTAGGACACGACGATCGCGGTCGTCGCCTCCTTGTGGCCGAAGGTCTTCACCGCGTAGGCGCGGCCGATCGTGAGCAGGAACGCGATGAGGCCGCCCGTCACGTGCAGGCCGTGGAAGCCGGTGGTCAGGAAGAAGGCGGACCCGTAGGCGGAGGAGCTGAGCGAGATGCCCTCGCCGACGAGGGTCGCGTACTCCCAGACCTGGCCGGCGACGAAGATGGCGCCGAGTGCGTAGGTGAGGAAGAACCACTCGGTCATGCCCCACTCGGACGGCTTCCAGCCGGTCGCCCGGGACTGGAGGCGCTCCGCGGCGAAGACGCCGAACTGGCAGGTGAACGAGCTGGACACGAGGATGAGGGTGTTCACCGCGGCGTACGGCACGTTGAGGTGCTCGACCGATTCGGTCCACAGCCCCGGCTGCGTCGTCTTCAGGGTGAAGTAGATCGCGAAGAGTCCCGCGAAGAACATCACCTCGCTGCCCAGCCACACGATGGTGCCCACCGCGACGGGGTTCGGTCGGTTCACCGCCGGGGTGTTGGCCGTCTGAAGCACGGAGGCGCTGCTCACGCTTTCATTATGGCTGGTCGAGCACCCTCCCAGCCGGGATTTCGATGAGTTGTCGAAGAG
>NZ_CAXTOQ010000195.1:0-5663 GCF_964245895.1 uncultured Amnibacterium sp.
AGCGTGGTCTGCGCGAGATCCGTAATCCCCCAATTACGGAGCTGCTCGACCGCGGTGCGGATCTGCTGCAGCGAGATGCCGGTGTCCAGCAATCGCTTGACGAGCTTCAGCACCAGGATGTCGCGGAAGCCGTACAGCCGCTGGGAGCCGCTTCCGGCCGCGCCGCGGACCGTCGGCTCGACGAGCCCCGTCCGCGCCCAGTAGTCGAGCTGCCGATACGTGATGCCTGCGACGCGCGCAGCCACCACCCCGCGGTATCCCGCGGAGTCGTCCAACTCCGGCATGCCGTCCGTGAACAGCAGGCCGAGGTCGTATCGGTCCTCGCTCCGATTCACCTCAGTCAATTCGATCTGCCCTTCCACCCCCGACGCAGTCCCCGCGGGCAGCGGTGGCGCGTTCTGTGGGTCAACCTACAGACCCGAAATGGCCCAGGCAACGACATCCGGGTTTCGGTGATCGGCGTGTCGGGCGCGCGGACGGGTGCCGCGGTCAGGAGACGTGCTTCTCGAGCGCCCGCTTGACGAGGGCCGTCCGCACCGTCTCGATCTGGCCGGCGAGCTCGATCGCGCGGTCGTCGGCGTGCTGGCGGCTCGCGGAGTCCGCCCGGCGGCGCAGCGGCAGCAGCGCGTTCGCCACCAGCTCCAGCTCGCGCTCGACCGAGATCCGCATCGCGCGGAGGTGCCGCGGCTCGATGCCGGCGGACCGCAGGTCGGCCAGGGCGCGCAGCGTCGCGACGTCGCCCTCGTCGTACAGGTCGGTGGCGCGCATCAGCCCGGTGGCGACGGCGTCGCCCAGCAGGTCGAGGCCCGCGCGCGTCTCGGCGAGCAGCTCGTCCCGCGTCCACCTGCGCTCCAGCCCGAGGATCGAGATCGCGCCCGTGGCGGTGCCTGGCCATTCCGGGTTGCGCCCCGCGTCGAGGTCCGCGAGGTAGGTGCGGATCACCTTGAGCGGCAGGTAGTGGTCGCGCTGCATCGACAGCACCAGCTTGATCCGCTCGATGTCGAGCGGCGAGAAGCTGCGGTAGCCGGAGGCGGTGCGCGCCGGCTGGATGAGGCCGCGGTCCTCGAGGAAGCGCAGCTTGGACGGCGACAGCTCCGGGAAGTCGGACTCGAGCCTCGCCAGCACCTGACCGATGGAGATGGTGCCGGTCATGGGTGCCGGCTCGCGCCGCTCCGGCAGCGCGTGGCTCACCGGGCGCCGACCTGCGCCAGGTCGAGCCGGGAGGCGTAGAAGGTGAGGCGGAACTTGCCGATCTGCACCTCGGCGCCGTCGGACAGCAGTGCCGTCTCGATGCGGACGCCGTCGAAGAAGGTGCCGTTCAGGCTGCCGAGGTCCTTGACTTCGAACGCGGTCCCGTGGCGCAGGAACTGCGCGTGCCGGCGGGAGACCGTCACGTCGTCGAGGAAGATGTCGGCCGACGGGTGCCGCCCGGCCACGGTCTCGTTCTGGTCGAGCAGGAAGCGGGCCCCGACGTTCGGCCCGCGCCGCACGACGAGCAGCGCCGACCCGCTGGGCAGCGCGCCGACGGCGGCCTGCTCCTCCGCGGAGGTGCCCGTCAGCTCCGCGAGACGGGAGCCGAACTCGTACCCGAACGAGGCGGTCGTCTCGGGCCCGTTGACCGGCTCCTCGCGCCGTCCACGGGAGCGATCGTCGCGATCATCGACCATCCGGCGACCTCCTCATGGCGGACCAGGGTAGCGGACGCCATGGGCGTGTCGCCCTTCCCGGTCGCGCTCCGGCGTCGGGCGCCCCGTCGGAGGGTGCCGCTACCGTGCACACCATGTCCTGCATCCGCTTCAGCACGACCGCGCAGCGCGAGGCGATGCGGAGGGACGCGGCGGCGCTCGCGGCAGCCGACCAGGCGATCCTGCACCGCTCGCCGCCGGTCACGGAGACGAAGATCGCGCGGCTGCGCCTGCTGGCCGAGCACGCCCGGCCCAGCATCCGCCAGAGCGCCGCGTCCAGCCGCTCCGCGCCGCTCGACCTGCTCGAGCGGCTGGCGGCCGACCGGGATCCCGGTGTGCGCGGCGAGGTCGCGAAGAACGAGGCGGCGCCCGCTGCGTTGGTCGAGGCGCTCAGCCGCGACCGCGACGCCCGCGTGCGCTGCTGGGCGGTCCTGAACCCGCTGCTGCCCGACGAGCGGGTGCGCGAGCTGGAGGCGGACCGCGACGCGCAGGTCGCCCGGCTCGCCGGCTGGCGCCTCGGCGCAGCCCAGCCCGCCTGACGCGCTCGGGGCGGGGCTCAGAACCCGAGGACGGCCAGCAGGCGCCCGGGGCCGAGCACGGCGCCGCCGGCCGCTGTGACCCGCTCGCCGAGGGCCCGATCGGCGGTGATCGCGGTCACCGGCCGGCCGGCCGCGACCGCCGCCGCCACCTCGGCGACGACGGCCGCGTCGCCGTCCCGCTCGGC
Organism: uncultured Amnibacterium sp.; assembly: GCF_964245895.1. Lineage (GTDB taxonomy): Bacteria > Actinomycetota > Actinomycetes > Actinomycetales > Microbacteriaceae > Amnibacterium. The sequence goes on from NZ_CAXTOQ010000195.1 coordinate 2,410, forward strand.
CCGCACGACGCGGACGCCGTCGACGTCCTCCGCCGCCCTCGCCTGCCCCTCCAGCACCGCGACGACGAGGGGCCAGCGCCGCACGACGGGCAGCGGTTCGTCGTCCGGCGCCCCGTCGGGCGCCTCCTCCGGCATCCCGGCGGTCGTGAGCGCGGCGAGCGCCACCAGCAGGCGGTGCGCGGCGCCGGGCCGATCGCGCCACCAGCCGTCCGGGCGGCTGCCGACGACGTTCGCCGCGTCGACGACGAGCACCGCGTCCGGCGCGGCGAGCCGCCGCTGCAGCTGCGGCCACGCCGCACCGAAGCCCGGGTGCAGCTCGCGCGCGGTCACCCGGTCGGCGGGGACCCACTCCAGCGCCGTGCTCTCGCGATCGGTCACCGAGACGGGCAGCGCCTGCGGAGCGGCGACCGCGACGGTCGTGTAGGTCCACACGCCGAGGTCCAGCCGGACCGCGAACCGCGGCCGCAGGGCGGCGACGTCGATCCCGGTCTCCTCGTGCGCCTCCCGCAGCGCGCCGGCGAGGGAGGTCTCCCCCACGTGCCGCGCCCCGCCCGGCAGCCCCCAGGTGCCGCCGAAGTGGCTCCAGCCGACGCGGTGCTGCAGCAGCACGGCGCCGGCCGGGTCGACGACGAGCAGACCCGCCGCGCCCGCGCGACCCCAGAAGCGCCGGCCGTCCGGCAGCTCGACCCAGCCGTCGGCGGGGTCCCGCGGCCCCGGCGGCGGTCCGGGCGGCGCATGGGTCACCCGAGCAACCGTAACGACAGCGGCCCCGGGGTCTCCCCCGGAGCCGCTGCGGGTCAGGTGCGGATCAGGCCGCGACGGGCTGGTTCGACGACAGGACCGAGGGCTCCTCGACCGGCGTCGCCCCCCTGGGACGCACGAACTTCTTCAGCGCGACCAGGACGAAGCCGGTGACGGCGGCGCCGATGATGATCGACAGCGCCCACAGCCCGAAGTTGTCGATCGCGAAGAAGACGAAGATCCCGCCGTGCGGCGCGCGGCTGGTGACGCCGAACGCCATCGTCAGCGCACCCGTGATCGCGCCGCCGATCAGGTTCGACGGGATGACGCGCAGGGGGTCGGCCGCCGCGAACGGGATCGCGCCCTCGGAGATGAAGGAGGCGCCGAGCAGCCAGGCGGCCAGCCCGTTCTCCCGCTCCACCTCGGAGAAGCCCTTCCGGTAGAGGACCGTCGAGGCGAAGGCCATGCCGATCGGCGGCACCATGCCCGCGGCCATGACGGTCGCCATGATCTGCAGGCTGGCCGTCGTGCCGGAGGCGAGGCCCGCGACCGCGAACGCGTAGGCGACCTTGTTGATCGGGCCGCCGAGGTCGAAGCACATCATCAGGCCGAGGATCACGCCGAGGCCGATCGCGGCGGTGCCGGTCAGCCCGGTCAGCGCCTCGTTCAGCCCCTTGGTCAGCGCGGCGATCGGGCCGCCGAGCACCAGGATCATCAGGCCCGAGGCGACGATCGACGCGAGCAGCGGGATGATCACGACCGGCATCAGGCCGCGCAGCCAGCGCGGCACCGTCGGGGTGCCGATCAGCTTCGCCGAGTAGCCGGCGAGCAGGCCGCCGACGATGCCGCCGATGAAGCCGGCGCCGAGGTAGCCGGAGACGGCCCCGACGACGAAGCCGGGCGCGATGCCGGGCCGGTCGGCGATCGCGTAGGCGATGTAGCCGGACAGCGCAGGGACGAGGAAGCCGAGGCTCAGCTGCCCGATCTTAACCGCCGCGGCGCCGAGGTAGAAGAACAGCCCCTGCGGCGGGAGGTCGAACAGGTTGAAGTTCTGCAGCGCCCAGTCGTTGTACGCCAGCCCGCCCGTGCTGTTCCCCGCTCCGGGCAGCACGATCTGGTAGCCGTTGATGCCGGATCCCCAGCCGGCGATGAGGAACCCGAGCGCGATCAGCAGACCGCCGCCTGCGACGAACGGGATCATGTAGCTGACACCCGTCAGCAGGATCCGCTTGATCTCCGCGCCGGGGCTCGTCGCCCTGGCGGTGCTGGACGAGGCCGCTCCCCCGCCCTGCACCCGCGCCGCGTTCGGGTCCTTCGCGGCGGCGAGCGCCTCCCTGATCATGTCGTCCGGGTGGTCGATGCCCCGCTTGACGGGCGCCTGCACGACCGGCTTGCCGGCGAAGCGGCCGCGGTCGCGCACGTCGACGTCGTTCGCGAAGATCACCGCGCCGGCGCGCTCGATCAGCGCGGGATCCAGCGGCGTCATGCCGGCGGAGCCCTGCGTCTCGATGTGCAGCTCGACGCCCAGCTTCTTGGCCGCGTTCGTCAGCGCGTCCGCGGCCATGTAGGTGTGCGCGATGCCGGTGGCGCAGGACGTGATGCCGACCAGCAGCGGCTGCCCGGAGGAGGAGGCGGGCGCCGCCGTGGCGACCGGTCCCCCCTCCGGCTCCTCCGCGGTGGCCTGCTCGACCAGCGCGACGATCTCGTCGGGCGTGCTGGCGGAGCGGAGCGCCGCGACGAAGTCCTCCTTGACGAGGCTCCTCGCGAGCTTCGCCAGCAGCTGCAGGTGCAGCTCGTCGCCGCCGGTCGGGGCGGCGATCATGAACACGATGTCGGCCGGGCCGTCGAACCCGCCGAAGTCCACCTTCGGGCTGACGCGCGCGAACGCGAGGCTCGGCGCCGTGACGGAGGCGGAGCGGCAGTGCGGGATCGCGATGCCGCCGCCGAGACCGGTGTCGGTCTTCTGCTCACGGGCCCACGCGTCGGCGTAGAGCGACTCGACCTCGGTCGCGCGACCGGCGTCGACGACCAGGGTCGCGAGCGCGCGGATGACGTCGCTCCGCTCGGGACCGAGGTCCGCGTCGAGCGTGACGAGGTCACGCGTGATCAGGGCTGGCATGGGGCTCCTTCGCTTCGGTGAATCGGCTTGGTGGTGGTTCAGGGGACGAGGACCTCGACGCCGGCGGCGGCGAGGGCGTCGGCGAGGTCGCCGGCGGGCGCGAGATCGGTGATGAGCAGGTCGAGGTCGGCGAGCCCGGCGAAGCGCAGGAACGACTCCTCCCCGTGCTTGGAGGAGTCGACCAGCGCGACGGTGCGGCGCGCGGAGCGCACCATCGCGGTCTTGACCGCCGCCTCCCGCTCGTCCGGGGTCGACAGCCCGAACCCGGCGGAGATGCCGTTCGCCCCGACGAAGGCGAGGTCGCAGCGGAACGCGGCGAACGCCTCGAGGGCCGGCATGCCGACCATCGCGGACGTCTCGGGGCGGACGACGCCGCCGACCGCATGCACGGTCA
>NZ_CAXTOQ010000196.1:0-5554 GCF_964245895.1 uncultured Amnibacterium sp.
CGGCGAGGCGCGGACCGCGCGGCGCACCGCGGCGACCGTCGCGACGCAGCTGGCCAGGGGCGGTGACCCCGACCTCACCGTCTGGCTGTCCGGCAGCGGCTCCGGCTCCCTGCTCTACCGGCTCGGCGCGCTGTCCCAGATCGGCGACGCGTCCACCGCGCTGCTCGCGCAGGCGAAGGTGCAGCAGCGGCAGTCGGAGGCGCTCGGCGCCCAGGCCGCGGCGCAGGCCGCCGTGCGCGACGGCCTGGCGAAGCAGGCGACCGCGGCGTCGAACACCGCGAAGGCGGCGCAGCAGGCCGCGGACCGGCAGGTCGATGCGACGAGGTCCCGGCGGGCGACGCTGCAGGCCCAGCTGAAGAGCCTGCAGGCGACGTCGTCCTCGCTGCAGGCGTCGTACGCGGCGTCGCAGCGGGCGAAGCAGGCCGCCGCAGCGGGCGGCGCCACGAGCGGCGGCACCGGGCTCGGCGGCATCGCGGCCGGGCCGGCCTCGCTCACGCCGGCCGGCGCGCAGGCGTACGCGTCATCCCGGCTCGGCGCCTACGGCTGGGACGGCGGGCAGATGTCGTGCCTCGTGCGGCTCTGGAACATCGAGTCGGGCTGGCGGTGGAACGCCTACAACGCCTCCTCGGGCGCCTACGGCATCCCGCAGTCGCTGCCCGGGGCGAAGATGGCGACCGAGGGCGGCGACTGGACGACGAGCTCGCGGACGCAGATCGAGTGGGGCCTCGGCTACATCAAGGCGCGTTACTCCACGCCGTGCGGCGCGCACTCCTTCGAGACGAGCCACGTCCCCTACTGGTACTGACCGGTCTGGTGCTGATCTTCACGAGCACCTCGGCAGGCTGCTCGCTCTCCAGCAGGCTCAGCACGCGCCTCCTGGCCTGCTGAGGTGCGGATGGCCTGCCGAAGCGCGGCTGGCCTGCCGAAGCGCTCGGCCAGCCTGCTGAGGTGCGGATGGCCTGCCGAAGCGCGGCCTGTTCGCCGAGTCCGACGAGCCGGAGACGCGGTTCGGCCGCCGGCCGGGCACGGAACCCGGACGGCGGCCGATCCGCCGTCGATCAGGCCGGCAGGTGCAGCTTCTGGCCCGTGTGGATCACGTCCGGGTCCGCGACCTTCGGGTTCGCGGCCCAGAGCCGCTTCCAGCCGCCGTCCACGTCCAGCCGCTGCGCGATCCTCGAGAGCGAGTCGCCCGATCGGACCGTGTAGGTCTCGCCGGACGTCTTGACGGCAGCGGGCCTGTCCGCCTGCACGACCTGCGCGCTCGCGCCTCCGCCCGACGAGGAGCCGGAGGAGGACTTGGCGGAGGACGACTTGGCGGACGACGTCGACGCGGCGTACCCGGTCGCGCCGGCCTTCACCGAGCAGACGGGCCAGGCGCCCCAGCCCTGCCCGGCGAGCACCTTCTCCGCGACGCGGATCTGCTCGGTCCTGCTCGCGTCGGCGGGGCTGCCCGCCCCGCCGTAGCCGTGCCAGGTGGCGAGGCTGAACTGCAGCCCCCCGTAGTAGCCGTTCCCGGTGTCGATGTGCCAGTCGCCGCTCGACTCGCACTGCGCGACGCGGTCCCACACGCTGGCGGGTGCGGCCTGCGCGGGTGCGGCGCCGAGCGCGATCCCCGCGGCTGCGAGTCCGGCGACGGCGATGCCCGAAGCGAGGGCACGGGTGTTGGTCAGGATCTTCATCTGGTCTGCTCCCACGGACCCACCTGCGCTCGTCCCATCCCTGGGGCTCGACGCGCTGCTGCCCGCCCTGGATGTCGTTGCACGGTCCATGTCGGCGCGGTCCGAGGGGCAGCATGCGGTGGGGTCCGCGCCGGGCAGTGCCGTCGGAGGGGTGGTCGCGGCGGTTCCTGTTCGCCGGTCCCCGAGGGCGCGAGCAGGGTGCCATGGAAAACCAGGGCATCCAAACCGCGTTCCGGGAGCCGGAAGCGCGTCCGGCCGTCCCGGTCCGACATGAGCGGACCGGTCCGGCGGGAACCCGATCAGCGGAACGGAGCCTGGCAATGGGCCTGGATCAGCGCAGACCGATCTTCTTCGAGCAGGCGGGCCAGGCGCCCCAGCCCTGGGATCGGCGGACCTTCTCGCCGACCGCGATCTGCTTCGCCTTGGTCGCGCGAGCGGGGTTGCCGCCGCCGCCGTGCGCCCGCCAGGTGCCCATGCTGAACTGCAGGCCGCCGTAGTAGCCGTTCCCGGTGTCGATGTGCCAGCGGCCGCTCGACTCGCACTGCGCCAGCCGGTTCCAGGTGGAGACGGGAGCGGCCTCGGCCGGCGCCGCGCCCGTGATCGTGCCGGTCAGCACGAGGCCGCTCACGGCCACCGCCGAGATCGCGGCGCGGGTCTTCGTCAGGATCCTCATGGGATACGTGCTCCGGCGGGTCCGCCTCCGCTCGTCCCATCCCTGGGGCTCGACACGGCGCTGCCCACCCTGACGACTGCGACGGTCCGGACGATGCGGTGTGGGGGCAGCGCAAGGCGTGGCCGCATCGGGCAAGTAGCGCGGCGAGGGGGTAGTTCCGGCGGTTCCTGATGCCGGTCCTCGTCGAGCGGCACGAGAGTGCCAGCACTTTCCTGGGCATGTCAAACGAGTTCGGGACGTTTCCGCGTGTCGGAAGCCTTCGTCGCTCGGAGGTGCTGTAGGCGCTCCGACGGCCGGCGGGCGGTACCAGGGCTCGTCCGCTCGTGCCAGCCTGAGCGCTGTGGCGGACCATCCCGAACTGGCGGCGCGGGTGCGGGACGCCCTCGCAGGCGTGGCCGACGTCGTCGAGAAGCGGATGTTCGGCAGCGTCGGGTTCCTGGTCGGCGGCGCGCTGCGCCTCGGCGTCGGCCGCCACCCCGATCACGTGATGATGCTGCGGATCTCGGAGGAGGACGCGGCCGCGCTCGCCGGTCCCGGCGTGCATCCCGCGGTGATGCGCGGCCGGACCATGCGCGGCTGGCTGTTCCTGGAGGAGGAGGCGGTCGACTCCGACGAGCAGCTGGAGCGCTGGGTCGCCGCCGCTCTCGCCGCTCCCGTCTGACCGCTCAGGACCCCTCCCGCACACTGTGGCGTGGTCTCCCCCGAATCCCTCCGCCTGCCCGACCAGTCCGGACGCGTCGTCGTCGTCACGGGCGCGAACAGCGGCCTCGGCTTCGAGGCCGGGAAGCGGCTCGCCGCCGCCGGGGCGCACGTCGTGCTCGCCTGCCGCGACCTCGGCCGGGGCGAGGAGGCCGCCAGGCGGATGCCGGGCAGCACCGAGGTGCAGCTGCTCGACACGAGCGACCTCGCCTCGGTGCGGTCCTTCCCGGACCGCGCGCCCGAGCGGATCGACGTGCTGATCGACAACGCCGGCGTGATGGCGACCGACGAGGCGCGCACCGCCGAGGGGTTCGAGCTGCAGCTGGCGACCAACTTCCTGGGGCACTTCGCGCTGACAGCCCTGCTGCTCCCCCGCCTGACCGACCGGGTCGTGCTGCTGTCGAGCCTCGCGCACTGGGGCGGGCGGATCGTGCTGGACGACCTGAACCGCACGCGGCGCCGGTACTCGCGGTGGGCCGCGTACGCCGACTCGAAGCTCGCCGACCTGATGTTCGCGTTCGATCTGCAGGCGCGGTTCGCGGCGACCGGCTCGCCCCTTCGCGCGATGGCGGCGCACCCCGGGATGGCCGGTACGAACCTGACCAGGGACCTCCACGTCCCGGCGGCCGTGTCCGGGGTGTCGGAGGCGATGCTGAAGGGTGTCGGTCAATCGGCCGCCGCCGGAGCGCTGCCGACGCTGCTCGCCGCGACGGCGAAGGACCTGCCGGGCGGCTCCTTCGTCGGTCCCAGCGGCCTCGCCGAGCTGCGCGGCACCCCCATCGTCGCCAGCTCCAGCCGGACCGCGCGCAACCGCGAGCTGCAGATCCTGCTGACCGCGGAGGCGGAGCGCCTGACCGGCGTGGAGCTGCTCGTCCCGGCGTAGGGCCCCGCACGACGACGCCCCGCCCTCCCGGAACGGGAGGACGGGGCGTCCATCATGCGAGTCCGCTTATCTGTCCGGACTCCGGATCCGCGGTGCATCTGTCATGTCGGAGACGGTGCGCCGAGAACCTGGGAACGGGGTGCGAGTCCCGGCGTGGCGAGCGGATCGCGCCCGGTTCGCGCCTGCCTACGCGGTCGGTTCCGGCAGGCCTCGTCGGTCCCGGCAGCGCGACAGCGCCGGTCGGGATGCCGGAAGCCACGGATGCTGCCGGAACCGACGACCCGACCGGCGCCGGCGCCCGGCTTCCGGTGCGCCGTTCGCCTCCGGCGTCCGAGGCCGCTGTCCGCCGCCGCCACCGATCAGGAGGAGAACTCGCCCCGCAGCTCCCCCGTCGGGTCGACGGTGAGGACGGCGCGGTCCGTCGGCCAGTTCAGCAGGCGGAGCGCCAGGAAGATCAGCCAGATCCCGCCGGTGACGAGCACCAGCAGCAGGTTCAGCAGCACGTTCACGCTCTGCCGCTTGGCGACGACGGCCCGCCGCCCGTCGTTCGATCTGATCGAGTAGCCGTGCTGGACGTACTTCGCGACCGCGCGATCGAGGATCCGACGGCGCTCGTCGTCGCTGAGGCGCCGCGCGGACTCCGGTCCGTCGAACCAGTCGCGGCCGTCCCACCAGCGCCGCCGGCCGGTCTCGTCGCTGTAGAAGCCGGGAGGAGGCGCGCTCGGCTCGGTCACCCGGCGACGATAGCCGGGGCCGTCCGTCGTCCGTGGCGGGACACCGCGAAGGCGACCGCGGCGCCGATCGCGAGGAGCAGGGGCACCGGCAGCAGGTCCTGCCCGGTGCCGCCGATCGCGAGCAGCAGCGAGTTCAGGTCGACCGGCTGCTGCAGCGAGCGGAAGCCCGACAGCCCGATCCCGAGCACGCGGAGCCCAGCGGAGGCGGTCAGCGCGACGGCCGCAGCGGCGGCGAGGAAGCCGGCTGTCCGCCGCACGCCGTGCAGCGCGGCGAGCACGCCGAGCACCGCGTCGGGGTGGCGCCTCTGCGCGAGCAGCCCCAGTCCGGGTGCTCGGGATCGCCCGGGTCGCCGTCGTGTGGGGCGGACGGGACTTGAACCCGTGACCGATGGATTATGAGTCCACTGCTCTGACCGGCTGAGCTACCGCCCCGCCGGTCACGATAGCGGCGGGTGCGCTCCTACTCGACGTCGACGATGCCGCCGGAGCCCACCGGCAGAACGACCACGACTCCCGAGGCACGGCGCTTCACGAGGGTGTCCATGGAGCCCTGCTTCAGCACGTTCCCGGTCAGCGACCTGTCGAGGGTGTCGCTCTTCGGCGGCGTGATCTGCTGCAGGCTCACCGAGTCGACCGTGCGACGACGACCAGCAGCAGGCCGACCACGAACACAGGCACACGCGAGGGCCAGCGTGCCGTCCGTAAGGTCTGGACATGGACCGCACCCTGGATGTCGAGGGCGCCACCCTCGCGTACGAGCTGCACGACGGCAACGGGCCGACCGTCGCCGCCCTCCACGGGCTGACGTCGTCGCGGGCCGGCGAGGACGCCGGCGGGTACTTCGGCTGGGCCGCGGCCGCGCACCCCGGTCGGCGGCTCGTCCGCC
>NZ_CAXTOQ010000197.1:0-5476 GCF_964245895.1 uncultured Amnibacterium sp.
ACCGGCAGCCCGACCACGACGGCCGCCGCGCTCACGACCCTGGCGACCGGCGTCGACCCCGGGCAGCACGGCGTCGTCGCCTATGCGGCGCTCGAGCCCTCGAGCGGACGGGTCGTCAACCAGCTGCACGGGTTCGACGACGCCCTGCCGCCCGGCTGGCAGCGCTCGCGGACGGTGTTCGAGCGCGCGGGGGACGAGGGGGTGACGGCGCTCGCGGTCGGCCCTCGCCACTACGCCTCGTCGGGCTTCACCCGGGAGGTCCTGCGCGGCGCCCGGTACGTGGGCGCGAGGACGATCGAGGACCGGCTCGTCGCCGCCACGGGCGCGCTGCGCGCCGCGAAGGGCGGCATCGCCTACTGCTACGTGCCCGAGCTGGACGTGGTCGCGCACCGCGAGGGGTGGACATCCGGTGCGTGGACCGACCTGCTCGAGACCGTGGACGGAGCCGTGCGCGACACGGCGGGCGACCTCCGGCGGGGCGAGACGCTGCTCGTCACCGCGGACCACGGCATGGTCGACGTGCCTGAGGCGTCGCACGTGATCCTCGAGGACGTGCCGGGGCTGCTGGACGGCGTCCGGGCCGTCGCGGGGGAGCCGCGCCTGCTGCAGCTGCACCTCGAGCCGGGGCTCGACGCGGCCGCGGAGGCGGCGCGGTTCCGCTCGGCGCTCGGCGGCGCCGTCGACGTGCTCACGCGGGCGGAGGCCGTCGACCAGGGCTGGTTCGGGGTCGTCGATCCGGCGGTGGCGCCGAGGATCGGCGACGTCCTCGTGGCCGCTCGCGGCCGGGCGGCGCTCTACGCGTCGGCGGCCTCGCCGGCGAGGGGCATGGTCGGGCAGCACGGCGCGTGGACGCCGGCGGAGCGGTTCGTGCCGCTCGTCCGACTCGACGGCTGACGCGCGAGGAGAGGGCGCCTCAGGGCTCGTCGCGCCCGAAGACGATCTCGTCCCAGCTGGGCATCGACGTCCGGCCGCGCCGCGGGCGCGCCACGGGCACCGGCGCCTCGGCGGTCTCCGCCTCCGCGCCCTGCGCCTCCCGCTCCCGCAGCAGCTGCTCGACCGGGGTGAGGCCGCCGCGCTCGCGGCGGCGCCGGAACGGCTCCGTCGGGCGGTCCTCCGCCGGCACCTCCTCGGGCGCGGACGGCCGCACCGGGAGGCGGTGGATGGAGGCGGACTCGCGGCGCTCCGGCGTCGGGCGCGGCGCGAACACCTCGCCGGTCGGCACGGCGTCCATCGCCCTGGTCGGCGGCAGCGCGTCGTCCTCCGGCTCCGCCGCGTCGTCGCGCTCGCCGCGTCGTCGCGACCGCTGCGCGAGCCGGTCGGGGATCCGGCCGGGCTTCGGCGGGGCGGCCGCGGGCTCCGAGGCTTCCGCCGCGGGCGTCTCCGCCCCGGCCGGAGCCGGCCGGGAGGCACGGGCGGCGGGCGGCGCGCTCGTCGCCGGTGCCTCCTCGCGCAGGGGCGGGAACCGGAACGCGGCGCTGTCGAACCGGGTGCGGTCCGGCTCGACGGGCGCGACGCGGGCGCCGTGCGGCGGTGCCGGGCGCTCCTCGCGCACGGCGGGCTGCGGCTGGGGGACGATCGTCACGGGCGCCGTCGGTTCGATGGCGCGGAGGCGCGGCGTGAGTGCCGCCGGCACGCCCTGCTGCGACAGGGTCGACGCCTCGACGTTGTCGGGCTGCAGGCCCATGTGCTTCGGGTCGAAGCGCCAGCGCGCCTGGTGCTGCACCTCGTCGGCGACGAACGCGACGGCGAGCACCCAGCCGGACGGCTCCTTGGCGCTCGTCCAGCGCACCTCCCTGGCCGCGAGCGCGTCGAGCCGCTCGCCCATCACCGCGCCGAAGGTGCGCGAGCGGGCTCCCTCGGTCTCGGGCGGGAGGCGCACCGCGAGGGCCGACTCGACGATGTAGGCGCGCTCCGCGAGCACCGGGCCGACGAAGCGCTCGATCAGGGCGACCGGCACCCCGGTCATCGCCGCGACCTGCTCCGCCGAGAGGCCGGAGCGGATGTGCGCCTGGATCTCCCGCGGGGACAGGCGCTTCACGTCGGGGGTCGAGCCCATGCCCGCGATCCGGGCCAGCAGCGCCGCATCGATCGGCAGGCGGTAGCGCTCACCGGTGGGCGAGGCGACGACGATCGCGCCGTCCTCCACCGCCAGCACGCTCAGCGTCTGCATGGGTCGCTCCAGTCCTCACGGGTCCTCGACCCGGCGCGTCGAGGATGTCACGCGAGTAGTCGCCCGGCCCGGAAATAGCAGGCGAGTCCCCGATGTTGCACGGGCAGCGCCCCACGGAGCAGAGGGCGCGACGGGGCGTTTGCGTACGGATGCCGCCTCGTGCATACTGTCGCCGCTTTCCGCCCCGGGACCTGGGGGCGGACACCGGCGCGACGCTTCAGAGATGGACGGGATTCGAATGGCGACCGACTATGACGCCCCCCGAAAGACGGACGACGACTCCGACTCGATCGAGGCGCTGAAGGAGCGTGTGCCGGACAAGATGTCCGGCGTCGTGGACGTCGAGGACGCGGACAACCCGGGCGGCTTCGAGCTGCCCGGAGCGGACCTCTCCGACCTCGACCTCGACGTGGTCGTCCTGCCTCCGCAGGCCGACGAGTTCACCTGCGTCAGCTGCTTCCTGGTGAAGCACCGCTCGCAGCTCGACCACGAGTCGAAGCTCGGCCCGATCTGCCGGGAGTGCGAGGCCTGAGCCGCGCACCCAGCAGGGGAGGAGGGGCCCGCCGGTCTGCCGGCGGGCCCCTCCTCCGTCTGCGGGCCGGTCGGGGTCTCCCGGGCCGAGTCAGGTCGTCGGCGCGGCGCGCTCGGCGGCGAGTGCGGCGCGCAGCTCCTCCGGCCGCCGCGTCGACACCAGCCAGTACGGGGCGGGATCGTCCGGGTCGACCAGGCCGACCCGGACGACCGGGTCGATCCAGCCGCGGAACAGCGTGAACGCCCGCGCGTCGAGGCCGGGGCCGCGCGCCTGCGTCGCATCCGGCCCGCGGAAGCCCTCCGTCGCACCGGTGAACGAGACGGCGATCCGCGCGCGCCCCGCGGTCAGGACCCCGTCGGTGACGGCGACGACCGGGGCGGTCAGCACGAGGACCAGCTCGGCCGCGACGGTGACCGCGACGGCCAGCACGGCGCCTGCGACGGCGTCGAGCGGCAGCACGACGATGAACACCGCCGGCAGCAGCAGCAGCACCGCGACGAGCGTGCCGATGCCCGGCGTCAGACGTTCGCGGAATCGCATCACCCCGCCATTCCACCACCAGCGGGAGGCGGTCCGCGCTGCGCCGACTAGCCTCGCTCCCCGTGATCGAGGTGCTCGTCGACGGTCCCGTCCCGCAGCGCGCGATCGCCGGTGACGCGGCGTCCGACCTCGTCTCGGCTGAGGCGGCGACGCTCGGGCCGCAGCAGCGCGCGACGCTGCGCACGGGGCTGCGCATCGCCCTGCCCTCCGGCACGGCCGCGCTCGTGCTGCCGCGCAGCGGGCTCGCCGCGAAGCACGGGATCACCATCGTCAACGCGCCGGGGCTGATCGACGCGGGGTACCGCGGCGAGATCCGCGTGACGCTCCTGAACACCGACCCGGTGACCTCGTACGATGTCGCGGTCGGCGACCGGATCGCTCAGCTGCTCGTGCTGCCGCTGCCGGAGGTGCGATTCGTGCCCGTCGAGCGGCTGCCCGGCAGCGAGCGGGGCGATCGCGGGTTCGGGTCGACGGGGACGGGCCGGGTGCCGGCCGAGGGAAGGGAGTCGTCGTGACCGACGAGGAGAGCGTGCCGGAGCCGCGGCCGAAGTCCGCCCCGGCCGACCGGGAGATCAACGGCCCGCTGGACATGACGGAGGCGAACGCCGTCCGCCCCTACGTGGATCTCGGCGGCGTGAAGATCCCGCCGCGCGAGGGCCTGGGGCTGCGTCTCGAGGTCGAGGAGGGCACTGGGCGCGTCGTCGCTGTCGGCCTCGACTTCGCGAGCTCGAGCCTGCAGGTGCAGCCGTTCGCGGCTCCCAGGTCGAGCGGCCTGTGGCACGAGATCCGCGAGCAGATCGAGCAGCAGATCCTGTCGCAGGGCGGCACGACCCGCGTGATCGACGGCGCGCTGGGTCCCGAGCTGCTCGCGCAGATCCCCGCGCAGGCCGCGCCGGGCCAGGCGCCGGTCACGCGCATCGCCCGGTTCGTGGGCGTCGACGGGCCGCGCTGGTTCCTGCGCGGCGTCATCTCGGGCGAGGGCGCGGTCGACCAGCGCGTCGGCGCCGCGATGGAGGAGCTGTTCCGCAGCGTCGTCGTCGTGCGCGGCACGTCGCCGATGCCGCCCCGCGACCTCATCCCGCTGCACATGCCGCAGGACGGCGCTGCCCAGGAGGCGCCGCCGGCCGCGCGGGCCCGGCTCGGCGCGTGACGGACGGCCGCGAGCAGCCGGAGCGGCCCAGGCCGGGGCTCGCGCGCGCCGCGGACGCCGCCCCGCTCACCGGGCGCGGCCTGCTCGACGCGGTCGGCGGCCCCCTCGGCTTGGTCGAGTCCGTGGTCCCGCCGCTCGTCTTCGTCGTGCTCTACCAGGTCGCCGCGATCTCCGCGGCCCCGCAGACGGTCGACCGGGCGGCGCTCCTCCCGATCGTCGCGACCCCCCTCGTGCTGTCCGCGCTCCTGCTGGTCTACCGCGTCCTGCGCCGCCAGCGGACCGGCTCGGCGATCGTCGGCGCCGTGCTGGTCGGCGTCTCCGCGGCGCTCGTGCTTATCACCGGGGACGCGAACACGAACTACCTCCCCGGGTTCTTCATCAACGCCGGCTACGGCCTGGCGTTCCTGGTGTCCGTGATCGTGCGACGGCCGCTCGTCGGCCTCGTGGCCGGGCTGCTCACCTCCGACGGCGGCTGGGGGACCGAACCCGGCCGTCGTCGCGTCGCGACCGGGCTGACGCTGCTGTGGGTCGCCCTCTTCGCCGTGCGGCTGGCGGTGGAGGTGCCGCTGTACCTCGCGGGCGACAAGGTGGTCGAGCTCGGCATCGCCCGCATCGTGCTCGGCCTGCCGCTGTACTCGATCGTGCTCGTCGTCACGGTGCTCGTGGTCCAGGCGCTGCGTCGCCGGCCGGAGGCGGGGGCGCAGCCGGAGGCGCGGGGAACGTAGTCCGTCGCGCGGTATCGTGCAAGAGGCGTCGCGGCCGTACGCCGCGGCCCGTTGAGGCGTGAGGAGCGACATGGCCGCGGTGGACAGTTTCGGAGCCAGGACCGACCTGACGGTGGGGACGAAGACGTTCCAGATCTTCGCCATCGACACCGTCGACGGGTACGAGCGGCTGCCGTTCAGCCTCAAGGTCCTGCTCGAGAACCTGCTGCGCACCGAGGACGGCGCGAACGTCACCGCGGACCAGATCCGGGCCCTCGGCTCCTGGGTGCCGACCGCCGAGCCGGACACCGAGATCCAGTTCACCCCCGCCCGCGTCGTCATGCAGGACTTCACCGGCGTGCCCTGCATCGTCGACCTCG
>NZ_CAXTOQ010000198.1:0-5431 GCF_964245895.1 uncultured Amnibacterium sp.
TCCGTGACGGTCTCGCTGCGGCCGTCGTCCGGATCGGCGTCGGGATGCTCACGATCGGCCATCCCGCGAACCTACGGGCGACCTCCGACGGCTCCTTAGGCTGACCGCATGCCGTTCCTGGAGGACCTGGCCGCCGCCGTCGGGCCCGCGATGCGCACGGACCGGGCGGAGCTCGATCGCGTGCGCACCGACCGAAGCGGCTGGACCACGACGGAGGCGCCGCTCGCGGTCGTGCGCGCCCGCGGCGTCCCCGACGTGCAGGCGACGCTGCGGCTGGCCTCCGCGGCGCGGACGCCGGTCGTGCCGCGCGGCGCGGGCAGCGGGCTGGCCGGCGGTGCCGTCGGGTCGGCCGGCGCGGTGGTGCTCGACGTCAGCGGCATGGACCGGGTGCTCGCGATCGACGCCGCCGACGAGACCGCGGTCGTGGAGCCGGGGGTCGTCACCGACGACCTCGGCGCGGCGCTCGCGCCGCACGGCCTCTGGTGGCCGCCGGACCCGGCGAGCCGCGCGATCTCGACCGTCGGCGGCAACATCGCCACGAACGCGGGCGGGCTGCTCTGCGCGAAGTACGGCGTCACCCGCGAGAGCGTGCTGGGTCTCGCGGTCGTGCTCGCCGACGGCACCCTGGTGCGGCTGGGCCGCCGGACCGTGAAGGGCGTCACCGGCTACGACCTGACCGCGCTGCTGATCGGCTCGGAGGGCACGCTCGGGGTGGTGGTCGAGGCGACCCTCAAGCTGCGGCGCGCGAGCACGGCCCCCGTCGTCACGGTCGGCGCGACGTTCGCGGACGTGCGCGCGGCCGCGGCCGCCGCCGCCGCGATCACCGCCTCCGGGCTGCGCTGCGCCGCGCTCGAGCTGATGGACGCGGCCTCCTGCGCGGCGATCGACGCGCTGGTCGCGGCGGGGGAGGGCCCGGCGGGGGACCTGCCGGCGCTCGCCGGCCGCGGCGCCTTCCTCCTGGTGCAGACCGACGGCGGTGCCGCGGCGGGCGAGGCGGAGGCGGTGCTCCGCCTCGTCGCGGCGGCGGGCGGCGAGGCGACCGTCGCGCCGGACGAAGCGGCGGGAGCCGCGCTCGTCGCGCTGCGCCGGGCGGCGCACCCGGCGTTCACCCGGCTGGGCGAGGTGCTGATCGAGGACGTCTGCGTGCCGCGGTCCGCCCTGCCCGACATGTTCGAGGCGGTCGAGGGCATCGCGCGGCGCACCGGGCTGCCGATCCCGACGATCGCGCACGCCGGGGACGGCAACCTGCACCCCAACATCGTGATCCCCGCCTCCGTGCCGCACGCGCCCGGCGAGATCCCGGAGATCGTCTGGTCCGCGGCGGAGCAGCTGTTCCGCACCGCGATCGACCTCGGCGGCACGCTGACCGGGGAGCACGGCGTCGGGGTGCTGAAGCGACGCTGGATCGCGGAGGAGCTGGGCGACGACGTGATGGCGCTGTCGCGCCGGGTCAAGGCGGCGTTCGACCCGCTGGGGGTGCTGAACCCCGGCAAGGTGTGGTGACGCGGGGCTCTGCGATCGCCGAGGCGGCTGCTGCCACCATGTCCCCGTGACGGACATCCGCCAGGCGCCGGTCGGGCTCGCCCCGATCGGCCCAGAGACGCACACCCCCGGCCATGCGGCGCGCGGCGTGGCCGCCGGCCTCGGCATCGCGCTCGGTGCGCTCGCCGCTGCGGCGGTGCTGCTGTACCTCGTGTCCGCGCTCGGCACGCTCGGCGTCGCGATCGCCGGGATCGCTGCGCTGATCCCGTTCGCGATCGTGCTGCTGACGATCCGGTGGATCGACCGGTGGGAGCCGGAGCCGCGGCCCGCGCTGGTCTTCGCGGTGCTGTGGGGCGCCGGGGTCGCGGTCGCGGTCGCCCTGATCTTCGATCTCGGCGTGCAGATCGCGCTCGCCGCGACCGGCGGGCGGCCGGACGACTTCGTGCAGGCCGTCGTGCAGGCGCCGCTCGTGGAGGAGTCCGCGAAGGGCTTCGGCGTGCTGCTGCTGTTCTGGGTCAACCGGCGCCACTTCGACGGGCCGGTCGACGGCATCGTCTACGCCGCGAGCGTCGCGGCGGGGTTCGCGTTCTCCGAGAACATCCTCTACTTCGGGCGGACCCTCGTCGAGAACGGCATCGGCCCGGAGTTCGTGTTCACGTTCGTCGTGCGCGGGATCTTCTCCCCGTTCGCGCACCTGCTGTTCACGGCCTGCACCGGCTTCGCGATCGGCAAGGCGGCGGAGCGGGGCGGCGGCGCGGCAGCCGGGTTCGGCGCGTACCTGCTGGGCCTCATCCCGGCCGCGCTCCTCCACGCGCTCTGGAACGGCGGCCTCTCCCTCGCCGCGAACACGGTCGAGTACTACCTGTTCGTCGAGGTGCCGATCTTCCTCGGCGCGCTCGCGGTCGTACTCGTGGTGCGCGCCAGGGAGCGGTCGATCACCCGCGCGCGGCTCGGCGAGTACGCGGACGCGGGCTGGTTCAGCCCGCAGGAGGTGGCGCTGATCTCCACCGCGGCCGGTCGCAGGCAGGCGCTGCGTTGGGCGGCGGCGCAGCGCGACCCGCACGGCAAGAAGGTGGCGATGAAGCGGCTGATCGCCGACTCCACCCGCCTCGGCCACGCGCGGCAGCGGCTGATGAAGGGCCGCGCGACGATCGGCCGCACCCCCGACGAGCAGGAGCTGCTGGCCCGCATCGTCGCCGACCGGCAGGTCCTCACCACCGCCTGACCTTCCTCGTTCAGGCTCGTTCCGCGACACGCCGAGCTCCGCGGCGATCCGGCCGGCGCGTCCCGAGACGAGCCTGAACGAGGAAGCGCTCCCGGCTGGCGGAAGACGCGGGCGGGAGCGCGCACCGCCGCCGTGTCGTCCCTGCCGCGCGCACGCCCCTCCTTATGGTGGCGGCCACCGCACCGGGAGGGGACCCATGACGGACACGCACGGCACCGACACCGCGGAGGCGCAGCCCCGCTCCTCCCGCCGAGGGCTGCTCGGGCTGGGCGCGGTGCTCGCGGTCGGCGCCGTCGCCGGCGAGTCGCTGGTCGGCGCCGCGGACGCCGCCGAGGCCGCCACCGCCGCCACGAAGGTGCACCACGGCAGGCAGTACGCGTCGGCCTCCCTGGCGGCGAAGGCGGCGGGGAGGGCGCGATCGCGTCTGTTCCCGCACGACCCGGCCGCGCACCTGCTCCGCCGCGCCACGTTCGGCGCCCGGCCGAAGGACGTCGCCGACGTGCGGCGGTTCGGCATCGACGGCTGGCTGCAGCGGCAGCTGAACCCGTCGTCGATCAAGGACACCCGCGCGAACAAGGCGGCGGCGGTCTTCCCGCTCGAGGGCGCGAAGCCCGCCACGATCATCCGGAAGACCAAGCAGTACAGCTGGGACGCCATGATGGCGACGGCCCAGGGCACGCTCGCGCGGCAGGTCTTCTCCGACCGCCAGCTGTACGAGATCGTCGTCGACGTCTTCGCCAACCACCTGCACGTGGCCGTCCCGTCGGAGCAGTGGCACACGTCGCCGAGCTACATCCACGACGTCATCCGGAAGCACGCGTTCGGCCGGTACGAGGACATGCTGCTCGCCGCGATGAAGCACCCGGCGATGCTGAACTACCTGAGCAACGACCAGTCGAAGCCCTCGGACGTGAACGAGAACCTCGGCCGCGAGCTGCTCGAGCTGCACACCGTCGGCCGCACCGCCGGGTACACGGAGAAGATGGTGCGCTCGAGCGCCCAGATCCTGTCCGGCCGCACCCTCGACTACGACACCGGGCAGTACTTCTTCCAGGCCCCGAACCACTGGACCGGCCGGGTCAAGGTGCTCGGGTTCTCCAGCTCGAACAATTCGATCTACAAGGGGGAGGCGGTCGGCGACGCGTACCTGCGGTACCTCGCCCGCCACCCCGCGACCGCCCGGATGATCGCGCGCAAGCTCGCGACGCGGTTCGTGTCGGACGCCCCGAGCGCGAGCCTCGTGAACCGGCTGGCGCACGTCTATCTGGCGCACGGCACGAGCATCAAGGCCGTCGTCGACGCGATCTTCAAGTCGAGCGACTTCTGGGCCGCGGTCGGCGTGCGGATGCGCCGCCCCCTCGAGGACGCGGTCGGCACCCTCCGCGTGCTCGACGTGCAGCGCGCGCCGAAGATGGCGACGCCGCTCGGGTGGCTGTACTGGAACCTGAACGACGCCGGGCACACGCCGTACGGCTGGGCGCCGCCGAACGGCTACCCCGACGTCGCCGCGGCGTGGCTCGGGGCGGGAGCGATGCTGCAGCGCTGGAACCTGCACCGCGCGTTCGTCTACGGCTGGTGGGACCACCTGGGCTGGACGAAGCCGTCGAACCTCGTGCCGCGCACGAAGACGCAGACCGCGTACCAGTGGACGACGGCGGTGGCGAAGCGCCTCACCGGCACGGTCCCGTCGAAGACCCACCTGCTGGCCGCCGTGCACGGCGCCAAGCTGCGCGCCGGCGGCGCTGCCCCGACCGACGACTGGACGTGCGGGAAGATCGCCGCCCTCCTGCTCGACTCGCCCTACTTCCAGCTCCGCTGACACGACAGGAGACGCGATGACGACCGCGATCGACTACTCGGACGACGTGCTGCGCACGCTGCACCCCGACTGCCCCGACTGGGAGCGCCTCGGCCCGACCCGGCGCGACGCCGCCGTGCGGGCCGCGGCGGAGGCGCAGCGGGTCGCCACGGCCGGCCGGGACGAGGCGTGGGCCGGCGGCTTCAACCGCCGCACGTTCCTGAAGGGCGGGCTCGGGGTCGGCGTCGCGACGCTCGGCGCGCAGTTGGTCACGAGCCGCGTCTCCTACGCGGCCGCCGACGAGGCGCAGTCGGGCACGCTCGTGGTCGTCTTCCTGCGCGGGGGCATGGACGGGCTGTCGATGCTGGTGCCGGCGAACGACCCGAACCTGCTGAAGAACCGCCCGAACATCGGGGTGCGCGCCGGGTCGCTGATCCAGCTGGACACCGCGCGCGGCTTCGGGCTGCATCCCGCGCTGTCGCCGCTGGCCCCGCTCATCAAGGACGGCCGGGTCGCCGCGGTCCCCGCCGTGTCGACCCCGGACCTGACCCGCAGCCACTTCCAGGCCCAGGACTGCCTGGAGCGCGGCTCGAGCAACAGCCTCACGTCGGGCTGGCTCGACCGCGTGCTCACCGCGGCCGGTCCGGGCACCACGTTCCGTGCGGTGGCGGTCGGCGGCAACACGCCCCGGTCGCTCGTCGGCTCCTCCGGGCCCATCGCGATGCACGACCTCGACACGATCAAGCTGAGCGTGTCCGACTCCGACACGAAGGCGACGACGGAGGCGATCCAGGCGCTGTACACCGGCGTCGACCACCCCATCGCGAAGCAGAGCCGGCTGGCGCTCGGTGCGCTGCGCACCGTGAAGGCGATCAAGTCCGCGCAGCCCGCGGTCGACGCGGTCAAGTACCCCGGCGGGAACTTCG
>NZ_CAXTOQ010000199.1:0-5348 GCF_964245895.1 uncultured Amnibacterium sp.
TCGGCACGCTCCGGGTGCTGGCCCGCATCCAGGGCACGGCGACGGACGACGCGACCGGCGAACGCCCCGGCGGCATCGTCCACGAGCTGCGGCGCGGCGACAACGCGCTCGGCGACGGCGCGGTGGTGCTGCCGCCCCGCTACTACGGGACCATCGACGCCACTCCGCTGTGGATCCTGCTGCTGCACGACGCCTGGCGGGCCGGCCTGCCGGACTCGGCGGTCAGGGACCTGCTGCCCGCGCTCACCGCGGCGCTCGGCTGGCTGCGGGACGCGGTGCCGGCGGACGGTTTCCTCGCCTACCTCGACACCTCCGGCCACGGCCTCGCGAACCAGGGCTGGAAGGACTCCGGCGACAGCGTGCAGTGGCGCGACGGCACCCTGGCCAGCGGCCCGATCGCGCTCTGCGAGGTGCAGGCCTACGCCCACGAGGCGGCGCTCGCCGCCGTGGTCCTGCTCCGAGCGATCGGGGACGGCGCTGAGGCCGACGGCTGGCAGCGGTGGGCGGCCGACCTCAAGGCGCGGTTCCGCCCGGCGTTCTGGGTCGACGACGCCGACGGCGGGTTCCCCGCGATCGCGCTCGACGCCCATGGCCGGGCGGTCGACTCCCTGACCAGCAACATCGGGCACCTGCTCGGCACGGGCATCCTCGACGCCCGCGACGAGGCCCGGGTGGCCGCGCTGCTCGTCGACGAGCGGCTCGACTCCGGCTACGGCGTCCGCACCCTCGCCACCGACATGGCCGGCTACTGGCCGCTCGGCTACCACGGGGGCAGCGTGTGGACCCACGACACCGCGATCGCGGTGCGCGGCCTGCTGCGCGCCGGGTTCCCTGCGGAGGCGCGCCGGCTCGCGGAGGGGCTGCTGCTCGCCTCGCGGGCGTTCGACGCCCGCATGCCCGAGCTGCACGGCGGCGACCCGGCGCTCGCCGGCGCCCCGGTGCCCTACCCGGCCGCCTGCCGCCCGCAGGCCTGGTCCGCCGCCGCGGCGATCGTCGTGCGCGACGCCCTCACCGATCCCGCCCACGAGGAGCGCATCCCCGCCACCACCGAGCCGGCCCCCGCAGCGGGCCGGTCCACACCCTGAGAGGCATCACCAATGCAACGACGCATCCCCCGACTCGCCGCCGGCGCTCTCGCCGCGGCGGGCGTGCTCGCCCTGACCGCCTGCGGCTCCGGCTTCAGCGGCTCCTCCTCGTCGGGCTCCGCGTCCGGCGGGCTCACCTCCGGCAAGAGCGCGCTCACCGTGCTGATCGGCTCCTCCGGCGACGCGGAGACGGCCGCCGTGAAGTCCGCGGTCGCGGACTGGTCGAGCGACTCCGGTACGAAGGCGACCGTGCAGGCCGCCAGCGACCTGAACCAGCAGCTGTCCCAGGGCTTCGCCTCCGGCAAGCCCGCCGACGTCTTCTACCTCGGCGCCGACACCTTCGCGAACTACGCGAAGCAGGGCAGCCTGCTGGCCTACGGCGACCAGCTGAAGAACAAGGACGACTTCTACGACTCGTTGGTGACGAACTTCACCTATGACAAGAAGCTGTACTGCGCGCCGAAGGACTTCTCGACGCTGGCGCTCGAGATCAACACGAAGCTGTGGGACGCCGCCGGGCTCACCGACGCCGACGTGCCGACGACCTGGGACCAGCTGAAGACCGTCGCGCAGAAGCTGACGAAGGGCAAGGTGACCGGGCTCGTCACGAGCAACGAGTACCAGCGGCTCGGCGCCTTCATGGTCGAGGCGGGCGGCAACCTGATGAACGACGACAGCACGAAGGCGACCGCGGACACCGCCGCCAACACGCAGGCCCTGACCTACGTGCAGGACGGCCTGAAGTCGGGCTGGTGGAAGTTCACGAAGGACGTCGGCGCCGGATGGGGCGGCGAGGCGTTCGGCAAGCAGCAGGCCGCGATGACCATCGAGGGCAACTGGATCACCGGCGCGATGAAGTCCGACTACCCGGGCGTCGACTACACGGTCGTGAAGCTGCCGGCCGGCCCGTCCGGCGAGGGCACCCTGCAGTTCACGAACTGCTGGGGCATCGCCGCCGACAGCCCCAACCAGGCCGCCGCGGTGAAGCTGGTGGAGCAGCTGACGAGCAAGGACGACCAGCTCGCGTTCGGCAAGGCGTTCGGCGTGATGCCGTCGATCGAGTCCGCCGCGGACGGCTGGAAGCAGGAGTACCCCGACTACTCGGCCTTCATCGACAGCGCCTCCTTCGCGAAGGGCGTGCCGACCGCGGCCGGCGCGACGGACGTCGTCACCGACCTGAACTCGAAGCTCGGCTCGCTGAAGACGGCGGACGTCGCCGAGGTCCTCGGCACGGCGCAGAAGAACCTCTCGGCCCTGCAGGGCTGACGGGTCCGGGATCGCGAGGGAGGCACACGATGACGAGCGCCACGCTCCAGCGGCCGCGCAGGCGGCGCGGCGGCATCCGCCGCGGGCAGACCGCGTCGGGCTACCTGTTCACCGCGCCCGCGGTGATCCTGCTGGTCGTCTTCCTCGCGATCCCGATCCTCATGGCGCTCTGGGTGAGCGTCAGCGACTGGGGCGGCCGCGGCTCGCCGTTCTCCTCCGACGTGCGCTTCGTCGGGCTGCGGAACTACGCGGCGATCACCTCCGGCGGCGGGCTCGCCGAGTCCGACTTCGGCACCGCGCTGCGCAACAACCTCTGGTACGTGCTGCTCGTCGTGCCGCTGCAGACCGTGCTGGCGCTGCTGCTCGCGTCGCTCGTGAACTCGCGGATCCTGCGCGGCCGCGGGTTCTTCCGCACCGCGTTCTACTTCCCCTCCGTCACCAGCTCGGTGGCGATCACGGTCCTGTGGTTCTTCCTGTTCAACCCGACCGGGGCCGTCAACGCGCTGCTCGGGATCGTCGGCATCCAGGGGCCCAACTGGCCTGCGGACGCCAGCGGGGTGCTGCACGACCTGCTCGCGCTCGTCGGCGTGCGGGGCGGCCCGGGCTTCCTGACCGGCGGCGGGTTCCTCGGCGTCAGCTGGTGGGACTGGCTCGCCGGTCCGTCGGTCGGCATGCTGATCCTGATCTCGATGGCCGTGTTCACCACCTCCGGCACCTTCATGCTGCTGTTCATCGCGGGGCTGCAGAACCTGTCGCAGGAGGTGGAGGAGGCCGCGATGGTCGACGGCGCCAGCGGCTGGCAGCGGTTCCGGCTCGTCACGCTGCCGCAGCTGCGGCCGACGCTGTTCACCGTGCTCACCCTGGGCCTGATCGGCACCTGGCAGGTGTTCGACCAGGTCTACGCGGGCTCGAAGGGCGACCCGGGCAAGACGACGCTGACGCCGGCGTTCCTCTCCTACACCGCCGGGTTCATCAACCAGCAGTGGGGGCAGGCCGCGGCGATCGCGTTCATCCTGTTCGCGATCATCGTGGCGCTCACCCTGCTGCAGCGGTGGGTGCTGCGGGAGCGCGGCGTCTCGCAGCGGCGCATGCGGCGAGGCGGCTTCACGCAGGGTCCCGACGGCCGGTACGGCACGGCCGACCGCCTCCTGAACACCGCCGTCCTCGCCGAGACCGGCGTCGGCACGGGCGACACCGGAAGGGACCCACGATGACCGCCACCGCCCCCGACGTGACCGCTGCCGCGGCCCGGCCCTCCACCGCCTCGCGGGCGCCGGCCGGCCGTCGCCGACAAACCCCGCTCCCGCGGGTCGCGCTCTACGTCGTGCTCGGCGTGCTCGCGCTGATCTACCTGTACCCGTTCCTCATCAACATCGCGACGTCGTTCAAGACGGACGCGGACGCGACGGCCGACCCGCTGAGCCTCATCCCCCGCACGTGGACCGTGCAGGCGTACGAGACGGTCTTCTTCAACTCGGACTTCCCGCGGTGGTTCGCGAACTCCGCCGTCGTGACGGTCGTGGTGACCGCCGGGCGGGTGCTGTTCGACTCGCTCGCGGGGTACGCGCTGGCCCGGCTGCGGTTCCCCGGTCGCGGCGTGCTGTTCGCCGGGATCGTCGCGGTGATGGCGGTACCCGGCGTGGTGCTGCTGATCCCGAAGTTCCTCGTGCTGAACACCCTCGGGATGTACGACGGCTACTCCGGGCTGATCATCCCGCTGGTCGCCGACGCCGCCGGGGTGTTCATCATGAAGAACTTCTTCGAGTCCATCCCGGTGGCGGTGGAGGAGGCCGCGCGCATCGACGGTGCCGGCACGCTGCGCCTGTTCTGGTCGGTCGTGCTGCCGATGGCGCGGCCGGCGCTCGTGACGATCTTCATCCTGTCGTTCCAGGGCTCCTGGAACGAGCTGTCGCACTTCATCGTCGCGTCGCAGGACCCCGCGCTGTTCACGCTGACGAAGGGCGTCGCCTCCCTCGCCTCCGGGCAGCTGGGCGCCGGCACGCAGTACCCGGTGCGCCTGGGCGCTGCCGTCGTGATGACGATCCCGGTGGCGATCCTGTTCGTCCTCTTCCAGCGGCGCATCACGAACAGCGCCTCGGGCGCGGTGAAGGAGTAGCCGCCCCGCGCCCGCAGCCCTCGGCCAGGCGGAGAGCGCTTCAGCAGGAAGAACGGGCATCAGCAGGAAGAATCCGCCCCGTTCTTCCTGCCGAAGCGCATGCTTCCTGCTGATGGACTCGGGAGTTCCTGCTGTCGTGCTCGGGTCGCGGAGGCGCCGGCTCAGATGACCCAGTGGTGCTCGGTCGCGTCCAGCGGGGAGCGCGGGCGCACGACGGCGGGGACGCCGACCAGCAGCGAGTGCGGCGGGGCGTCGTGCAGCACGACGGCGCCGGCGCCGATCACGCTGTCGGCCCCGATCGTGATCGCACCGAGCAGCTTCGCGCCTGCGCCGATCAGCACGCGGTCGCCGACGGTCGGGTGCCGCTTCACGTCCCGCCAGACGGTGCCGCCGAGCGTCACGCCATGGAACATCGTGACGTCGTCCCCCACCTCCGCCGTCTCGCCGATGACGACGCCGGAGCCGTGGTCGATGAACAGCCGCCGGCCGATCGTCGCGCCAGGGTGGATCTCGATGCCGGTGAGGAACCGGACCAGCTGCGACAGGATGCGGGCGGGCAGGCGTGATCCGCTCACCCACAGCCGGTGGTGCAGCCGGTACGCCCAGACCGCGTGCAGGCCCGGGTAGGTGAGCACGACCTCGACGCCGGACTTGGCGGCGGGGTCGCGCTGCCGTGCGGCGTGGACGTCCTCGCGCAGGGTGCCGAGGGCGCTCACACGTCCAGGTTCTCGAAGAGCACCGTCGAGAGGTACCGCTCGCCGCTGCTCGCGAGCACCACGACGATGGTCTTCCCGGCGTTCTCCGGCCGCTTCGCCACCTCGAGGGCCGCGTGCACGGTCGCGCCGGAGGAGATCCCCGCGAGGATGCCCTCCTCCGTGGCG
>NZ_CAXTOQ010000200.1:0-5217 GCF_964245895.1 uncultured Amnibacterium sp.
CGGAGAAGCCCTCCTCCTTCGCGATCCGCAGCACGTCCTCGTCCAGCTCGGGCGCGTCCCCGACCGTGTCCGCGACCGCGTTGATCCCGACGATCGCGTCGAGGAACCACGGGTCGATCGCGGTCGCCTCGAAGACCTCCTCGACCGTCGCGCCCGCCCGGAACGCCTGCTGCACCTGGACGATCCGGCCGTCGGTGGGCGTGCGGATCGCCTCCAGCAGCGCGGCCCGGTCGCCGGGGTCGCCCTCCCAGGAGAACGAGCTGCCCCGCTTCTCGAGCGAGCGCAGCGCCTTCTGCAGCGCGGCACCGAAGGTGCGGCCGATCGCCATCGCCTCGCCGACCGACTTCATGGTGGTCGTCAGCTCGGGGTCGGCGGCGGGGAACTTCTCGAACGCGAACCGCGGCACCTTGACGACCACGTAGTCGAGCGTCGGCTCGAAGCTGGCGGGCGTGACCCTCGTGATGTCGTTCGGGATCTCGTCGAGCCGGTAGCCGATCGCCAGCTTCGCCGCGATCTTCGCGATCGGGAAGCCGGTGGCCTTCGACGCGAGCGCGGAGGAGCGGGAGACCCGCGGGTTCATCTCGATGACGATGATCCGGCCGGTGGTCGGCTCGACCGCGAACTGGATGTTGCAGCCGCCGGTGTCGACGCCGACGAGCCGGATGATGTCGATCGCGATGTCCCGCATGTGCTGGTACTCGCGGTCCGTGAGCGTCATCGCGGGGGCGACGGTGATCGAGTCGCCGGTGTGCACGCCGACGGGGTCGACGTTCTCGATGGAGCAGACGACGACGGTGTTGTCGGCCGTGTCGCGCATCAGCTCGAGCTCGTACTCCTTCCACCCGAGGATCGACTCCTCGAGCAGCACCTCCCCGACCGTGGAGGCGGCGACGCCCTGCTCGACGAACCGGGCGAGCTCCTGCGGGGTGTGCGCGAAGCCGGAGCCGAGGCCGCCCATCGTGAACGACGGGCGGACGACCATCGGGTAGCCGAGGTCGTCGGCGTGCTCGAGGGCGTCCTCGACGCTCGTCGCGATGCGGCTGCGCGCCACCTCCGCGCCCGCCTCGATCACGAGGTCCTTGAAGATCTGGCGGTCCTCGCCGCGGCGGATCGCGTCGACCTTCGCGCCGATCAGCTCGACTCCGTACCGGTCGAGGATCCCCGCCTCGGACAGCGCGATCGCCGCGTTCAGCGCCGTCTGGCCGCCGAGGGTCGGCAGCACCGCGTCGGGCCGCTCCTTCGCGATGATCGACTCGAGCACCGGCAGGGTGATCGGCTCGATGTAGGTCGCGTCGGCGAAGTCCGGGTCGGTCATGATCGTCGCCGGGTTCGAGTTCACCAGGACGACGCGGACGCCCTCCTCGCGCAGCACGCGGCACGCCTGGGTGCCGGAGTAGTCGAACTCCGCCGCCTGGCCGATCACGATCGGGCCGGAGCCGATGACGAGCACGCTCGTGATGTCGTCCCGCTTGGGCATCAAACCCGGCCTTTCGAGTCGTTCGATTCGCGATTCGAGTCGCCTCCACAGCGGCGAAGCGACTGGAATCGCGATTCGGAGCGGGTGGAGGCGGTCATGCGGCTCCGTCCGTCGGGGCGGTCAGGGTCGCGATGGCGGCCGCGTCGCCGCCGGCGCGCTCCGCGAGGACCATGTCGCGGAAGCGGTCGAACAGGCCGTCGGCGTCGTGCGGGCCCGCTGCCGCCTCCGGGTGGTACTGGACCGAGAAGGCCGGGATGTCGAGGCAGGCGATGCCCTCGACGACGTCGTCGTTCAGGTCGACGTGCGTCACCTCGGCTCGGCCGTACCCGTTCGGGGTCTCCACGGGGCCGCCGCGGGGCGCGTCGACCGCGAAGCCGTGGTTGTGGGCGGTGATGCCGATGCGGCCCGAGCGCAGGTCGACGACCGGCTGGTTGATGCCGCGGTGCCCGAACGGCAGCTTGTAGGTGCCGAACCCCAGCGCCCGGCCGAGCAGCTGGTTGCCGAAGCAGATGCCGAAGAACGGCGTGCGGCGCGTCAGCACCTCGCGCAGGATGCCGATGTGGTGCTCGCTTGCCTCCGGGTCGCCCGGGCCGTTCGAGTAGAAGACCGCGGAGGGCTCGAGCGCGTACAGCTCGTCGACGGTCACCGACTCCGGCACGACGTGCACGTCGAAGCCGCGGTCGGCCAGCTTGCCGATCGTCGCGGCCTTGATGCCGAGGTCGACGATCACGACCGAGCCGATCCGCTCGCCGCGCGCCGGCTCCGTGTAGGTGGCCGTGGTGGAGACCTCGGCGGAGAGGTTGCGGCCGGCCATCGACGGCTGCTCGAGGACGAGCGCGAGCTGCTGCTCCTCCGGCAGCGCGAGGTCGTCCCCCGAGAAGATCGCGGAGCGCATCGCGCCCTTGTCGCGCAGGTAGCGCACGACCGCGCGGGTGTCGATGCCGGCGATGGCGACGATCCCGTCGCGCTCGAGCTCGTCGTCCAGGGTGCGCTGCGACCGGAAGCTGGAGGCGACCCGGGAGGGGCGGTGCGCGGCGTAGCCCGCGACCCAGATGCGGTCCGACTCGGGGTCCTCGTCGTTCATTCCGGTGTTGCCGATGTGCGGCGCGGTCATCACGACGATCTGCCCGGCGTAGGACGGGTCGGTGAGGGTCTCCTGGTAGCCGGTCATGCCGGTGGTGAAGACGGCCTCGCCGAAGGTGCGGCCGCGCGCGCCCCAGGCGCGGCCCGCGAAGCGGCGGCCGTCCTCGAGCACGAGCACGGCGCCCTCGGTGCGCAGTTCACGGGCGGTCGGCATGCGACGGCTCCTGATCGGTCGGGCGGAGCGCGGCGAGGAGGCTCGCCTGCACGTCCGGCGGGAAGCGGAAGGCGGACTCGACGGGCACCGCGGCGCCCTCCGCGTCCGTGAGGGACCAGGCCAGGACGAGCAGACCGTCGCGCTCGACGCCCTTGTCGAGCGCCCAGCTGGCGGTGCCCGCGCCCGTGACCGCGGCGGTCGGGAGGAAGAACGCGGGCGCGCCCGCCCGGTCGACGAGCACGCCGAGGTCGGTGGCGGTGACGACGGCGGGGGCGCGGAAGCCCAGCTGCGCGACCACGACGCGCTCGAGCGGCCGGCCCGCGAACGTCGTCGCGACGTGCAGCCCGGAGGCGACGACCGACGGCGTGCCGATGTCGTCGGGCACCTGCGGCAGGGCGAGGCCGGTCTGGGCGCGACCGCGACGCCGCCAGGCGAGCGCCATCCCGGCGAGGGCGAGCACGAGCAGCGCGAGGACGATCGCGACGGACACCGGGTTCACGCCCATGCGGCGACGACCTCCTCCGGCTCGCGGACCCGGCCGTCGAGCACCGTGGGGACGCCGCGGAAGACGGTCGCGATCACGCGGCCCGGCAGCGTCTGCCCGAGGTACGGCGAGTTCGTGCTGCGGCCGGCCAGGTCCGTCACGGCGAAGGTGCGGCGCGCGGTGGGGTCGAGCAGCACGAGGTCGGCCGTGCGGCCGACGGCGACAGGACCCGCGGCGGCGGCCAGCCCGCCGATCT
This sequence comes from uncultured Amnibacterium sp., assembly GCF_964245895.1. GTDB lineage: Bacteria > Actinomycetota > Actinomycetes > Actinomycetales > Microbacteriaceae > Amnibacterium. Next base: position 3,515 of record NZ_CAXTOQ010000200.1, read on the forward strand.
CCGCAGGGCGCCTCGACATCGCGCGCTCCACCTCCGGCCAGCCCATGAGGCCGGTCTCGATCATGGCCGCCTGCACCACGAGCACGGCGCTCTCGAGCCCCACCATCCCCATCGCGGCGGCGGACCACTCGCTGCGCTTCGCCTCCGCCGGGTGCGGGGCGTGGTCGGTGGCGACCGCGTCGATCGTAGCGTCGGCGAGGGCGGCCCGGAGCACCGTGACGTCCTCGTCGGTGCGGAGGGGCGGGTTCACCTTGTACCGGGCGTCGTAGCCCCGAGCGGACTCGTCGGTGAGCCACAGGTGGTGCGGCGTCACCTCCGCGGTGATGCGGATCCCGCGGGCCTTCGCCCAGCGGATCACCTCGACGCTGCCCGCCGTCGAGACGTGGCAGACGTGCAGGCGGGAGCCGGTCGACTCCGCGAGCAGCGCGTCGCGGGCGATGATCGCCTCCTCGGCGACCGCGGGCCAGCCCTTCAGCCCGAGGTCGGCCGCGACCGCGCCGTCGTGCAGCTGCGCACCCGCGGTGAGCCGCGGCTCCTCCGCGTGCTGCGCGATGACGCCGTCGACGATGCGGGCGTACTCCAGCGCCCTGCGCATGAGCAGCGGGTCGGCGACGCACGAGCCGTCGTCGCTGAACAGGCGGACGCGGGCGCGGGACCGGGCCATGGCGACGAGCTCGGCGAGCTGCTCGCCCGCCCGCCCCTTCGACACCGCGCCGATCGGACGCACGTCGACGTAGCCGGCTTCCTCGCCGAGCGCCGCGACCTGCTCGACGACGCCGGGGGTGTCCGCGACGGGCGTCGTGTTCGGCATCGCGTGGATGGTCGTGTACCCGCCGGCGGCCGCGGCGCGGGAGCCGGTCAGCACGGTCTCCGCGCCCTCCCCGCCCGGCTGGCGGAGGTGGGTGTGCAGGTCGACGAAGCCGGGCAGCAGCAGCAGCCCGTCCGCGTCGATCGTCCGCTCCCCCGCCGCGGCGGGCAGCGACCCGGTCTCGACGATCACGCGCCCGTCGATGCGGACGTCGGTCCGCGTGCCGTCGGCGAGCCGCGCGCCGCTGATCCTGGTCGAGGTCATGCGTGGCCTCCCGCGAGGACGTCGTACAGCACGGCCATGCGCACGCCGATGCCGTTGTGCACCTGCTCGAGCACCGTGGAGCGGGGCGAGTCGGCGACCGGCCCCGCGATCTCCAGGCCGCGGTTCATCGGTCCCGGGTGCATGACGAGGCTCGATGGCGGCAGCCGATCCGCCCGCGCGACGGAGAGCCCGTAGAGGGTCGAGTACTCCTTCGCGGTCGGGAAGAACGCCTCCGTCATCCGCTCCCGCTGCACGCGCAGGGTCATCACCGCGTCGGGCGCCGTGTCGATCGCGGCGTCGAGGTCGATGCCGGTCGTGACCGGCCAGGCCTCGGTGCGGGTCGGCAGGAGGGTCGGGGGCGCGACGAGGTGCACGCTCGCACCGAGCGTCGTCAGCAGCCAGATGTTCGACCGCGCGACCCGGCTGTGCAGGACGTCGCCGACGATCACCACGCGCACCCCGTCGAGGTCCCGCCCGCGGCTCGCGTCGGCGTGGAGGCGCTTGCGGATGGTGAACGCGTCCAGCAGGGCCTGCGTCGGGTGCTCGTGGGTGCCGTCGCCGGCGTTCACGACGCCCGCGTGCGTCCAGCCGCTCGTCGCCAGCGTGTGCGCGGCGCCGGAGGACGCGTGCC
>NZ_CAXTOQ010000201.1:0-5204 GCF_964245895.1 uncultured Amnibacterium sp.
TTCTTGGGCGTGAACACGAGGTTGGGCTCGTGGTCGAACACGTCGGGGTTGAGCACGACGTTCGCGACGATCCACGCGGCGAAGACGGGGAACGCCGCCCCGACGACGCCGACGAGGTCCGCGCGGGCGGCGACCGGCGCCCCGTCCCGCGTCAGCGCGAACCGGTCCCTGCGCAGCACGAGCACGCCGCCCGCAGCACCGGCCGCCGCAGCACCGAGCACGACGGTCACCGCGGTCGGCACCCCGACGACGTGCGCCGCCAGGGCGGCGAGCACGGCCGACAGGACGACGGGAAGCGCGCGGGTCATGGCAGCTCTCGGGTCGGGTGCGGACAGGGTTCGGACGATCGTCGGCACCCCCCGTCCGGGTGGCGGTCCGCCACGCCGCGATCGCGCGAACTCCTCCTCCCGCCGCGGGCCCGGCCCGCCCGGACCTCGACACGCCCCCAGAGGAGGGGTCGCGGGCGCGAGCCCGCTCGTACGCTGACCGGCGCTGCACGAGGAGGACATCCCTCCGCCGAAGGGAGCCCGCCGCGTGGTGTTCGAGAAGGTCCGGCCGAGCGGCCCCTCGGCCGACGCGCCCCCGCCCGCGGCGGTCCCCCAGCGCCGCCGGCGCCTGACGGCCCCGATCGCCGCCGCCGTCGCGGCCGTCTGCCTGGCGCTGCTCGTCGTCGCCCTGGTCAGGATGACGTCGCCGGGCAGCCCCTTCGTCCTCTCGCCCGGACTCACCGCGCAGTACCGGCCCATCGCCGTCGGCGCGCTGATGCTGGCGGCGGCCGCCGTGCTGGTGCTGCTCGGCTGGGTGCGATGGCCGGGCACAGGCGCCGGCCGCGTCTCCGCCCGGATGCGCAGCGTCGCGTGGTGGGTGTTCGTCGCCGGGTGCTTCGCGGCGCAGCTCGCGCTCGCCCACGCGGTGCTGCGGTACACGTCCTGGGACGCGATGCAGGTGTTCCAGGCGGCCTACCACCAGGCCGTCGCACCGCAGCCGGCGTGGTTCAGCGCGAACGACGAGGCCGTCTACTTCTCCCTGTACCCCAACAACTACTTCCTGGTCGCGGCGTTCGCGGGCCTCTTCGGGGTGCTGAAGGCGCTCGGGCTGCAGGGCCCCGAGCAGTTCCTCTGGGTCACCGTCGTCGTGAACGGCATCGCGCTCACCGCCTCGCTCGTCCTCGTCCGCGTGGTGCTGCGCCGGCTCGCTCCCGGCTTCGCGACCGCCGCCGGCGTCGCGCTGGGGCTGGTGCTGGTGCTGGTGTCGCCGTGGCTGAACGTCATGTACTCCGACACGCTCGCGATGGTCTTCCCGATCGGCATGCTCGCGCTGTGGGTCGTCTGGCCCGCTCGGCGGTCGACCCGGTCGCGGCTGCTGCTGTTCGCCCTGCTCGGCGTCCTCGCCGCAGCGGGCGTGGCGATCAAGCCGCCCGTCGTGTTCATGGCCGGCGCGCTGCTGCTCGCCACCGCCCTGACCGGCACCGCACGCCGGCTCGACCTGCGCGCGGCGCTGCCAGCCGCCGCGGCCCTCGCGCTCGGGTTCGGCATCGCCCACCTCGGCATCGACGCCGTCGGGCAGGCCGCGTTCCCGGCCTTCGGCGCGGGCGGCGCGATGCCGTTCACGCACTTCATGGCGATGGGATCGACCGGCGACGGCGGGTTCAACGCGCAGGACTTCAACCGCACATGGGCGACGCCGCCCGCCGACCGCGCGGCCGCCTCCCTGGGGCTGTGGGAGGAGCGCGTGCTCGCGATGGGACCGATCGGGTACCCGGTCTTCCTGGCGCAGAAGATGCTCTTCGCCTTCAGCGACGGCAGCTTCTTCCAGGACCGCGAGGGCGTCGGCACCTACGACGTGTCGTACTTCTCGAACGACCCCTTCAGCCTCGCGGTGCAGAGCGTCTTCCCGCTCGGATCGCCGTGGCACTGGCTGCTCGCCTCGGTCTGGCAGGCGGCCTGGTGGTGCACCGTGCTGCTGTGCCTCGTGCCGCTGCGCCGGCTCCGGCTGCCGCGCGGCGGAGCCGTGCTGGCCGCGCGCGTCGCGCTGGTGCTGCTGGTCGCGTTCCTCTGCATCTCGGAGTCCCGCTCGCGGTACCTGTACCACTACCTCCCGGTCGCGCTCGTGCTGGCCGGGCTGGGCGCGGCGGCGATCCGGGCGGAGGTGGGCGCGCTGCGGGAGCGCCTGCGGCCCCGCGCGGCGGTGTCCGCGGACGCTCGGAGCAGCTGAGCAGGGCTCCTCGACCACCCGGTCGTCCCGATCACGGTCGAGGAGCCGCCAGCGCCTCGGATCAACAGGAGGGCTCGGGGATCTCGAGTTCGCTGCGCTCGCACCTCGACCGCGGAGCAGGAGCCCTTCGACGGCGATCAGGAGGGCCGTGAAGTGGCCTCGACGCATCCCCGTCGTCGTCGTCGAGGCGTGGCAGACCTCCGCGTCGAAGCGATGCGGGTCACACGCGGGCGGCCGCCCGGCTGCGGAGACGGACCGGGAACGCCTTCGCCTCCGTCAGCACGAAGTGCGCCTCCACACCGAGTCGCAGACCGTGCAGCATCACCGGGTGCCGCACGAGGTTCTTCTGCGCGTATCGGTACATCGCGTCGTGGAACGCGCGGTTCGACCGGTGAGAGCGCGGGCGGCCGCTCGAGACGCCCTTCACGTGGACCGACGGCGCGACCTCGACGATCAGCACGCGACGGCCGCTCGCGGCCGCATCGGCGCACAGCTGAAGGTCCTCGCCGTACATCCAGTAGTCCCGGTCGAAGACGCCCTCGTCAAGCGTGCGGAAGTCCGCCGCCACGAGCATCAGCGCGCCGGTCGTGGCTTGCAGCACGTTGACCGGGCGCCCGGCACGTGTCGACAGCATCGGCGCCGCGTCCGCCTCCCGGCGGTTGTAGCGCAGCCTCGACGGCGTCAGCCGGCCGAGCACGGAGTAGAGCATGGACGCCCCGAGGGTGGGCAGTCGCCGCCGGCTCGCGGTGTCCGGGCTGCCGTCGATGCCCACGAGCGGCACGGTCACCACGGCCGCATCGGGGAAGGAGTCGAGCACGTCGAGCATCGCGTCGACCGCGCCCTCGGCGAGGGCGACATCAGGATTCAGGCAGAGCACGGGCAGCCCGCGCTGCACGGAGCTGCACGACGCGGCGTAGTACCCGCCGGCGAACCCCGAGTTCTCGTTCTCGATCACCTCGACCGGCACGCTGGCTCCCTGCAGGGCGGCGCGCACGCGATCGAGCGTGTCGTCGGTGCTCGCGTTGTCGACGATGGTGACGCCCGCGATGTCCGCGGCGCAGGCCTCGATGCCGGCGAAGTACGCCTCGATCGTCGACGCGCTGTTGTGCGTCACCGTGACGACGTGGACGCCGGTTCGGACGACGTCCGGAGCGACGGCGCTGTCGAAAGCAGCGGAGACGGATGTCATCGGGCTCCCTGGGACTGGAGGACCGTCTTCACGGTCCAGAGCAGGATCACGAAGTCGTCGAGCAGCGACCAGTTCTCCGCGTAGTAGAGGTCGAGGCGGACGGTGTCCTCCCACGACAGGTCGCTACGACCGCTGACCTGCCAGAGGCCGGTGATGCCCGGCTTGACGAGCAGGCGCCGGCCGGCCGCGTTGTCGTAGAGCGCGACCTCCTCCGCACGCTGCGGGCGGGGGCCGACGATCGACATGTCGCCCTTGATCACGTTGAAGAACTGCGGCAGCTCGTCCAGCGAGTACTTGCGGATGAACTGGCCGAAGCGCGTGATGCGCGGGTCGTTCTCCACCTTGAAGAGCGGGGTGCCCTCGGTGCCCTGCTCCTTCAGCAGCTGCGCGAGCTCCGCGTCGGCGCCGATCCGCATCGAGCGGAACTTGTACACGTCGAACGCCTTGCCGTTCAGACCGATGCGCTGCTGCCGGAAGAAGATCGGGCCGGGCGACGTGATCTTCACGCCGATGGCCGTGACCAGCATCAGCGGGGCCGTCAGGAGCACCGCCAGCCAGGCGAGACCGAAGTCGAGCACCGCCTTCGCGGTCTTCTTGCTGCCCTCGTAGGACGGCGAGTCGACGTACATCAACGGCAGGCCGCCGACCGGGCGGGTGTGGATGCGCGTGCCAGCCACCTCGGTGATCGCCGGGGCGACCATCAGGTCGACGCCGGTCGACTCGAGGCGCCAGCCGATGCGGCGCACGGACTCCGGCGGCAGGTCCTCGGAGCCGGCGAGAGCGACGGCGTGCACGCGCTCGCGGCGGGCGACGGCGGCGACCTCCTCGAAGGTGCCGAGGCGCTCGACCGGCAGGTCCAGGCCCTCCTTCGGCGTCCGCCGCGGCAGGACGGCGCCGACGATCTCGAAGCCGAGGTACTTGCGGCGCGTGAACTCCTCGTGCAGGTGCTCGACGGAGCTCGGCGCGCCGACCAGCAGCACGCGGATCAGGTAGCGGCCGCTGCGGCGCTGCTTGCGCAGCCACTGCCGCCAGCCCCAGCGGGAGGCGATCAGCAGGACGACCCCGATCGGGAAGGCCGTGATGATGTAGCCGCGCGCCGGCAGGAACTGCAGCAGCAGGGCGACGATCGCGACGAGCCCGAAGAGCCGGAAGCTGGAGCTCGCGACGCGGCTGTACTCCGTGAAGCCCGAGCCGATGACGCGGGGGCTGCGCGAGCCGAAGACCTTGAGGAAGACGAGCCAGAGCACGAGCAGCGCGGCGGTCGCGCCCGTGTACGGGACCTGCAGCGGTACGGAAAGGTTTGTCGCGATGCGCTGCGAGGTATCGATCCCGAGCCAGAACGCCTGCGTGCCGAGCAGCGTGATGGCGAGCAGCACCGCATCGGTGACGGCGAGCCGGCGCTGGAACGCCTTCTCCCAGGTCGGATTGGTCCGGCGGATCGGCAGGCCGATCGGCTGCTCGTCGCGGAGGCGACGAACCGCGCGCGGACGCGTGGGCTCGCCCGCAAGTCGTGGTCGCTCCGTGGTCACAGCCACCTTGCCCCCTGTGTCGATCGGTGGATCCGGTCGACATAGGTTCTATTTCCGAACCGGTAACCCGTTCGAGGCACGCCGACCTTCCTCGACATCGCGGATGACCAATGTGTCGCGATGCAGGGTCAACGTGCGCAGCGCGATGGCGACGCGGCAGCCGAGCACGGCGCCCGTCGTGTTCGCCAGGATGTCGCCGACGCTCGACACCCGCCCCGGCAGGAAGAGGCCCTGAGCCAGCTCCACGCAGGTGGAGAGGAGCGCGCCGCCCA
>NZ_CAXTOQ010000202.1:0-5107 GCF_964245895.1 uncultured Amnibacterium sp.
ATCACGGGCGACCACCTCCGGCACACGGCAGGTCGTTCCCGCCCGCGGCAGGCTACCGGCGGCGGCGCGCGGGAGGCGCAACCGCGCCGGTCAGGCGCGGGAGCGCGGCTTCAGCCGCACCGTCGGCAGCTCGGGCGCCGCGAGCACGTCGTCCCACGACGCCGGGTGCGGGCCGAAGCGGCCGTCCGCTGCGCCCGTGGCGCGCTGCTCGGCGACCTGCGCCTGCCAGGCCGCTCGCGCCGCGACGATGTCGTCGTGGTCGCGACCGACGAAGTTCCACCACATCACGATGTCGTGCGGGAACGGCTCCCCCGCGAGCACCAGCACGCGGGCGCCCTCGGCGCCCGCGGTGACCGTCAGCGCCTCGCGGCCGGGCGGGAGGGCGATCAGCCGCGAACGCGTGGCGCGCACCCCCTCCACCTCCACGGCGCCGAGGTCGACGAGCACGCCGACCTCGAAGGACGGCTCGATCGGCGCGGACCAGCGCGCGCCGGGCGGGAGGCGGACCTCGGCGCCCAGCAGGGGTGTGGGGGCCTGCGGAGCGCCGGGCGCGCCGAGCCACTCCCCCACGAAGACGCGGACCTCCGCGCCGTCGACAATGACGGCCGGGGGGACGGCGTGCTCGAACCGGCGCGGCCCGTCGGTCTCCGGCAGCGCGAACCACAGCTGCGCGCCGTGCACGACCGTCGTGCCGGACGTCGAGAACTCGGAGTGCGCGACCCCGCTGCCGGCGGTCATCAGGTTCACCTCGCCGGGCCGCACGACCGCGACCGCGCCGGAGGTGTCGCGGTGCTCGACCTCGCCCTCGAAGAGCCACGTGACCGTGGCGAGCCCGGTGTGCGGGTGACCCGGCACGCGCATCCCGCCGCGCTCGGACAGGTCGTCCGGGCCGTAGTGGTCGACGAAGCACCAGGCGCCGATCAGCGACCGGGTGCGCTGGGGCAGCGAGCGCTGCACGCGCATCGCGCGCGGCCCGCCGAGCGGCACCTCCCGCGGCTCGAGCAGCTCGGGCGGGCCAGCCGGGCTCGGCGAGCCCTCGACGAGCTGCGGGTCCTGCTCGGTGACGCTCACGCGCTCAGTAGGTGAGGAGGAGGTCGGTCAGCACCCGGGTGCCGAAGTCGAGGGAGGCGAGCGGGACGCGCTCGTCGACGCCATGGAACATGGCCGGGAAGTCCAGGTCGGCCGGCAGCTGCAGCGGCGCGAACCCGTAGCCCGTGATGCCGAGCTTCGACAGCGCCTTGTTGTCCGTGCCGCCGGACATGAGGTACGGCAGCACGGGCGCACCGGGGTCGTGCTCGCCGAGCAGCGCGATCACCTTCTCGACCAGCGGGCCCTCGAAGGGGTTCTCGAGGCCGACGTCCGCGTGGACCGTCTCCAGCTCGATGTCGTCCCCGATCAGCGCGCGGATCTCCGCGAGCACGGCCTCCTCCTCGCCCGGCAAAGTGCGGATGTCGACGAGCGCGCTCGCGGTCGCCGGGATGACGTTGTGCTTGTACCCGGCCTCGAGCACGGTCGGGTTCGTCGTCGTCCGCAGCGTCGCGAGGACGAACCCGGAGGCGGTGCCGGAGGCGAGCACCACCGCGTCCTCGCCGACCTGCTTCGGGTCGAGGTCGAGCAGGCGGCCGAGCTCGTCGATCAGGGCCGCGGTCGTCGTGGTGAGCCGGATCGGCCAGTCCTTGCGGCCGAGCGCCGCCACCGCCTCCGCGAGCCGGACGACGGCGCTGTCGCGGATCAGGCGGGAGCCGTGCGCGGCGGGGCCGCGGGCGGTCAGCCTCGCCCAGACCAGCGCCTTCTCCCCCGTCTGCAGGAGGTAGGCCCGCCGCCCCCGCAGGTCGATCGAGTACCCGCCGACCTCGCTGATCGCCTCCGCCGCCCCCGCGAACAGCTCCGGGTGGTGGTCGACGACCCAGTGCGAGCCGAGCACGCCGCCCGCCTCCTCGTCGGCGAAGAACGCGACGACGAGGTCCCGCTCCGGCTGGTTGCCGGAGCCGAGGAGGTCCTCCAGCGACGCGAGCATCATCGCGTCCATGTCCTTCATGTCGACGGCGCCGCGGCCCCACAGCAGGCCGTCGCGGATCTCGCCGGCGAACGGATCGACGCTCCAGCCCGACGCGTCGGCGGGGACGACGTCGGTGTGGCCGTGCAGGACCAGGCCGGGCTTCCGCGAGCGCCCCTCGACCCGGGTGACGACCGACACCCGGCCGGGCTCCGGCTCGAACAGCCGCGTCTCGAGGCCCATGCGCTGCAGCACCGCCTCGACGTAGCCGGCGGCCTCCGCCTCCCCGTCGCTGCGGCCGGCGCCCCAGTTCACCGACGGGAACCGCACGAGGTCCCTGGCGAGCACCGCGGTCCTGCTGAGGTCCGTCACGGCTCCACGGTATGGCCCCGCGCCCCGGCCGGGTGGTGAGCGGACGGCGGACCGGCTGGTAATGTTCACGGTCGGCGCCGCGAGGCGCGCACCGGTCCGGGTGGCGGAATGGCAGACGCGCTAGCTTGAGGTGCTAGTGCCCTTAGCGGGCGTGGGGGTTCAAGTCCCCCCTCGGACACTCCGGTTGAGGCAGGCGGGCAAGGGCCGCGCGCGAGCGCGGCCCTTGCCCGTTCCTACGCGGTCGCGGCGACCCCGGCCGGCCAGCGGAGGAGCGCTGCCGCGCCCGCGTCGATGTCGCCGTCGGCGGTCGTCAGGATGCGGGCGTCGGTCAGCAGGGCCGCGCGGAGCAGCGCCTCCGCGGCCGGCACCTCGGCCACGACCGCCGCCGGGCCCGCGTCCTCCGCGCCGGACGCGAGCCACGGCACCTCGTCGAGCGCGAGCAGGCGCTCGCCGTCGAGCGCGGCCACGTCGAGCAGCAGGGTGTCGACCTGTGCCTGGCGCAGCGCCTCCACGACCGGGCGCAGCCCGACGTCGGCCGTCGGGCGCTCCTGCGTCAGCCGGGACCGCAGCGCGTCGAACGCCTCCGCGCGCTCCCGGCGCTCCACCTCCGCGACCTGCTCACCGACGAGCCGGTCGAGATCGGCGTCCCCGCCGCCGTCGGACCGCAGGTCCTTCTTCAGCTCCACGGCGATCGCGCGGGAGGCGGGTGCGAGCGCGTCGAGCAGCAGCCCCCGCGCGCGCAGGTCGCCGGACACGACGAGGAGCCGCGGGCGCACCTCCCGGACCAGGCGGTCGACCTCCGCGGACAGCTCGTGCTGCGTCTGCTTCCACAGCTCCTCGACGTGCTCGTGGTGGTTCAGATGCGACCAGCCGCCGGAGTTCGCCTTGTGCAGCGTGTCCGTGCGTCCCTGCAGCGAGGCGGTCGCCTCCGGGAAGAACGCGCCGGTCCGGTGCACCGCGATGTCGCCGCCGTCGCGCGACGCCTGCACGACCAGGTAGGCGAACTCGTCGACGCCGGTGCGGATGAGCGGCGCGATGCGCGGCAGCGGGCCGACCTCCAGCGTCTCCTCGGGCGCGGCGCCCGGCACGGTCTCGTCGACCACGACCGCGCCGTCCCGGGCGAGCAGGAACCGGCTGAGGGGCGACGGCAGCCCCGACGGCGTCGACAGCGCGACGTCGACGGCCGAGGTGGTCGCCTCGTCGGCGCCCCGCCTGGCCAGCCGGTCGCGCACCGACCGGCGGCGCGACTCCGCGAGCCCCTCCGGGTTCTCTCGGTCCCCGGACAGATCCAGGTGCACGGTGCTCCACCCGCCCGTGGCGCGCACCGCCTCCGTCAACCGCCTCCGCAGCGTGTCCGACCCATCCGTCATCCGTCCGGCTCCCTTCCGACGCGTCCGGGGCGGAACCCCTCCCGCTCCAGGTGCGGACGACGCTAGGGGGCGCACCCGACCGGTGCCCGGGAGTCGCTCCCGACGACGTCAGGGGGTCGGTTCGGGCAGCGGCGCGCAGGTGGCGTCCGGGCCCTCGCCCGCCGCTCTCGCGGGCAGCCGCCCGTCGCCGAGGTAGCGGGCGACGGTGTCGTCCACGCAGCCGTTGCCGCTCAGCGAGTCCGCGTGGGTGGTGCCGCCGGGCTCGGCCAGCAGGCGCGCCTCCGGGAACAGCCGCCGCACGGCCAGGCTGCCGCTGAACGGGGTCGCCGCGTCGAGGGTCTCGTCGATCATCAGGATCGGTACGACCTTCGACCCGTCGACCTGGACCGGGGTGCTCGGCTTCGCCGGCCAGGTGAGGCAGGGCGCGTTGAACCAGGTGTTGGGCCAGGTCTCGAACGGCGCCTCGGCGTCGGTGCGCTTCGCGTCGCTCGCCCAGGTCGACCACTCGGTCGGCCAGGCCTGGTCGGTGCACTGCACGGCGTTGTAGACGGCGTACCCGTTGTCGTCCTTCGTCTCGTTCAGCGAGCGCCAGTACTGCTGCGCGCGGGCGGTGTCGCCCTGCACCGCCTCCGACAGGGCCATGCCGAGATCGGGCCACAGCCCCTGCGAGTAGCCGGCGTACAGCATGGTGTCGGCGAGCTCCGCCGAGCCGAACACCCCGTCGGCCGGGGCCGCGGCCAGCTCGGCGTCGAGCCGGTCGTACGCCGCCTGCACCGCCGCACGGGTGCTGCCGAGGCCGTAGCTGCGGTCGTGCTTCGCGAGCCAGTCGAACCACCTCTCGATCACCGTCTGGAACGCGACGTCCTGGTCGAGGTTCGCGGGGTACCAGACGCGGGAGGGGTCGACGGTGGAGTCGAGGACCATCCGGGCGACCCGGGAGGGGTAGAGGGTCGCGTACACCTGGCCGAGGTAGGTGCCGTAGGAGAACCCGTAGTAACTGATGCGATCCACGCGGAGCGCCATCCGCAGGTACTCGATGTCGTTCGCGGCGTCTCGCGTGGTCATGTGGTCGAGCAGGTCGCCGTACTTCGCCCCGCAGGCCTTCGCGTAGCCGGCGGCCCGCGCCAGCCACTCGCGCACGGTCGCGTCCGTCGGCGGCGTGTACGCGGGACGCGGGCCGTCGGCGTAGTCCGCGTCGCAGGAGATCCGCGGCCGGGAGGCGCCGACGCCCCTCGGGTCGAAGCCGATCCAGTCGTACTGCGCGCCGACGCCGTCCGGCACGTTCCTGCCGAGCGTCGCGAGGCCGAGGCCGCTGCCGCCCGGCCCGCCCGGGTTCGCCAGGATGACGCCCGAGTACTGCTTCGCGGTG
>NZ_CAXTOQ010000203.1:0-5023 GCF_964245895.1 uncultured Amnibacterium sp.
CGGCCGGCGAGCAGCGAGGGGATGGTCGCGGCCTGGATGGCGGACGGCGACTCGTAGCCGAGGTCCTTCAGCCCCTTGAGGACCGCGGGGTCGAGACCGAGGTCGGCGAACGAGGGCGCGGCAGCAGAGGAGGAGTCGACCTCGCCCTGCTCGACCGAGTCGGGGGCGGGCATCGGACCAGGGTACCGGCCGCGTCGACCCGCCGGGGCGGGGCCGCCTGCCGCCGCGAACCGCGGACCTGCCCCTCTCCGCGGACGACATCCGTACCGGGTGCAGGAAGTGGCCGGTGTGCGGTTCCGGCTAGGCGGAGTCGCGGAGGAGGAGGCGGTGCCGCACCGTGCGCTGCGCGTCCGGGCCGGAGCGCGGCGCGGCGCCCGCGAGCATCGCGACGGCCAGATCGAGCGCCTCCCGGGCCACCGCGTCGAGGTCCACGTCGAGCGTCGTCAGCGCCGGGGTGACGAGCCCGCCGAGCGCGAGCCCGTCGATGCCGACGACCCGCAGCTCGCCCGGCACGTCGACGCGCGCCCGTCGGCAGGCGGACAGCGCGCCGAGGGCCATCAGGTCGTTGAAGGCGAGGATCGCGTCGGGCCGGTCGTCCGCGAGCACCGGCTCCACGGCGCCGGCGGCCGCCTCCGCCGAGTGCGAGTCGGCGGAGGCGGTGCGGAGCGGGATCCCGTGGCGGGCGAACGCCGCCGCCATCAGCCCGACGCGGCGGCTGGGGCCGTCCGGCCGCGCGGAGTCCAGGGCGAGCGGCGCCCGCACGCCAGCAGCGACCAGGTGGTCGACGGCCGCAGCGACGGCCGCGGACCGGTCCAGGTGCACGGCTCCCCGCAGCGGCTCCCCCACGGGATCGAGCTCGACGACCGGCGCCGCGCCCAGCAGCTCGATCCACGCCGCGGCCCGCACCCCGAGGTACCCGATGACCGCGTCGGTCTGCGCGCCGAGCGATGCGACCATCCGCTCCGCGTCGCCGGACAGCGCGACGTCTGCGAGCAGCACGTTCCAGCCCTCGGTCGCGGCGATCCGGACGACGGCGGCCGCGAGCTCCGGCGACCACGGGTTGCGCAGGTCGTCGACGACGAGACCGAGCTGGCGCTCGCCGCCCGTGACGAGGCCGCGCCCGAACCGCGACGGCCGGTACGCGAGGGCCTCGGCGGCGGCGAGCACCCGCTGCTTCGTCGCCGGGCTGATGCCCGGCATCCCGTTCATCGCCCGCGTGACGGTCTGCCGGGACACCCCGGCCGCGGCCGCGACGTCGAGGATCGTCGCGCGGCCCGAGCCGGGCCGGCCGTCGGTCAGGCGCGGAGGTCCAGCCACGCGACCTGCTCCGGCGTCAGCTCGACCGACAGGCCCCGCATCGACGACCGGGCCTCCTCGATCGTCCGCGGGCCGAACAGCGCGAACGTCGGGAACGGCTGCGCGAGCACGTACTCCAGGGCGACCGCCGTCGCCGGCACCCCGAGCTCGGCGCCCAGCTGCTCGGCCCTGCGGAGGCGCTCGAAGTTGTCGTCGCCGTAGTAGCAGCGCACCAGCTCGGCGTCGTCGGTGAAGTCCGGCCGGGCGCGGGCGAAGAACCCGCGCGCCTGGCTCGACCACGGCAGCAGCGGCACCTGGCGCTCCTCCAGCCACGCCTTCGAGGCCGGGTCGGTGACGTGCCGGCAGCCGGCCCACGGCACGTCGTACGCCTCCGCGAGCCCGAAGTGGTTCGAGAGCACCGCGAGCTCCGCCCGGCCGTTCGCGCGCGCCCACGCGTTGGCCTCGTCGAAGCGGTCGAGGCCCCAGTTCGAGACGCCGTAGACCCGGATGCGGCCGGCCCTGCGGTGCTCGTCCATCACGTCGACGAACTCCCCGACCGGCACGTCGGGGTTGTCGCGATGCATCAGGTAGACGTCCGCGTAGTCGGTGCCCTGCCGCTCGAGGCTCTCGAGCAGCTGCGTCGACAGCGACTCCGGATCGCAGTGCGGGGTGTGCGCCCCCTTCGTGAGCACGACGACCTCCTCCCGCACGCCGCGGTTGGCGATCCACCGCCCGAGCCGGGTCTCGTACTCGCCTCGGCCGTACAGCCAGGCGGTGTCGAAGGCGTTGCCGCCCTGCTCCATGAAGACGTCGAAGATCGCGGAGGCGTGCGCGAGGTCCGGCTGGTTGTCGCAGCCCATCACCAGGCGGGACATCCGCTTGCCGACCCCGGGCAGCTCCCCGTAGCGCATCGGCGCGTCCGCGGCCACGGCGAGCGGCCTGCCCGAGACGGTCGGGATGGCCGCGGTCTCGGCCTCGAACGGGTAGCGGAGGCCGATCGCCGCGCGCCACCGGTCCAGCGTGCGGGCCGCGGCGAGCGAGTCGTCGAGGGTCATCTCGGGCACCTCGACGGCGCCAGCCTGCGCGGCGGCGACCGTCGCGGCGGCCTCCAGGCCGTACACCGCGACCTCCTCGATCTCGATGACCCGGGGCTCGTCCTCGGTGGTGGCGACCTCGATGGTCGAGCCGCCCTCGATGGTCCACGGGTTCGAGACCGTGATGCGGCCGCGCGACCCGAGGATCACGAGCGCGTTCGGGTCCTGCAGGCGGACGCCGGTGCGGAGGGTCGCGGTGATGCCGCCGGGGAGGACGAGGTCGGCGACCGCCCACTCGTCGACGCCGGTCCGGCCGATCGCGCCCTTCGCGGCGAGGCCGACCGGCTCGACGGAGCGCCGGCCGGTGGCCGCGCCGACCACAGCCATGGCCATCGTCACCGGGTAGCAGCCGACGTCGAGGATGCCGCCGCCGGCGGTCGCCGGGTCGTACAGCCGGCCGGTGCGATCCGCTGAGCGGAAGGCGAAGGCGACGTCGAGGTGGTGGACGTCGCCGATCGCGCCGTCGCGGAGCAGGCCGAGCAGCGTGCCCAGCTGCGGGTGGAACCGGGGCACGAACGCCTCGACCAGCGTGGTGCCGGCGCGGCGCGCGGCGTCGACGACCGCCATCGTCGTGCCGGCGTTCGGCGTCATCGGCTTCTCGCAGAGCACGGCCTTGCCCACCGCGATCGCGTCGAGCACGAGGTGCGCGTGGGTCGGGTGCACCGTCGCGACGTACACCGCGGTGACCCGCGGGTCCGCGAGCGCCTCCGCGTACGTGCCCGCGGTGACGTCCGCGTAGCCGAGCGCCGCCGCCTCCGCCGCGAACGCCGCCGAGCGCTCGAGGTCGCTGCTGCCGACGGCGACGAGCGGGGTGGAGGTGGTCGGCAGCTCGGCGAGGAAGCGTCGCGCGATGCGGCCCGGCCCGAGCACGGCCCAGCCGCCCGTCGGTGTGATCCCGGTCTCCGTCGTCATCCTGGTCCTCCCGCCGCGCCGTGAACGTTCACGACGGGACCGGACGGTAGCACCGACGTCCGACGCTCCTGCTACAACTTGCGGCATGACGGACGCCGCCGCCACCACGGCCAGACCGGAGCCGCGCACGCTCGGTGGCCGGTACCGGCTGGGCCCGGTGCTCGGGCGCGGAGCGATGTCCGTCGTCCATCGGGCGCACGACCTCCTGATCGGCCGGGAGGTCGCCGTGAAGCTGTTCACCGCGCCCGCCGACACCCCGGAGGAGCTGCGGAAGCAGCAGGCCGAGGCGGCCCTGATCGGCTCCCTCAACCATCACGCGCTGACGACGCTGCTCGACGCGGGCGCCGACACGACCGACCCGCGCAGCCCCCGCCTCTACCTGGTCATGGAGTACGTGCGCGGCCTCGACCTGCGGGAGCGGCTGGCGCAGGGCGTGCTCACGCCGCAGCAGGTCTGCTGGCTCGGGTTCGACCTGGGCGAGGGGCTGCAGCACCTGCACGCGGCCGGGTTCCTGCACCGCGACGTCAAGCCGGCGAACGTGCTGCTCGCCGAGCAGGACGAGGCGGTCCGGCTGCGCGGCAAGCTGACGGACTTCGGCATCGCGGCGCGGATCCACGGCGACGCCGACGACGAGTTCACCACCGGCACGGCCGCCTACCTGAGCCCCGAGCAGGTCGAGGGCGAGGACGCGGAGCCGGCGTCGGACGTCTACGCGCTCGGGCTCGTGCTGCTGGAGGCGCTGACGGGCCGGACGGCCTTCCCCGGCTCCGTGCAGGTCTCGGCCTTCGCGCGCCTCGAGCGGCAGCCGGAGATCTCCTCGTCCATCCCGCTGGGCGTCGCCGACCTGCTGTCCCGGATGACCGCGCGCGAGCCGTCGCGCCGCCCGTCGGCCGGAGGCGTGGCGGCCGCGTTCCAGGCGCTGCTGGTGCAGGACCTCGTCGCGAACCGCGTCGTCGACGCGCTGCCCGTGGACGCGCGGGCGGAGTCGGCGCGGCTGGCCGCGGTGCGGCGATACAACATCCTCGACACCCCGCCGGAGGACGCCTTCGACGACATCACGCGCATCGCGACGCGGATGCTGCACGCGCCCGTCGCCCTGGTCTCGATCATCGACGCGGACCGGGTGTGGCACAAGTCGCGGCAGGGCACCGACGTGGCGGAGGTCGACCGCAACACGTCGTTCTGCTCGACGACGGTCCCTGACCACGACGGCCCGTGGTCGATCCCCGACGCGCGGGAGGACGACCGCACGCGCGCGAACGCGCTCGTCACCGACGACCCGAACGTGCGCGCGTACGCCTCCGCACCGCTGATCACCCACGACGGGCACCGGCTGGGCTCGCTCTGCGTGTTCGACTTCCAGCCGCACGAGTTCTCCAGCGACGACCTCGCCGACCTGACGAGCCTGGCCGCGATCGTGATGCGCGAGCTGGAGCTGCGGCTCGCCAGCCGCCGCGCGCTGTTCGACCTCTGAGCGCCGGGCGTCCGCGGGTCAGGCCCGCTCGACCCGCAGCGTCGTCGCCCGGGCGGCGGAGGCGTTGATCGCGGCGACCGAGCCGCGCGACGACGGGTACTTCGCCGCGTAGGCGGCATCGATCGCCTCCTGCACGCCGTCATCGGCCGCGACGTCGGCGAAGCGCACGTCCGCCTCCACCTCGCCGGACTCGATCCGCCCCTCGTGCCGGTGCTGCACGCGGCGGTACCAGGCGCCGTCCGCGCCG
>NZ_CAXTOQ010000204.1:0-5012 GCF_964245895.1 uncultured Amnibacterium sp.
CGTTTCACCAATGCAATCACCAGGCCGAACCTCCACAACCCGCGGGACACCCCAGGCGGTTCCGGCCTGCTGAAGCGCCGCTGGCCTGCCGAGGTGCTCGCGGATCAGGCGATGCGGGTCCCGCGGGCCAGGCGCCTCGCCGGCGTCCGCACCGCGCGGACCGCGGCGAGCAGCGCGGCGAGGGCCAGCACGAGGTGGATGAGCAGCCCGACCGTCCAGGTCGGGACCGTCCGCTCCAGGATCTGCGTCGACGACAGCGAGGAGCCCGTGTTCCTGCTCGGGTTGCAGTCGCTGGTGTAGGTGTCGCGGTCCTGCGGGATCTGGGCGCTCCGCACGCCGATCTTCACCGCCGCGAACGCGTCCCGCGGGTAGCCCTGCGCGTCGTACCGCCCGGGTACCGCGTCCGCCAGCACGACGTAGGGGTTCGCGGCGAGGATCCCCCACAGGTGGTCGTAGGTGGGCACGTCGGAGGTGGTCGTCACCGGCGGGTCGCAGACCGGGTCGACGACGTTCCCGTCGGCGTCGAAGGCCGACTGCGAGTAGCTCTCGTACGTGCTGGTGGCCTTCGTGGGGAACGCCAGCCCGCCGAGCCCGAATGCGACCAGCGTGCCGATCGAGAGCGCCGCGACGACGAGGTACGTCGTCACCACCGAGAAGATCGGCCGGGCGATGACCGCCGACAGCCCCACGCCGACGGCGGCGATCACGCCCAGCTCGAGCACCGTGACGGCGAGCGCCGTGAGCATCACGCCGAGGTCGGCGCCGCCGAACACGGCGGCGACGAGCAGGAACGGCAGCGCCACGACCAGGAACGCGAGCGAGGCGGTCCAGGCGGCGAGGAACTTGCCGAGCACCAGCTGCCAGCCGCGGATCAGCGTGACCTGAGTCGTTGCGAGGGTGCCCGCGTCGCGGTCGCCGTTGATCGCGCCGCCGGACAGCGCCGGCGTCACGAGCGTGCCGAGCAGCAGCACGAAGAAGACGATCGCGGACACCGCCTGCGGGCCGCCCTCCCGCCCGAACACGCCCGCTGTCGCGAGCAGCAGCAGCGTCACGGCGAGCAGCAGCACGGCGCAGACGCCGAGCAGCACGTACCAGGCGGTGCTGCGGACGCGCTGCCGCAGCTCGAGGTCGACGATCGTGCCGACCGCCAGCGTCGCGGACCTCATGCCCGGCCCTCCTTCGTCAGCTCGAGGAACGTCCGCTCCATCTCGCCCGCGGCGGGCGCGAACGCCACGACGCGGACCCCGGAGGCGACGAGGCGCGCGAGCAGGTCGGCGGCCTCCGCCTCGTCCCGCACCGGCACGAGGCGGCCGAGGTGGTCCGCCGACACGTCGTCCCGCTCCGCGAGCGCCGCGTCGAGCGCGACGTGGTCCTCCGCCCGCACCCGCCAGAGGCGCGGCCGGGTGCGCAGCGCATCCACCCGGTCCGGGTCGACGCTCTCGCCGCCCTGCACGTAGACGGCGTCGTCGGCCATCTCCTCCAGCTCGGCGAGCACGTGGCTCGAGACCAGCACGGTGCGGCCCTCGCCGGCGAGGCGCCGCACCAGCACCCGCAGGTCGACGCGCGCCTCCGGGTCGAGGCCGCTCGCGGGCTCGTCGAGCAGCAGCACCGCGGGGTCGTGCACGAGGGCGCGGGCGAGGCTCATCCGCTGCTTCTGGCCGCGGGACAGCACCCGGGTCGGCTGGTCGGCGAGCGCGCCGAGACCCACCAGCGCGATCAGCTCCGCCGCCCGGGTCGGCGCGCCCTGCCTGCTCAAGCCGTGGAGGCGGCCCGTCAGCTCGAGCGTGGCCCGCGTCGTGAGGGACGCCCACGAGCCGAGCACGTCCGGCATCCACCCGGTGATCGACCGCACGCCCGCCGGATCCTGCAGCGGGTCGAGCCCGCCGATGCGGATCGTGCCGGCGTCCGGCGCGAGCAGCGTCGCGAGCATGAGCAGCAGCGTCGTCTTCCCTGACCCGTTCGGTCCGATGAGCCCGGTCACGCGGCCCGGGGCGGCGGAGAAGGTCATCTCGCGGACGGCATGCGTCGATCCGAACGATCGCCGCACCCCCTCCACGACGATCCCGGCGGGTTGCATGGGGCGACCGTAGCGACGGCCCCGGCCGCGTCACCTCCTCCTGCAGGGGGATTCCCGGGTCCCCGTCGGGGGCGCCGCGTCGGCGCGTCCCTCTAGGGTGCCGGGCATGGAGATCCGGTTCATCGCGGGCTTCGGGCCGATCACGACGACCGGCGACGAGGGGCTCGCCTTCTGGTCGGGTGCGTTCGGGCTGCGGTTCGACGAGATGGCGCCGGACTACTACCACGCGCACGGGCTGCCCGGCGCGAACGTGTTCGGGCTCTGGCCGCTGGGCCAGGCCGCGGAGGCGACCTTCGGCACGGCTACGTGGCCCGAGGACCGCCCGGTGCCGCAGTCGTGGCTCGAGTTCGAGATGGCCTCGCCGGAGGCGGTCGCGGACGGCGAGCGCGAGCTGGTGGCGGGCGGCCACGAGATGCTCGTCGGCGCGCACGCGGAGCCGTGGGGCCAGTGGACCGCGCGGCTGCAGAGCCCGGAGGGGATGCTCGTCGGCCTCTCCTACATGCCCGACTTCCACCCGGAGGATCGCGGCCGCTGAGCGTGCATCCCCCGACGCGCGGCGCCTCGGGCGTCACGCGGTGGTCGCGATGGCCTCGCGCGGTGGTCGTGGCGTCGCGCGGTACGCATGCGTACCGCGCGACGCCCCAGGTACCGCGCGACGCAGCAGCCCGCGCCCGGCCGCTCCCTCGCTGGTCGACCTGCGAGCGCAGCGAGCCCTCACGGCCTGCTCGGCTGGGAGAATCGGGCCGTGGCTGCACCCGTGAACCCGCCGCGCGGCATGCGCGACCTCCTCCCCGCCGAGAAGGCGAAGCGGGAGCACGCGCTCGCGGTTCTGCGGGCCGTGTACCGCAGCCACGGGTTCGACGAGATCGAGGCGCCGGCGCTCGAGGACTACGACCGCCTGCACGCCGGGCTCGGCGGCGACAACGAGAAGCTGTCGTTCAGCGTGCTGAGGCGTGGCCTCGGCCCCGAGCAGTGGGCGACCGCCGGCGACGTGGCCGCGGTGGCCGATCTCGGGCTGCGCTACGACCTCACCGTGCCGCTCGCCCGGTTCTACGCGACGAACCAGGCCGCCCTGCCGGCGGTGTTCCGGTCCGTGCAGGTCGGGCCGGTCTGGCGCGCCGAGCGACCGCAGAAGGGCCGGTACCGGCAGTTCGTGCAGTGCGACATCGACATCCTGGGCGAGGCCGGGCCGATCGCGGAGCTCGAGCTGATCGGTGCGACCGGCGCCGCGCTCGACGCGCTCGGGCTCGAGGGCGCCTCCGTCCGGATCAACGACCGGCGGATCCTGAACCGCCTGCTCTCCACGTGGGGCGTCGCGGCGGAGGCGGGCGGGGCCGCGCTGATCACGATCGACAAGCTGGACAAGATCGGCGTCGCCGGGGTGGTGTCGGAGCTGGGGGAGCAGGGCGTCGACACCGCCGGGCTCGCGGAGGCGTTCGGCGGGCTCGCGACCGCGGGCTGGGACCTGGCCGTCGACCCGCCAGCCTGGCTCGACGTGGCGGCGTACACGGATCTGCTGGCGCTCAAGGACGCGCTGCCGCAGGTGGACCTCGTCTTCGATCCGACGCTCGTGCGCGGCATGGGCTACTACACGGGCACGATCTTCGAGATCGCGCACCCCTCCTCCACGTCGTCGCTCGGCGGCGGCGGGCGCTACGACGGGATGATCGGCCGCTTCCTGGGCCGGGAGGTGCCGGCAGTCGGGTTCTCGATCGGCTTCGAGCGCATCGTCGACCTGCTGCCCGACCGCGCGCACGGCACCGTCGCGACCGTGCTGCTGCACGACGCCGACGTGCCCGCGGCCGCGCTGCTCGCGGCGAAGCGCCGGGCGCAGGAGGAGGGCGGGCGCGTCCGCCTCGAGCGCGCGCGCCGGAACCGCAAGGCGCAGCTGGCCGCGCTGGCCGCGGAGGGCTTCACGCGGTTCGCGCAGGTGACCGCCGACGGCACGGGGGACCTCCGCCCCCTCACCTGAGGGACCTCGCGGATCCGCAGTTCCTGCCCGGCGCGCCGCGTCCAGGGGTCCGGCAACGGCGTGTCGGCCCGTTTCTGCGGAACCGCGAACTCCTCGGAGCGGACGGATCAGGTCGTGCGCCGCAGCACCTGCGCGAGCACGTCGACCGCCTCGTCGAAGCGGTGCGCGGGAGGGGTGGCGTAGCCGACCACCAGGCCGGGACCCGGCGCAGGCGCTCCGGGCACGCGGTACTGCCGCAGTCCCTCGAGCGCCAGGCCGCGATCCGCGGCGGCCGCGACGACGGCCTCCTCGTCGACCCCGGCCGGCAGGCGCACCAGGGCGTGCAGGCCGGCCGCGACCCCCTCCACCCGCACGGGGGCGGACGCGAGCGCCGCCAGCAGCCGGTCGCGGCGCCGCCGGTAGACGGTCCGCATCCGGCGCACGTGCGCGTCGTAGCCGCCGGAGGCGAGGAGCGCGGCGAGCGCCAGCTGGTCGATCGAGGGCGGCGGCCCGTCGGTCGCGGCGGCGAACGCCTCCACGAGCCGGGCGGGCAGGACCACCCAGCCGAGCCGCAGCGCCGGGGCGAGGGTCTTGCTGGCGGTGCCCGCGTACACGACGTCGTCGGGCGCGAGCGCCTGCAGGGCGCCGACCGGCTCGCGGTCGTAGCGGAACTCGCCGTCGTAGTCGTCCTCGACGACGAGCAGCCCGGACCGTGCCGCCTCCGCGAACGCCCGCCGCCGATCCGGGGCGAGCACGACGCCGGTCGGGAACTGGTGCGCCGGGGTCAGGAGCGCGGCGTCCGCGTGCAGCCCGGTCGGGTCGGCGCCGCGGGAGTCGAGCGCCATCGCCTCGGTCGCGAGCCCGGCCCCGCGGAGCGCGTCGCCGTAGACCGGGAGGGACAGCGCCTCCACACCGATCCGACGGCCGCCACCCGCCGCGACCACCCGGCCACCCGCGTCGCCGCCGCCCGGTCCCAGATCGACC
>NZ_CAXTOQ010000205.1:0-4991 GCF_964245895.1 uncultured Amnibacterium sp.
TCACGAGGTTCCGGTAGCGCACCGGCTGCGCCGTCCCCCCGTTCCCGTCCGAGGCCTGGACCAGGAAGTCGCCAACGAGCGACACGGAATGGAACGACGCGCCCTGGAAGTCGGTGAGCGGCGTGACGCGTCCGGCGGCGTCCGCCGCGTACAGCAGGTCGCCCTGCTGGGGCTCCGGCGTGAGGTCCGCGGCGGACGTCCGCCGCTTGAAGACGAGGTGCGCGGCGTCGGAGGCGACGGCGACCGCGCGGGCATGCGTCGTGCTGGTCGCCGCCGGGGCGGGCGTCGCGACCAGGAGGCCGACCACGAGTGCCACGAGCGCGCCTATCGAAGCCGATCGCCGCATCGATGGTCCCCCTCCGGTCGAGGTCGCATCTTCGTCGCGGAGCGGGCGCCGATCAAGAGGGCCGCTCCTCCGCATGCATCGACTCCCGGCGAGCGCCACCCGCGGCGTCATCGTTCGTCGCACGCCGTCATGTGTCGGTCGGGATTCGGGCTCCGGCGAGGTCGTCGCGCAGAGTCGGAGCCCGCCGGACGAGATCCGCCCGGCGGTCGCGACGAGAGCAGAGGCCCACCATGAGCGGAACCGAGCCGGACGACGCCCCCACCCTGCCGCAGCGGGAGCGTCGGAGGGGCCCGATCATCACGACGATCGTCGTCGCGGCCGCCGTGGTCGTCGCGGTGATCGCCACGCTGGTCCTCGTGAACCGGCCGAGCGGCAGCGACGCCGCGGCAGGCGGCAGCAGCGAGCCCGCCCGGACCGTCACGATCGGGATCGCCGACATCTCGCAGCCGTACTGGAAGACCTTCGCGACGCTCGCGAAGCAGCAGCTGAACGTGTCGGTGAAGTACGTGAACTTCACCGACTACAGCCAGCCGAACCCGGCCCTGAAGCAGAAGCAGCTGGACCTCAACGAGTTCCAGCACCTGCAGTACCTCGCCAACTACAACGTGACCAACGGCGACGACCTGCAGCCGATCGGTGCGACCGCGATCTACCCGCTGCCCCTGTACTCGACGAAGTACGACGACGCGTCGGCGCTGCCGGCGAAGGCGAAGGTGGCGATCCCGAACGACGCCGTCAACGAGGCCCGCGGCCTGCTCGTGCTGCAGAGCGCCGGCCTGCTCACGCTGAAGGACGGCGGCACCGCGTTCTCGACGACGAAGGACATCGAGACGGCGAAGGTCGACGTGCAGCCGATCGACGCCTCGCAGACGGCCACCGCGTTGAAGAACGGCTCCGTCGCCGCAGCGATCGTGAACAAGAACTACGCGGTGGACGCCGGCCTGCCGAAGGACCAGGTCATCGCGAAGGACGACCCCGCGAGCGCCGGTGCCGAGCCGTACGTGAACGCGTTCGTCGCCCGCAAGGCCGACGCGAAGGACCCGGTGCTGCTGAAGCTCGCCGCGCTGTACCACGACGCCTCGATCACCGACGAGGTGCAGAAGGAGAACGGCGGCGACGCGGTCTTCCAGACCTGGAGCCCCGAGAAGCTGCAGGGCATCCTCGCCACCGTCGAGGCCGACGCGAAGTCCGCGCAGCAGTAGACGGATCGGTCGTGGTCCGCCCGGATCCGGGCGGACCACCCGTGAGGGAAGGAGGACCGGTGGTCGCATCGGTCCGCATCGAATCGGTCTCGAAGGCCTACGGCGGCGTCCTCGCCGTCGACGACGTGACGCTGGAGGTCGAGCGCGGCTCGATCGTCGGCGTCATCGGCTACTCCGGCGCGGGCAAGAGCACGCTCGTCCGGCTGATCAACGGGCTCGAGCGGCCCACCTCCGGCACCGTCCACGTCGGCGACGACGAGATCACGGCGCTGACCGAGCGGCAGCTGCGGCCCGTCCGCCGCGGGATCGGGATGATCTTCCAGCAGTTCAACCTGTTCCGCTCCCGCACGGTCGCCGGCAACGTCGCGTACCCGCTGCGCGTCGCCGGCGTGCCTCGGGAGGAGCGCGACCGCCGCGTCGCGCGCCTGCTCGACTTCGTCGGCCTGCTCGAGAAGGCGCACGCCTACCCCGAGCAGCTGTCCGGCGGCCAGAAGCAGCGCGTGGGCATCGCCCGGGCGCTCGCGACCGACCCGCACCTGCTGCTCGCGGACGAGGCGACGAGCGCGCTCGACCCGGAGACGACCGCCGACGTGCTGTCGCTGCTGCAGCGGGTGAACCGCGAGCTGGGCGTCACCATCGTGCTGATCACCCACGAGATGGAGGCGGTCCGGGCGATCGCCGACCGCGTCGTCGTCATGGACGAGGGCCGGGTGGTCGAGCAGGGCGCGCTCTACGACGTGTTCGCATCCCCCTCCTCCCCCGCGGCGACGCGCTTCGTGCGCGGCGCGCTGCACGACCGGCCGAGCGCCGCCGTGCTCGACCGCATCCGCGGCACGCACGACGGCCGCGTGATCACGGTGTCCGTGACGGATCGGCCCGGCCTCGTCGCCGCGATCGCCCGCGCGCTGAGCGGCGTGGAGGCGGAGCTGGTGCACGGCGGCATCGGCGAGCTCGGCGGCCGGCCGGTCGGCGCCCTCACCTACGCGCTGACCGGCGCCCCGGCCGCGGTGGAGGCGGCGCTCGAGTCGCTGCGCGCCGCCGACCTGGACTTCGAGGAGCACTGACGTGGACGACTTCCTCGCGGACCTGCCCGCCTACGTCACCGCGATCGGCCAGACGCTCTACATCGTCCTGATCTCGATCGTCGTCTCGGGGGTGCTCGGCCTCGTGCTCGGGGTCGCGCTGGCGGTCACCCGCCGCGGCGGCCTGCTGTCCAACCCGACCCTGTTCACGGTGCTGAACGTGATCGTGAACATCGTCCGCCCGATCCCGTTCATCATCTTCGTCACCGCGATCGCCCCGCTCACGATCGCCGTGCTCGGCACGTACATCGGGCCGTCCGCGGCGACCTTCGCGCTGTCGCTCTCGGCCGCGTTCGCGGTCTCGCGGATCGTCGAGCAGAACCTCCTCGCGGTCGAGCCGGGCGTGCTCGAGGCCGCCCGCGCAGCCGGCGCCTCCCCCCTCCGCATCATCGTCACCGTGCTGATCCCCGAGGGGCTCGGGCCGCTGATCCTGGGCTACACGTTCCTCTTCGTCGGCATCGTCGACATGTCGGCGCAGGTCGGCCTGATCGGCGGCGGCGGCCTCGGCGACTACGCGATCACCTACGGCATCCAGCGCTCGAACTACGAGGTCGTGTACATCACCGTCGCCACCATCATCGTGATCGTGCAGGTCGGGCAGTTCGCCGGCAACCGCCTCGCCCGCGTCGCGCTGCGGCGGTAGCGCTGGCCCGCGACCGGTCGCGCAGTATGACCGCACGAGTCCCGATGCGCTAGGACTTGTGCCTGTGCATCCCGTCACTCCGCTCGAGGAGCGGGTCCTCGGCCTCCTCGACCCTGCCGCGCTCGTGCAGGACCTCGTCGACCTCGTCCGCATCCCGAGCATCACCGCCTCCGCGGCCGAGTCCGACCTGCAGCACCGGCAGGCGGACCAGCTGCGCGCCGCCGGCTTCGAGGTCGACCTGTGGTCGTTCGACCTCGGTGCGCTGGCCGCGGATCCGGAGCATCCGGGCACCGAGGCCGAGCGGTCGGAGGGGTACGGCGTCGTCGGCGTGCTCGGTGGCGACGGTCGGCCGGGTCTCGCGCTGCAAGGGCACGTCGATGTCGTGCCCACCGGCGATCCGGCGCGCTGGGTCGACGGCGGACCCTTCGAGGGCCGCATCGCCGACGGTGCCGTGCACGGCCGCGGCGCCTGCGACATGAAGGCGGGGGTCGCGGTGAACACGGCGGTGGCGCGCACGATCGCCGCGGCCGGGGTGATCCTGGAGCGGCCGCTCGCGGTCCACTCCGTCATCAGCGAGGAGGACGGCGGGCTGGGCGCGTTCGCGACGATGCGCCGCGGCCACCGCGCCGACGCGGCCGTGCTGACTGAGCCGACGAGCGGCCGCGTCGTGACGGCGAACGCGGGATCGCTCACCTTCCGACTGCGGATCGCCGGTCGCGCGGCGCACGGCAGCACGCGCCTGGAGGGGGTCAGCGCGCTCGACGCCTACCTCCCCGTGCACCGAGCGCTGCAGGAGCTCGAGCGGGAGCGGAACGCCGATCCCGCACCGCTCTTCCGCGACACGACGCTGCCCTACCCGATCTCCGTCGGCCGCATCCGGGCGGGCGACTGGGCGAGCAGCGTCCCGGACCTGCTGGTCGCGGAGGGACGGATGGGCGTCCGGCTCGGGGAGGACCCGGCGGAGACGCGAGCGGCGCTCGAGCACGCGATCGACGAGGCCTGCGCCCTCGACCCGTGGCTCCGCGACCACCCCGTGCGGCTCGACTGGCCGGGCGGTCGGTTCGCGAGCGGCATGCTGCCGTCGGGCGATCCGCTGCTCGACGAAGTGCGGGCGGCGGTCGTGGCCGTCGGCGGCGCCTCGCCCGAGGAGTCGGCCGCGCCCTACGGCAGCGATCTGCGCCTGTACGCGGGGCTCGGCGGCATCCCGACGCTGCACTACGGACCCGGCGACGTGCGGTTCGCGCACGCGCCGCGCGAGCAGGTGCGCATCGACGAGGTCGTCCGCGTGGCCGAGGCCCTGCTGGTGCTCGCGCTGCGCCGCTGCGGCGCGCGCGCCTGACGCACCGCGACCCCGTGCGACGCTGCGGGGACTCCCTCAGCCGAGGTCGCGACGCGCGGCCCACTCCGAGCGCAGCAGCCCCATGAGCACGATGTCCTCGTAGGCGCCGCGGACCCAGGCGTGCTCGCGCAGGCGACCCTCGACGGCGAAGCCCGCCCGCTCGTACACCCGGATCGCGCCGACGTTCGACGCGATCGCCTGCAGGTGCAGCCGGCGCAGGTTCCGGCGCACGAACGCGAACTCCACGACCTGCGCTATCGCCTCGGTGCCGATGCCGCGCCCCCGCGCCTCCGGGATCAGGCCGATGCCCACCTCCGCGTGGTGCGCGAGCTCGTCCGACGCGAACAGCGAGACGCCGCCCACCGCGGCGCCGTCGACG
>NZ_CAXTOQ010000206.1:0-4890 GCF_964245895.1 uncultured Amnibacterium sp.
TGAGACGACGAGAGGCGCCGCCCCCGGGGGACGGCGCCTCTCGACGAGGTCGGCGCGCTAGGACGCCTTCTTGTCGTTCGTCTTGCCGCGGCGGGCGCGCAAGTACTGCAGACGCTCCTCCAGCAGCTCCTCGAGCTCGGCGCGGGTGCGCCGCTCGAGCAGCATGTCCCAGTGGGTGCGCGGCGGCTTCGTCTCCTTGACGGTCTGCGCCGCGAGGGTGCCGTCCTCCTCGAGCAGCTGGCCCTCCTGCCCGGTCCTCGGGCTGGTCCACCGCTCGGGGATGTCCGCCTCCGCGGCGAACGTCACCGAGAACGTGCTCCCGTCGGTGGCCTGGTACTCGCGCACCTGGCGCTCCGAGAACACCACGCCTTCCTCGCTCTGCAGGCTCTGCCCGCCGAGACGCATTCCTCGCAGACTGCGATCAGCCATTCGTATCGTCCCCTCTCCCCGCGTCCGGTCTAACAGTCCTTCGGCGCGCACCTCGGCTCGGAGGGGGTTTCTCAGAACCTTCGGAGGGTCAGCGGAGCGCGTCCCTCGCCAGGTCGGCGCGGTCGGTGACGATGCCGTCGGCGCCCCGCGCGACGAGCTCCCGCATCCGCACCGGGTCGTTGATCACCCAGAAGTGCACCTCGACCCCGGCGGCATGGAGCGCCGCGATCGCCCAGGGGGTGGCGAGGTCGGTCCGCGCCGCGCGCTCGGGGATCTGCACCGCCTGCACGCCGCGCAGCGCCAGCCGGGTCAGCCCGGGCGTGTGCAGGCGCAGGCTCGCGATCGCGCCGGCCACGCCGGTAGACGACGCCGACGTCGAGGCCGTCGGCAGCAGCCGCAGCGCGGCGCGGCGTCGGCGGCCGGAGAAGGAGGTGAGCAGGACCCGCGGCGCGGCGCCGACGTGCTGCACCGCAGCCGCCGCGGGCGCGACGGCGTCCTGGTGCTTCACGTCGATGTTGAAGCGGGCGTCCGGCAGCGCGACCAGCGCCTCCTCGAGCGTCGCGACCTGGGGCAGCGCCTTCCGCAGCTCGCCGAGCCGCAGCGTGCCGATCGGCCTCCGATCGGGCAGCTCGGCGTCGTGCACCAGCACCGCCGCACCGTCCGCCGTCGCCCGCACGTCCGTCTCGAGGTGCGTCGCGCCGGCGGCGAGCGCGGCCTGGAAGGCGCCGATGCTGTTCTGCGGCGCGTCGAGCGCCAGGCCCCGGTGCGCGAGGATCCGGGGGAGCGGGCCCTCGAACCAGTCGCTGCGGCTCACTGCGCCGCGGCGGGCGGCGCGGGCTCGGCCGGCGGAGCCGCCTGCGCGGGCGCCACGGACGGCTCGGGGGGACGCACCGACGAGGGCGCCGGCGCGGCCGGCTCGCGGCGCTCGCGCTGACCTGCGGCCGCAGCGGCCTGACCGATGCCCTGCGTGAACCCGCCGCCGATGCCCTTCAGCGCCTCCGTCAGCTCCGACGGGATGATCCACAGCTTGTTCGAGGCGCCGTCCGCGAGCTTCGGCAGCGTCTGGAGGTACTGGTACGCGAGCAGGGGGCCGTCCGGGTTCCCGGCGTGGATCGCGTCGAACACCGTCTGGATGGCCTTCGCCTCGCCCTCGGCGCGGAGGACGCGGGCCTGCGCCTCGCCCTCGGCCTGCAGGATCTGCGACTGCCGCTCGCCCTCGGCCTGGAGGATCGCGGACTGCTTCGTGCCCTCGGCGGTCAGGATCTGGGCGCGGCGGCTGCGCTCGGCGCGCATCTGCTGCTCCATCGAGTCCTGGATGGACACCGGCGGCTCGATCGACTTCAGCTCGACCCGGTTGACGCGGATGCCCCACTTGCCGGTCGCCTCGTCCAGCACGACCCGCAGCTGGCCGTTGATGTTGTCGCGGCTGGTGAGCGCCTCCTCCAGGTTCAGCCCGCCGACGACGTTGCGCAGCGTCGTCGTGGTCAGCTGCTCGACGGCGACCAGGTAGTTCGCGATCTCGTAGGTGGCCGCCCGCGCGTCCGTCACCTGGAAGTAGACGACGGTGTCGATCGAGACGACGAGGTTGTCCTCGGTGATCACCGGCTGCGGAGGGAAGGAGACGACCTGCTCGCGCAGGTCGAGCAGCGGCCGCAGACGGTCGATGAACGGCACGAGCAGGTTCAGACCCGGCAGGAGCGTCTTGTGGTACCGGCCGAGCCGCTCGACGACCCCCGCCCTGGCCTGCGGCACGACCCGCACCGCCCTGGCGAGCACGACGATGACGAAGATGACGACGACGATCGCGAGGACGATCAGGAACAGCTGGCCGAGGAATGCGCCTGCTTCGGTCATGGGGTCGCTCCGGTTCCGGGGTTCGGGATGGTCGCCGGCGAGACGACGGCGGTGGCGCCGTCGATGCTCACCACGGTGAGCCGGGCGCCTGCGCCCACCTCCGCGTGCTCGTTCGCGGTGTCGAGCCGCGCGGTCCAGGTCTCGCCGTTCGCGAGGCGGGCGAAGCCGCCGCCGTCCACGAAGGGGACGGTCGCCCTGGCGGTCATGCCGGACAGGGCGTCCACGTTGGTCAGCTCGCGCGGCCTGCCCGCCACGAGCAGCCGGTAGAGCACCGGCCGGATGATGAAGACGAGCAGGGCCGACAGCACGGCGGCCGCGAGCACCTGCACGGCGACCGGCCAGCCGAGCAGCCAGGTCCCCAGGCCGCCCACGAGCGAGCCGATCGCGATCATGGCGAAGACCAGGTTCAGGCTCAGCAGCTCGAGCACGACCGCGGCGACGACGACCACCAGCCAGAGCACCCAGGTGTAGGCGAAGAGGTCGGGGAACATCGGCGTACTCCTGTGGTCCGGCCTCGAACGGTAGCACCGGGCGGCGCGCGGCACGACCGATAGGCTCGGCGCCCGTGAGCGACCGAGACGCCGACCTCGTGCCCGTGCGCAAGCGCGCCCTGATCACCGGTTCCTCCCGCGGCATCGGCGCCGACACCGCGGTGCTGCTCGCCGGGCGCGGCTTCGACGTGGTGATCAACTACCGCGACGAGAAGAAGGTCCGCCGGGCGGACGCGGTCGTGCAGAAGGTGCGGGACGCCGGAGGGGAGTCGTTCGCCGTGCGCGCCGACCTCACCGACGGCGAGTCCGTCGAGGCGCTGATGCGGGCGGTCGTCCGCGAGTGGGGCGGCCTCGATCTGCTGATGCTGAACGCCTCGGGCGGGATGGAGGCGGGCGCGGCGGAGGACTACGCGCTGCAACTGAACCGGGACGCGCAGGTTCGGGTGCTCGAGGCGGCGGTGCCGCTGATGGACCCGGGATCGCGGGTCGTCTTCGTCACCAGCCACCAGGCGCACTTCATCGCGACGACGCCGACGATGCCGGAGTACGAGCCCGTCGCGCGCAGCAAGCGGGCCGGCGAGGACGCGCTGCGCGCGCGCATCCCCGCGCTCGAGGCGCTCGGGATCGGGTTCGTCGTCGTCTCCGGCGACATGATCGAGGGCACGGTCACCGCGCAGATCCTGAACCGCGCCAGCCCGGGAGCGCTCGACGCCCGCCGGGAGGCCGCAGGGCGCCTCTACAACGTGCAGGAGTTCGCGGAGGAGATCGCGGCGGCGGCCGTCGAGCCCGTGCCCGCCGACCGCACCCGGCTGGTGGGCGACGTCTCGAGCTTCGCGCCGATCCCGGGGGAGTAGCGCGTGGCCGAGCGGTCGACCTCCAGGCTCGTCGTCGCCGACCACGACGAGCGCGTGCTGCTGTTCCTCACCTACGGCAAGGACCACGCGGTCCCACCCCGCTGGATCACCCCGGGCGGCGGCGTGGACCCCGGCGAGGACTTCCCTGCGGCGGGGGTGCGGGAGCTGCGGGAGGAGACCGGGCTCGTCGTCGACTCGGTCGGCGAGCCGTTCGCGCACGTGGACTTCGCGGTCGACACGGCCTGGCACCCCTACGAGCTCGGCCACTGGTCGTGGTTCGCGATCCGCACGCAGCACTTCGAGCCGAGCGACGCCGGATGGATGCCGGACGAGCGCGACGACATCGTCGCCTCCCGGTGGTGGACGGCCGACGACCTCGCGGCCTCGGGGGAGCCGTTCGAGCCCGCCGACCTGCCCGACCTGATCCGGCAGGGGCTCGCCCGGCTCTGACCGCCCCGGCACGGGAGGATCGTCCCGTGCGCGAGTTCCTCCGCGGGGTCGGCGACCTCGGCCGCGGCTTCCGGTTCTGGGCGACCTCGCCGCGCCTGATGCTCCTCGGCGCGATCCCGGCGCTGCTCGTCGGCGCCGTGTGGGTCGGGCTGCTCGTCGCCCTGATCGCCTCCATCGACGACGTGGCGACGGCGCTGACGCCCTTCGCGAGCGGATGGGGCGAGCCGTGGGCGTCCGGCGCCCACGTCGTCGTGGGCATCGCCCTGCTCGTCGTGGCCGTCGCCGTCGCGGCGCTCTCGTTCACGGCCGTCGTGCTGACCGTGGGGGACCCCTTCTACGAGCGCATCTCCGGCGCGGTCGAGCGCCGGCTCGGCGACCCGCCGCAGGAGCGCGACGAGCCGCTGCTGCGCGGCGTCCTGCGAGCCGCTCGGGACGGGATCGTGCTGCTGCTCGCCTCCGTCGCGGTGGGGCTCGTCTCGTTCCTGCTCGGCCTCGTCCCGGTGGCCGGAGCCGTGCTCGGCGGGGTCTTCGGCGCCGTGGTCGGCGGCTGGTTCCTGACCGTGGAGCTGACCGGGGCGCCGTTCGACGCCCGCGGCTACCGGTTGCGCGACCGTCGCCGCATCCTCGGGCGCAGCCGTGCCCGCGCGCTGGGCTTCGGCGTGGCGACGTGGGTGCTGTTCCTGATCCCGCTCGGCGCCGTGTTCGCGATGCCGGCGGCCGTCGGGGGAGCGACGGTCCTCGCGCGCGGCGCCCTCGCCGAGCGTGTCTGATGGTTTGTGTAAGCGGTGATGGGGCCGTTTGAAGGGACCAAA
>NZ_CAXTOQ010000207.1:0-4864 GCF_964245895.1 uncultured Amnibacterium sp.
AGCTCCGTGATCGGGGGATCACGGACCTGGCTCGCATCACATTGATGTCGGACGGCGCGAGCGTGTACCTGTGCACCACGCAGGAGGAGATCATCGATCTGCTCCAGCGG
The DNA here is from genome assembly GCF_964245895.1 of uncultured Amnibacterium sp. Classification (GTDB taxonomy): domain Bacteria; phylum Actinomycetota; class Actinomycetes; order Actinomycetales; family Microbacteriaceae; genus Amnibacterium. The sequence continues at coordinate 111 of NZ_CAXTOQ010000207.1, forward strand.
GGCCAGGGCGTGTTCGGCATCGCCGTCGGCAAGGTGCTGCGGGAGGTGGAGTCCAACCTGGTCGAGATCGAGTCCGACCAGACGTCGGACGCCATGGACGAGCTGGCGCTGCGCCGCGCGGCGCGCGCCGCCGGCTGAGCGCGGCACGACAGACGTCGCGCTGAGGACCCCTCGACTCGGGGGGTCCTCAGCGCTGTCTGCGTGTCGTGCGCTGCCCGTGCTCTGACGACGAGCACTTCGGCAGGAATTCCCGAGCACGTCAGCAGGAAGAACGACGTCCAGCAGGAAGAACCGGCCGGATTCTTCCTGCTGACGTGGATTCTTCCTGCTGAAGGGTTCCGCTGCGATTGCGGAGGCGCTTCGGCGGCCGCCGCCTGGTCCTCGGGCCGCCGGAGCAGGATCCGGCGGGAGCACGCGCCTCACGGCCGGCCGGCCGCCGTCTCCGAGCCCGTCGGCAGGAACATCCGAGCACGACAGCAGGAAGAACGACGTTCAGCAGGAAGAACCGGCCGGATTCCTCCTGCTGTTGCGGATTCTTCCTGCTGTCGTGCTCGGGGAGCGCGCCTCAGGCCGAGCGGCCCGCCGGCAGCTGCGTCGGGATCTCGGAGGTGGCGAACTCGCCGACGCGGCCGGTGCGCAGCACGCGCTCGAGCAGCTGGTCGAACATGCCCGCCAGCTCCTGCGCGCTCTCGCCCGGCCACACGTGCAGCGGCTTCGCCGCGCCCTGCGCCTGCTGCAGGGAGGTGCGCTCGGGCAGCTGCGGGCTGAGCACGAGCGGGCCGAACATGTCGCGCAGCTCCTTGATGCGGAACTGGTGCTCGAGGCTCTGCATGCGGGCGCGGTTCACGATGATGCCGAGCGGCTGCAGGCGCGGCGACAGGCCGCGGCGGATCTCCTCGATCGCGCGCAGCGCCCGGTCGGCCGCGGCGACCGAGAACAGCCCGGGCTCGGTGACGACGGACACCCGGTCGGAGGCGGCCCAGGCGGTGCGGGTCAGCGCGTTCAGCGACGGCGCGCAGTCGACCAGCACCAGCTCGTACTCGGCCTCGACGTGCGCGAGCGCCTCCTCGAGCTTCCAGATGTCGCGGACCGACGGGTGCGGGCCGTCGAAGTTGATCGCGGCGGGCGAGCCGACCATCACGTCGACGACGCCGCCGCGGCCGCGCGTCCAGCCCGACGGCGTGATCGCGGCGCGGACCGTCTTCTCCTTCGGGCTCGCGAGCACGTCGGCGACGTTGACCGCGGCGACCGGCACGTCCATGCCGGTGGACACGTCCGCCTGCGGATCCAGGTCGACGACCAGGGTCGAGACGCCTCGGGCGAAGGCCGCGGAGGCCAGGCCGAGCGTCACCGTGGTCTTCCCGACCCCGCCCTTCAGGGAGCTGACACTCAGCACATGCACGCCCAGTAGGTTAGCGGCGAAGCCCCACCGGGCCGGGGATCCGCCGCGCCCACGACGTGTTGGAGACGCTCCGGTGTTCACGAAGATCCTGGTCGCCAACCGCGGCGAGATCGCGATCCGGGCCTTCCGGGCCGCCTACGAGCTGGGCGCGAAGACGGTCGCGGTGTTCCCGTACGAGGACCGCGAGTCGCTGCACCGGCAGAAGGCCGACGAGTCCTACCAGATCGGCGAGCCGGGCCACGCGGTGCGCGCGTACCTCGACGTCGCGGAGATCATCCGCGTCGCCCGCCTGTCCGGTGCCGACGCCGTCTACCCGGGCTACGGCTTCCTGTCCGAGAACCCGGAGCTGGCGGACGCGTGCGCGGCCGCGGGCATCACGTTCATCGGCCCGCCCGCGCGGGTGCTGCGCAGCGCAGGCAACAAGGTGACCGCGAAGGAGCAGGCGATCGCCGCCGGCGTGCCGGTGCTGCGCTCGTCCCCGCCGAGCCGGGACGTCGACGAGCTGCTCGCCGCCGCGGCCGGCATCGGCTTCCCGATCTTCGCGAAGGCCGTCGCCGGCGGCGGCGGGCGGGGGATGCGGCGCGTCGAGACGGCGGAGGAGCTGCGGCCGGCGCTCGAGGCGGCGATGCGGGAGGCGGACAGCGCGTTCGGCGACCCGACGATGTTCCTCGAGCAGGCGGTGCTGCGGCCGCGGCACATCGAGGTGCAGATCCTCGCCGACGCCGAGGGCACGACCCTCCACCTGTTCGAGCGCGACTGCTCGGTGCAGCGGCGGCACCAGAAGGTCGTCGAGATCGCGCCCGCGCCGAACCTCGACCAGGAGACCCGCGAGGCGCTCCACCGGGACGCCGTCGCGTTCGCCCGGTCGATCGGCTACGTGAACGCCGGCACGGTCGAGTTCCTGCTCGACACCGCGGGGGAGCGGGCGGGCGAGCACGTGTTCATCGAGATGAACCCGCGCATCCAGGTCGAGCACACCGTGACGGAGGAGATCACGGACGTCGACCTCGTCGCCTCCCAGATGCGCATCGCCGCGGGCGAGACGATGGCCGACCTCGGCCTCGCGCAGGAGGACCTGCGGATCCGGGGCGCTGCGATCCAGTGCCGCATCACGACCGAGGATCCCGCCCAGGGCTTCCGGCCCGATACCGGCCGGATCACCACGTACCGGTCCCCGGGCGGCGCGGGCGTGCGGCTCGACGGCGGCACCATCAACCCGGGCGCGCAGATCAGCCCCCACTTCGACTCGATGCTGGCGAAGCTGACCTGCCGCGGCCGCGACTTCGCGAGCGCCGTCGCCCGCGAGAAGCGCGCGCTGGCGGAGTTCCGCATCCGCGGCGTCGCGACCAACATCCCGTTCCTGCAGGCGGTGCTCGAGGACCCCGCGTTCGCGGCAGGCGACCTGTCGACGGCGTTCATCGAGGAGCGGCCCCACCTGCTCCGGCAGAACCCCAGTCGGGACCGCGCGACCAAGATCCTGAACCACCTCGCCGACGTCACCGTGAACCAGCCGAACGGGCCGATCCCGCGCGGTCCGAACCCGGTCGACAAGCTGCCGGCGGTCGACCTGCAGGCCGCGCCGCCCGCGGGCTCCAAGCAGCTGCTCGACCGGCTCGGCCCGGTCGGCTGGGCGACGGCGCTGCGCGCGCAGACCCCCCTCGCGGTGACGGAGACCACGTTCCGCGACGCGCACCAGTCCCTGCTCGCCACCCGGGTGCGCACCCGCGACCTCGTCGCCGTCGCCCCGTCCGTCGCCCGCTCGACGCCGCAGCTGCTCAGCGTGGAGGCGTGGGGCGGCGCGACCTACGACGTCGCGCTGCGCTTCCTCGGCGAGGACCCGTGGGAGCGGCTCGCGCGGCTGCGCGAGGCGCTGCCGAACATCGCGATCCAGATGCTGCTGCGCGGCAGGAACACCGTCGGCTACACGCCGTACCCGACGGAGGTCACCGACGTGTTCGTCGCGGAGGCCGCGGCGACGGGCGTCGACGTGTTCCGGATCTTCGACGCCCTGAACGACGTCGCGCAGATCCGCCCGGCGGTCGACGCGGTGCTGGCGACCGGCACCGCGGTCGCCGAGACCGCCGTCTGCTACACCGCGGACCTGCTCGACCCGGCGGAGACCCTCTACACGCTGGACTACTACGTGCGCCTCGCCGAGCAGATGGTGCGCGCCGGCGCCCACGTGCTCGCCATCAAGGACATGGCGGGCCTCCTGCGCCCGCGTGCCGCAGCGCGGCTGGTGGAGGCGTTCCGCCGCGAGTTCGACCTGCCCGTGCACGTGCACACCCACGACACGGCGGGCGGCCAGCTCGCCACCCCGCTGGCCGCGAGCGACGCGGGCGCGGACGCGGTCGACGTCGCCTCCGCGCCGATGGCCGGCACGACGAGCCAGCCGTCCTTCTCCGCGCTCGTCGCCGCGCTCGCGCACACCGAGCGCGACACCGGCATCCCGCTGAAGGCGGTGGCCGATCTCGAGCCGTACTGGGAGGCGGTCCGCGCGCGGTACAGGCCGTTCGAGTCGGGCCTGCCCGGCCCCACCGGGCGGGTCTACACGCACGAGATCCCCGGCGGCCAGCTGTCGAACCTGCGCCAGCAGGCGATCGCGCTCGGCCTCGCCGACCGGTTCGAGACCGTCGAGGACCTCTACGCCGCCAGCAACGCGATCCTCGGCCGCATCCCGAAGGTGACGCCGTCGTCGAAGGTGGTCGGCGACCTCGCGCTGCAGCTCGCGGCGACCGACGCGGACCCGCACGACTTCGAGCAGCACCCGGAGCGGTACGACATCCCCGACTCCGTCGTCGGCTTCATGGCCGGCGAGCTGGGCGACCTGCCCGGCGGCTGGCCGGAGCCGTTCCGCACGAAGGTGCTCGCCGGTCGGACCGTCCGGGTCGGGGTCACCGACCTCGCGGACGCGGACCGGGAGGCGCTCGCCGCGGACCCGGCGACCCGCCGAGCGACCCTGAACCGCCTCCTGTTCCCGGGACCGACGAAGCAGTTCGGCGAGCTGCACGACCTGTTCGGCGACCTGTCGGTGCTCGACACCGCCGACTACCTGTACGGGCTGCGGCAGGGCAGCGAGCACACGGTCACCATCGGCCGCGGCGTCGACCTGTTCATCGGGCTGGAGGCGATCGGCGAGCCCGACGAGAAGGGCGTCCGCACGGTCATGACGACGCTGAACGGGCAGCTGCGACCCGTCTACGTCCGCGACCGCAGCGTGGCGGTGACCGTCAGCACGGCCGAGAAGGCCGACCCGAACCGGGCCGGTCACGTCGCCGCGCCCTTCGCGGGCGTCGTCACGATGCAGGTCGCGCAGGGCGAGCAGGTGGCGTCCGGCACGACCGTCGCGACC
>NZ_CAXTOQ010000208.1:0-4860 GCF_964245895.1 uncultured Amnibacterium sp.
CGCGGCGGCGAGGGCACGACGTTCGAGCTGTCCTGCTACACCGATCCGCTCGGCATCGAGCACCTCACAGGGTCGCTCGCGGCGGCGATCGCGCAGGTCGGCACCGGCGTGCACGGCGACGGCGCCTCCCTGCGGTTCACCACCAAGTTCGACGCCGTCGAGCCGCTGCTGGCCCTGCCGCACGGCGGCCGCACCCGCATCCGCTTCTCCTTGAACGCGGCCGAGGTGGAGCGGCTCGAGGGCGGCACGGCCCGGATGCCCGCGCGCATCGACGCCCTGCGCCGGGTCGCGGCGGCCGGCTACCCGGTCGGGCTGACCATCGCGCCGGTGATGCCCGTCGACGGCTGGGAGCAGTCGTACGGGCGGCTGCTCGACGACGTCGCCGCCGCGCTCGCGGGCGTGCCCGGCGTGGATCTGACCGCCGAGGTCATCACGCACCGGTTCACGCCGTCGAGCAAGCAGGTGCTGGAGGGCTGGTACCCGCGGACGAAGCTGGAGATGGACGAGTCGGCCCGCAGCGTCAAGCGGTCGAAGTTCGGCGGCGTCAAGTACGTCTACCCGCGCGAGACGATGCAGCGGCTGCGCGCCTGGTTCGAGCAGGAGGTCCCGGCCCGAGTGCCGGGCGCCCGCCTGCTCTACCAGACCTGACCGGCGCTCAGAAGGCGGCGTCGTAGAAGCCCTGCAGGTCGGGGGAGGCCTCGCCCGACAGGCCGCAGCCGAGCACCCGCCCGTCCTGCGCCGCGATCAGCACGTGCGCGCCGGCGGGCAGGATCGTCGGGTCCTCCACCTCCGCGGGGGCGTCGACGAGCACCTCGTCGACGGGCTCGCCGCGGTACTGCCGGTCGACCCGCACCGCGACCCGGTCGCCGCCGACCGCCTCCACCGTGCCGCTGAGCGCGACCGTGCTGCCGGCCAGCGCCTGCGCGGCGAAGTCGGCGACCGGCATGCACATCGCCGTCGCGTCGCTCGACATCGTCAGGGTGATCCTGGTGGTGCTCGGACCCACGGCGATGGTCGGCCGCACGTCGGCCGGCGACAGCAGGAAGGCGGCCGCCGCTGCGGCGACGAGCCCCGCCGGCACGCCGATCCACAGCGCGCGCCGAGGCGGTCGCGGTGCGCGACGCGGGCCGGCGGCGGCCCGCTGCAGCAGGGCGGCGCGCTGCGCCTCCGGGAGCGGCGGCAGGTCCCGCGCCGGGTCGAGGGCGGCGAGCCGGGTCTGCAGGTCGGTCATGGTCCGGTCCTTCCGAGCTCGTCCGCGAGGCGGCGCTTCGCGCGATGGAGGCGGATCGCCGCCGCGTTCGGGCTGATGCCGAGCGCGACCGCGAGGTCGGCGGGCTGCAGCCCCTCCCACGCCCAGAGGCGCAGCAGCTCGGCGTCCGCCGGGCGCAGCGCGCCGAGCGCGTCCCGCAGCGCCGAGACGTCCGGGGAGCCGCCCGCGACGCGCTGCTCGTCTGCGAGACGGGCGGCCGCGCGCTCCTGGCGCCGGACGCCGCGCTGCGCGTTCCGCAGCTGGTTCCTGGCGACGCCGATCGCCCACGGCAGGGCCGCGTCCGCGGGCACCTCGTCGAGCCGCCGCCAGCAGACGAGCAGCACGTCGGCGAGCACGTCCTCCGCGGTCGCCGCGTCGGCCCGCCGCGCGAGGTAGCGCCGCACCGGCTCGAGGCAGGCGTCCGCGAGGCTCGCGAAGCGCGCCTCCCGGTCCTCCAGGGTGATCACACCTCATCATGTCCAGCGGGGCGCGGATCCTTTCAGGGCACGCGCGACGGGATGGGAGGCTCCTCCCGTGAGTCCCACGGAGCAGGGCGTCGTCCTCGTCGCCGCGGCGCTGCTGGTCGTCGCCGGCGCGGCCGCGTTCAGCCCGCGGCTGCGCATCCCCGCGCCGCTGGTCCTCGTGGTCGTCGGCATCGGGCTCAGCCTGCTGCCGGTCGTGCCGACCGTGGTCGTCGACCCGCAGCTGGTCCTGATCGGCATCCTGCCGCCGCTGCTCTACGCGGGCTCGGTGTCGATGCCGTCCATGGACCTGCGCCGCGAGTTCGGCACGATCAGCGGGCTGTCCGTGCTGCTCGTCGTGATCAGCGCGCTGGTGCTCGGCTGGCTGTTCACGGTCCTGATCCCCGGGCTCGGCTACGCCTGGGGCGTCGCGCTCGGCGCCGTGATCAGCCCGACGGACGCGGTCGCGACCTCGATCGTCAAGAAGGCGGACGTCTCGCACCGGGTGATCGCGATCCTGGAGGGGGAGAGCCTGCTGAACGACGCCTCCGCGCTCGTGGTGCTGCGGGCCGCGGTCGCTGCGGGCGCCGCGGCCTCCGCCGGGGTGGACATCCCGTTCGTGGTCGGTCAGTTCGGCTACTCGGTGGTCGTGGCGGTCGTCATCGGCATCGTCGTCGGCCGGGGCTCCGTGTGGCTGCGGTCGAAGGTCACCGACTCGACGGTGAACACCGTCATCTCCTTCACCGTGCCCTTCATCGCGGCGATCCCGACGGAGCTCGCCGGCGGGTCGGGCCTGGTCGCCGCGGTCGCCGCGGGGCTCGCGGTCGGCCGTCAGGCGCCCCGCCGGCTGTCCGCGGAGCACCGCCGCTCCGACACCGAGAACTGGGCGATGGTGAGCCTGCTGCTCGAGGGCGCGATCTTCCTGCTCATGGGGCTCGAGATCGCGCAGATCGTGAGCACGGGCGTCTCCCCGCGGACCGTCGGTGCGCTGCCGATCGCGGTCGCCGCCCTCGCGACGGTCGTCCTCCTCCGGGCCGCCTTCGTCATCCCGCTGCTCCTGCTGCTGCGCGGCAGCGGGCGGCGCAGGACCCGGTTCCGCGAGCGCCTCACCGACATGCAGCAGGCGATATCGGAGGGCGGGCAGCCCGCGCTCGAGGCGCGCAGGCAGGAGCGCCGGACCGAGCCGCAGCGGGGCCGGCAGCGACGCCGCCCCCTCCGCCCGATCACGACGCAGGACTTCGAGCGGTTCAGCAAGCGGGTCCGCCAGGCGCTGGCCGACATCGACTACCTCGCCGCGTCGCCGCTCGGGCCGCGCGAGGGCGCCGTGGTGGTGTGGGCCGGCATGCGCGGCGCGGTGACGGTCGCCGCGGTGCAGACGCTCGAACCGGGCACCCCGCATCGGGACCTGCTGGTGCTCGTCGCGTTCGGGGTCGCGGCGATCTCGCTGATCGTGCAGGGCGGCACCCTGAGCGCGCTGATCCGCCTCCTGAAGCCGCAGGGCGACGACCCCGAGGCGCGGAAGGCGGAGCAGGTCAAGGTGCTGCAGCTGATCCGCGACAGCACCGGCACCCTGTCCGGACCGGAGGGGGACGCGCAGCTGCGCGCCATGTCGATCGACGAGCGGCTGGCGCGGATCCGGACCTCCCGGAACGCGCTGCTCGACGCGCGCGACGAGGGCGTCTTCTCCGCGGACGTGCTGAGCAGCGCCCTCGAGTCGCTCGACGCGATGGAGCTCGCGATCGACGTGCGGAAGGGCTCCGCCTGACCTCGCGGATCCGCAATTCTTTCGCGGATCCGCAGTTCCGCGCCGACACGCCGCCTCCTTGTGCCCCGGAGGCGGCGCGTCGGGCAGTTTCTGCGGATCCGCGAGACGGAGGTGGGGCCCGTTCGCGCGATCCGTGCAGTCGGCGCCCAGCGCGTGCACATTCCGCGCTCGAACTCGCTGCCTACGGTCGGCCCCGGTCCGCACGGCCACCTCGCCGCGCCCCCGCGGCCCCGTCCGGGCCGGTAGGGATGCAGCACCGATGGCAGAGACCGGCGAGATCACCGTCCACCGAGGCCTCTTCAAGAACGTCGACCTGTACGTCGAGGACACCGGGGGCGACGGCCGCCCCGTCGTCCTGATCCACGGCTGGCCGCTGTCCGCCGCCTCCTGGGCGCACCAGGTGCCCGCCTTCGCGGCCGCCGGGTACCGCGTCGTCGACTACGACCGCCGCGGGTTCGGGCGCAGCGACAAGCCGGCGTCGGGCTACGACTACGACACGTTCGCCGAGGACCTGGGCTCGATCCTCGACGCGCTCGACCTCACCGACGTCACGCTCATCGGCTTCTCGATGGGCGGCGGCGAGATCGCCCGCTACATCGCCGAGCACGGCGAGCGCCGCCTGCGCAGCGTCGTCTTCGCCTCCGCGGTGCCGCCATTCCTGGCGCAGTCCGACGACAACCCCGACGGGCCGCTGACGAAGGAGGCCGCCGCGGGGATGGAGGCGGGCCTCACGAAGGACCGCGACGGGTTCTTCGCGCAGTTCGTGCACGACTTCTACTCCGCGGACGGCGAGCTGAAGGTGTCGCAGAAGGAGGTCGACGACGCCATCGCGCTGGCGCAGCAGTCCGACCAGAAGGCGGCGCTCGGAGCGATGGCCGCGTTCGGCACCACCGACTTCCGCGACGACCTGACGAAGATCACCGTCCCGACGCTCGTGATCCACGGCGACGCCGACGGCATCGTGCCCTTCGAGGGCTCCGGGCAGCGCACCGCCGCGGCGATCCCCGGCAGCGAGACCGTCGTGATCCAGGGCGCACCGCACGGCGTCAACGTCTCGGACGCGGCGGAGTGGAACGCGGCGGTGCTCGCCTTCCTCGCGAAGTAGCCCCGCCTCCGCCTGACCTCGCGGATCCGCAGCTCCTTCGCGGATCCGCAGCTCCCGGCCGACACGCCGCCTCCGGAGGCTCCGGGGGCGGCGCGCCGTCCCGCTCCTGCGGATCCGCGAGGGGGAGTGGCTCAGGCAGCGGCGCCGAGGAGGCGGTTGGATGGCGGCATGCCGCAGCCCGAACCCGACCTCCAGCGCCTCCGGGTGGGGGTGATCGGCCTGGGGTTCGCCGGCACGACCGCGCTCGACGCGTTCTCCTCCCTGCCCGGGGTCGAGGTCG
>NZ_CAXTOQ010000209.1:0-4843 GCF_964245895.1 uncultured Amnibacterium sp.
CCCGGCATGGTCGTGCAGATGGTGTCGGTCGGTGAGGAGTCCGGCTCGATCGACACGATGCTGGCCCGCGTCGCCGACTTCTACGACGCCGAGATCGACGCGACCGCGGACGCCCTGACCTCGCTCATCGAGCCGATGCTCATCACCGTGCTCGGCGTGGTGGTCGGCGGCATGGTCGTCGCGCTGTACATGCCGATCTTCGCGATCGCCACGACGATGAAGTGATCATTCGCGTTCCAGCGGACAGGGGAGGGATCGGCGCTGCCGGTTCCTCCCCTTTCTGGGTATAAGCGTTTCACGCATTCGTTCATATTCTATTCATGGCCCGATTCCCGGGTGCACGGATCATCTCTCCCGGAACGGAAGACCACCGGACATGTCCATCGCCACCGCCCTCGAGTCCCGGCGCGCGCTCCTGCGCGAGCGGGAGGCCGGCTTCACGCTGATCGAGCTCCTCGTCGTCGTGATCATCATCGGCATCCTCGCCGCGATCGCGATCCCCGTGTACATCGGCGTCCAGAACAACGCGAAGGACGCGCAGGCCCGGTCGGACCTCGGCGCGGCCCGCACGGCCTACTTCGCGTATGCGACTGCCCAGCAGAAGGCGCCCGTGAAGGCCTCTTTCGCCACGGACCTCAAGGACTACGGCTACGCCGCGAGCGGGTACCGCTCGGGCGCCGCTCCCACGATGGTGAGCGGCACGACCGCCACGTTGTGCCTCACTGCGACGAGCGATACCGCCACCGTCTACTACATCAAGGAGACCGGCGCGGCGAGCACGACCGTCTGCACCTGATCCGCAGCTCATCGACGAAGAGGCGGGCGGCTCCCCGGAGCCGCCCGCCTCTTCGTCGTTGCGAGCCGCGAACGGGGGGTGTTTCGCTCGCGTGTCGGGCAGGGCGCCCGCAGCATCCTGATGCCACGCCGCTCCCGCAGGACATGCACATCCTGCGGCCCGCTCTCTGGGGCCACTGAACGGCCTGAACACCCCTACTCGGGGTATTCAAAAGCAATTCGCGCGTCTTTACCTTTCTCTTATCACCGATTCGAATTCAGAACCGGGATGACTCCACTCCACCTCCTGAAACGGGAAACCAACACACATGTCCATCACCACCGCCCTCAAGGCCCGCCGTGAGCAGCTCGACGACCGCGAGGCCGGCTTCACGCTGATCGAGCTCCTCGTCGTCGTGATCATCATCGGCATCCTCGCCGCGATCGCCATCCCGGTGTACATCGGCGTCCAGAACAACGCCAAGGACTCCGCGCTCAAGTCGGACCTCACCAACGCGAAGACCGCGTACATCGCGTACGTCGCCGACAAGGGTGTCGTCCCGCCGAACGGCATCAGCGACCTGACCAACTACGGCTACGCGTCGAGCGGCTACACCGGGACCGGCGCGCTGACGCCGTCGATCAAGTCCGGCAACACCGCCACCACGTTCTGCATCAGCGGCAAGAGCAACGCGGGCAACGGGTTCAACGTCACGGACAGCACGCCGGTCGCCGCCGGCGTCTGCTAGTCCCTTCGGGTCCGGCCGGAGCGCTCAGCGCTCCGGCCGGACCGTCCGTTCCCCGCAACACATGACGAAGGACCCGCGATGATCCGCCTCCTCGAAGCCCTCCGGTCCAAGCGGACCGACGAGGGCTTCAGCCTTGTCGAGGTGGTCGTCGCGATGGTGATCCTCGGGCTCCTCGCGACCGGCATCTCGGCCGGCGCCGGGCTCGTCATCCGCATGACCGCGGACAACCGATCACGCCAGATCGCCGTGAACCTGGCCGAGCAGCAGCTCGACATCGACCGCGGCATCCTCGATCCGTTCGAGATCCATCCCTTCGGTCCGGGCGAGACGCTCCCCGCGAAGCAGCAGGTCGTCTCCGGCCGCACCTACACGACCACCCAGAAGACCTCGCTCAAGACCGTCGACGGCTCGGACATCTCCTGCGGCAGCGGGAAGACCATCTACTACCGCAGCATCGGCGTCGCGGTCGACTGGTCCGGGCGGCTCCCGACCACGAACCCGGTGACCAGCGAGACGGTGATCTCCCCGAACGGCCGCATCAACGACGCCTCCACCGGCTCGATCGCGGTGCTGGTCAGGGGCTCCGCCGGCACCGGCGAAGCCGGCGTGACGGTGTCGATCACCCCCGTCTCCGCCTCGGCCACCACGCTGCAGACCCAGCCCGTCCCCACCGATGTCGAGGGCTGCACCTACGCGCTGGGCATCGTGCCGGGCACCTACCGGGTCTCGATCAGCCGGAACGGTTCGATCGATCCTTCGCAGAACCCAGCGCCGAGCACCGACCTGCAGGGCAACGTGACCGTCACCGCGGGCTCGACCTCGCCGGTCAACTTCACCTACGACCAGGCGGCGACCTTCCCCGTCGGGTACCGACCGGCCAACGCCGTCCTCCCGACGAAGCTTCCTGTCACCTTCCTCAGCATCGGGTCCCCGTACGCGTCGTCGAGCTCGACGGCGGCGCCGTCCTCCGTCTCCCTCTACCCGTACGCCTCCGGCTACACCGCGATCGCAGGCGCCGAGGCCGACCCGGTCACCGGAAGGACCACCTGCGCTGCTCAGGATCCGGCGGCTTGGCCGGCGGGCACCTATGCCGGCAAGAAGGTCGGGGCGGGAGTTCGAGGATCCACCGCGACCGCCGATCCCGGCGCCACCGCCGCAGCGCCGGGCCTGACCGTGCCGGTGGGCACCTTCACGGTCCGGTCGACGACCCCCTTGTACCTCACCGCCGTCGCGCAGAGCTCGACGACGAACGGTCAGCCCGCGTGCGACAGCCCGCAGACGTTCACGTTCTCCACGTTCTCGACCAGCGCCACAGTGACGCTCGCGCTGCCGTACGGCTCGTACAAGCTGTCCTCGAGCGTCGTCAGCGGCGGAACGCTGCTGCCGATCGGTGCGCTCCTCGGGCTCGCACCGGTGACGGACCCCGTGAACGGCGTCCTGGCGTCCTTCGACCCGATGAGCAGCACGCTCACGCTCGACCCGAGGCCTGCGTCGTGAGCACCGGACGCCGAATCGCGGACGCGGACGCCGGCCTCACGATGGTCGAGCTGATCGTCGCGAGCACCGTCGGACTGCTGCTGCTCAGCCTGATGGGCACGATGTTCGTGCAGATCACCCGCACGGTAAGCGACGCGCAGCTCACGAAGGCGGCCACCGCGATCGCGTGGAACGTCGCCGATGAGATCACCCGCGTGGTCCGCCAGGGCGTCCGCGTCACCACGTCCTCCTCCACGACGGAGGGCGCCGTCGTCGCGGGTTCCAGCCCGACCTCGCTGATTATCGACTCGAACGTCGACGCGGCTGTCACCCCCGGGCTGACCTCGATCGCGCCGACCCGGGTCACCTTCACGGTGAACGCGGCCGGGAACCTCATCGAGAGCCGGCAGGCGTCGACCCTGACGAGCGGCTACTTCGCGTTCGGCGCATCGACGACACGCGCGGTGAACGGCCCCATCTCCACCGCAGGCACGGGTACCGACGCGCTCTTCGTCTACTGGACGGGGCCGAACGACGCGCCGGTGCAGGTCGTGCCGTCGTCCGGCGGGCTCACGGCCGCGCAGGCGATCCAGGTCAACGCGGTCACCGTGAACGTGTCGGTCGACGTCGCGCGGTCCACCGGCGCGGACCCCGTGAAGCTCACCAACAAGGTCACGATGCCGAACATCGCGATCGTCACCGGAGGCAACTGATGCTGCGAGCGATGCTGCGTCGCCGGGCAGCCGGCGATCGCGACGGGGGAGCGGCGCTCGTCGCCGTCGTCTGCCTGAGCGCGATCATGCTCGTCATCCTGGCGACGGCGCTCACGGGCGCGAGTTCAGGCCTGCGGCAGGCGAGCGCTGCGCAGAGCTCGGCGCGCGCTCTCGACGCGGCATACGCCGGTGTGCAGGACTACATCGCGAAGCTCAATGCCGACTCGACCTATCCGCAGTACGGCAACACCGCCGCGGACTTCTCCAGCCGCAGCACCTTCACGCAGCCCGCCCCCGCGAACCCGGCCTTCGGCGTCGGCGCGGCCGGGACCTGGTCGACCGTCCCCGGCTCCACGACCGGCGCGACCTTCCGCTACGAGGTCGACAACTCGCTCTACGGCACGAGCGGCCTGCTGCGCATCCGGGCGACCGGCCGCTTCGGAGCGTTCACGAAGACCGTCGTCGCGAGCATCCAGCAGCAGGGCTTCATCAACTACCTCTACTTCACGAACTTCGAGACGCAGGACCCGCAGCTCACCGGCGCCGGCCCCTGCGACCGATACCTCTGGGGCACCCCGGCTCGCAGCACCACGACCTGCTCGACGATCCAGTTCGGCCCCCGCGACACGCTGCAGGGGCCGGTGCGCTCCAACGACACCATCACGGCGTGCGGCGCGACGTTCAACGGCCCGGTCACCTCCTCCAGCACGACCTCGCCGATCGTCGCCAGGCCCTCGACGTGCACATCGACGACGTACTACAACGCCGGCGTCGCGACGTACCTGCCCGTGCTGTCGATGCCGGAGACGAACTCGTCCATGCGCGCGCAGACCTACTCCGACGTCGCCACCAACCCAGGGTGCCTCTACACGGGTCCGACGCAGATCACCCTCAACACGAACGGCACGATGACCGTGGTGTCACCCTGGAGCGAGGCGACCGTCACCACCGCGGACGGTCTCTCGGGAACCGCGCCGAACGCCTGCGGGCAGCTGAAGGACCTGCATTCGACCAAGGGCGCGACCGTACCGGTCCCCGCGAACAACCTCATCTACGTCCAGTCCATCCCGATCGGGACCGCTGACGTCAACTACACCCCGGCCACGGCGAACACCACGGCGACGACCTCGG
>NZ_CAXTOQ010000210.1:0-4754 GCF_964245895.1 uncultured Amnibacterium sp.
CCGCGCGGAGCCCGTCCCAGGCGTCCTCGAGCCGGTAGGTCCACAGCCGGTCGACGAACTGGTTCTCCCAGTCGTGGCCGCCGGTGGCGAGCACCTCGTGCTCGCGACCGATCAGGACCGCCTTGATCCGGGTGGACCCCAGCTCGATGCCGAGGACCGCGCGGCCGTCCGCGATCGTCGGCGCCGCGTCGATCGTGCTCACAGCCCGCGCGCCAGCCGGTGGTAGGCGGCGTTCCAGCGCACCTCGTTCTGGAAGCCGCGGATCGTGGTGCCGGCGTCGATGACGAGCAGCTCGGTCCCGGTCATCGCCGCGAAGTCCTGCCAGACCTCGACGCCGACGGCGGTCGTCATCACGGTGTGGTGGGCGGCGCCCGCGGTGAGCCAGGCCGTCGCAGAGGTGGTGAAGTCCGGCTCCGGCTTCCAGACCGCGCGGCCGACGGGCAGCTTCGGCAGCGCCTCCGGCGGCGCGACGACGTCGACGACGTTCGCGACGAGGCGGAAGCGGTCGCGCACGTCGCTCATCGCGACGACGACGGCGGGGCCGGGGTCGGCGCTGAAGACGAGCCGAACCGGGTCGTCCTTGCCGCCGATACCGAGCGGGTGGATCTCGAGGCTCGGCTTCGCGGAGGTGAGCGACGGGCTGACCTCGAGCATGTGCGCGCCGAGGATCAGCTCGCTGCCCGGCGTCATGTCGTAGGTGTAGTCCTCCATCAGGCTGGCGCCGCCCGGCAGACCCGCGCCCATCACGTTCGCGATGCGAACCAGGGCCGCGGTCTTCCAGTCCCCCTCCGCGCCGAAGCCGTAGCCCTCGGCCATGAGCCGCTGCACGGCGAGACCCGGCAGCTGCTCGAGCGCGCCGAGGTCCTCGAAGTTCGTGGTGAACGCGGCGAACCCGCCCTCCTCCAGGAACGACCGCAGGCCCAGCTCGATGGCGGCGCCGTCCCGGAGGGCCTGCCGGCGCGCGCCGCCCTCCTGCAGCTCGGGCACGACGTCGTAGAGCCGGTCGTACTCGGCGACCAGCGCGTCGACGTCCACGTCGGCGACCGCGGCGACGCGGTCGGCCAGCTCGTTCACGCCCCAGGTGTTGACCTGCATGCCGAAGCGGATCTCCGCCTCGGTCTTGTCGCCCTCGGTGACGGCGACGAAGCGCATGTTGTCGCCGAAGCGCGCCAGCTTCAGCGTGCGTGCGGCGGTGCGGCCGGCGGCGGCGCGCTGCCAGGACTCGACCTTCGCGCGGACGGCGGGGTCGGACACGTGGCCGACGACGGTGGTGCGCGGCACCCCCATCCGCGACTCGATGTAGCCGAACTCGCGGTCGCCGTGCGCGGCCTGGTTCAGGTTCATGAAGTCGAAGTCGATCTCGCTCCACGGCAGCGCGACGTTCGCCTGCGTGTGGAGGTGGAGCAGCGGCTTCTGCAGGGCGGTGAGGCCGCCGATCCACATCTTCGCGGGGCTGAAGGTGTGCATCCAGGCGATGACGCCGATCACGCCGTCGTCGCCGTTCGCGTCGAGCATCGCGCGGCGGATCGCCTCCGCGTCGGTCAGCACGGGTCGCCAGTCCACCCGCACCGGCACGCCGGCGCCGAGCTCGTCCGCGATCGCCTGCGACTGCTCGGCGACCTGCGCGAGCGTCTCCGGGCCGTAGAGGTGCTGGCTGCCGGTGAGGAAGAGGGCCCGGTAGGAGTCGAAGGTGGTGTCGAGCGTCGTCATGCGGCTCCTCCGTCGGTCGTGGGCGACTGCCCGTACACGTGCTGGTAGCGGTCGAAGAGGCGGTCGATCGCCTCCTGCGGGATCGGCACGGGCTCGCCGAGCTGGCGGGCGATGTGCACGGAGCGGGCGACGTCCTCGACCATGACGGCGGCCTTCACGGCGTCCCGGGCATCGGAGCCGATCGTGAACGGGCCGTGGTTCCGCATGAGGACCGCTCGGGAGCGGTGACCGGCGAGCGTCTCGACGATGCCGCGGCCGATTGAGTCGTCGCCGATGATCGCGAACGGGCCCACCGGCACGGGGCCGCCGAACTCGTCCGCCATCGCGGTGAGCACGCACGGGATCGCCTCCCCGCGGGCGGCCCAGGCGCAGGCGTACGTCGAGTGGGTGTGCACGACGCCGCCGATCTCGGGCATGTGGCGGTACACGTACGCATGCGCGGCGGTGTCGGAGGAGGGGCTTCGGTCGCTGCCGTCGCTGCCCTCGACGACGGTGCCGTCGAGGTCGCAGAGGATCATGTCGCCCGCGGCGAGCGCGTCGTACGGCACCCCCGACGGCTTGATGACGAACAGGTCGGCGCCGGGGACGCGGCCGGAGACGTTGCCGCCGGTCCAGACCACGAGGCCGTACCGGATGAGCTCCGCGTGCAGCTCGGCGACCTCGACGCGGACGCGCGCGATCGCCTGCTCGGTCTCAGCGCTGAAGCCGGTTGCCATCGCATCTCCAGTGATTCCACGCGGTGAAGTGAGCGCTGCTGCGCTCATGGCCTTCGCGGCAGGTGCGAAGTGAGCGCTCACTCTAACAAGATCGCGCCTCGCTCGGAAGCGCGCGTCCGCGGGGCGGGGCGGTGGAGGCGCGCGCGACCAGCTCGGGTGCCAGCGGGACCACCGGCTCGGGCTCCCGATCGGCGAGCAGGT
The DNA here is from genome assembly GCF_964245895.1 of uncultured Amnibacterium sp. Classification (GTDB taxonomy): domain Bacteria; phylum Actinomycetota; class Actinomycetes; order Actinomycetales; family Microbacteriaceae; genus Amnibacterium. The sequence goes on from NZ_CAXTOQ010000210.1 coordinate 2,628, forward strand.
CGTCGACGCGCTGCATCATCCGTCGCCCGAGGGACGGGAAGTCGACCCGCAGGGTGGTCAGCGCCGGCGGGAAGTAGGCGGCCTCCGGGATGTCGTCGAAGCCGACGACGCTGACGTCCTCGGGCACGCGGACGCCCGCCTCCCGGAACGCGGCGAGCACCCCGAGCGCCATCTGGTCGTTCGCGCAGAACACCGCGGGCGGCGCCCCGGTCCGGGCGATCTCCCCGCCCAGCCGGTAGCCCGTCGCGGAGGACCAGTCGCCCTGCAGCGGGTCCGGCGTGCCGAGCCCGAGCCGCAGCGACGCCGCGCGCCATCCGGCGACGCGCTGGCCCGCCTCCGTCCAGTCCTGCGGGCCGGCCAGGTGCAGCACCTCTCGGTGGCCGAGGGCAGCGAGGTGCTCGACGGCCAGCTCGGCGCCGCGGACGTCGTCGACCGCCACGGTGCTCGCGCCGGGCACGACGTCGACGCTGGTGACGACCGGGAGGCGGGCGGGCAGGTAGGCGAGCGCGTCGCCGACCGCTTGGCCCGGCGCGATCACGACGACGGCGCGGACGTCCTGGCCGAGCAGCGACTCCGCCGCCTGGCGGACGTCGCCGCCGTCGAGGCCGTCGGTCGCGGCCATCGCGACGTCCCAGCCGCTGCCCCGCGCCGCGGCGTTGAACCCGTTCGCGACGCTCGCCGGGCCGAAGTACGGCATGCCGACGACGACCATCCCGACGGTCTGCGTGCGCCGCCTGGCGAGCGCGCGCGCGGCGGCGCTGGGCCGGTAGTCGAGGGCGGTGATCGCCTCGTCGACCTTCTCGCGCACCGCGGCGCGCACGGTCGCGTCGCCGTTCAGCACCCGGGAGACGGTCTGGTGCGACACCCCCGCCGCGCGCGCGACGTCGAAGATGTTCGGCACGGCGCGAGTGTAGGGCGCACCCCGTTCCGTCTTTCAGGAGTTCCGATCGACCGGAACTCCTGAAAGACGAAGGGGTGTCAGGCCTCGCGCTGCTGCGGGCTGCGGGTCGCCGTGATGGCGGTGTCCCGCTCGACCGCGTCGCCCAGCACCTCGTCGATGCGCTCGAGCAGCTCGGTCGGGATCACGACGCCGGCCGCCTTCGCGTTCTCGGTGACCTGCTCGGGGCGGGAGGCGCCGATGATCGCGCTCGCGACGTTGTCGTTCTGCAGCACCCACGCGACCGCGAGCTGCGCGAGCGACAGCCCGAGCTCGTCGGCGATCGGCTGCAGGTCCTGCACGCGCTGCAGCACGTCGTCCTGCAGCCACCGCTTGATGAAGCCCGCGCCGCCCTTGTCGTCGAGCGCGCGGCTGCCGGCCGGCAGCTCGCCGCCCGGCTTGTACTTGCCGGTGAGCACGCCCTGCGCGATCGGCGACCACACGATCTGGGAGATGCCCAGCTCCTCCGACGCCGGCACGACCTCGCCCTCGATGACGCGCCACAGGGCCGAGTACTCGGGCTGGTTGGAGATCAGCTGGAAGCCGAGGTCCTTCGCGAGCGGCGCGGCCGCGCGCAGCTGCTCGGCGGTCCACTCGGAGACGCCGACGTACAGCACCTTGCCCTGCCGGACGAGGTCGGCGAACGCCTGCATCGTCTCCTCGAGCGGCGTGAAGCGGTCGAACCGGTGCGCCTGGTACAGGTCCACGTAGTCGGTGCCGAGCCGCTCGAGCGACCCGTCGATCGATTCGAGGACGTGCTTGCGCGACAGCCCGACGTCGTTGTGCCCCTTCGGCCCCGTCGGCCCGAAGACCTTGGTGAAGATCTCGACGGACTGCCTGCGGGTGCCCTTCAGCGCCTCCCCCAGCACGGTCTCCGCGCCGGTGTTGGCGTAGACGTCCGCGGTGTCGAACGTCGAGATGCCGGCGTCGAGCGCCGCGTGCACGCAGGCGATCGCCGAGTCGTTCCCGACCTGGCTCGCCGCCGTCACCCAGTTGCCGTAGGTGATCTCCGAGATCTTGAACCCCGACCTGCCGAGGTACCGGTACTCCATCGTCGTCCGCCTTCCGTGGCCGCGACCGGCCGGGAGCAGCGTAGGAGGAGGGGCCTGTGAGCGCTCACGGCCCGGCTCAGTGGGGCGGCGCGAGCCTCGCCTTCAGCGCGGGGACGTCCAGCTGCGGCTGCGGGTACT
>NZ_CAXTOQ010000211.1:0-4701 GCF_964245895.1 uncultured Amnibacterium sp.
TTCGGGCTGGTCCGCCAGCTGCACGGCGAGATCGCGATCCGCACCGTCCTCCCGTCGCGCGGGGAGCCCCAGTCCCTGGGCACCGCGACCATCGCGCACTCGGCGTCGGCGGCCCGCAGGTCGCCGGTGGAGCAGGCGCCCCAGCGGATGGGCGCCGGCGCGGGCCAGGTCGACGCGGCGGAGGGGGACGCGGCCGGCTGCCCGGTGCGGGACAGCGAGACGAGCACGCCCGCGCCGACGCCCGCCGTCAGCACGACGACCAGGACCACGACGACGAGCACGAGCACGGCGGGTCGTCGCATCCGGCGAGGGTAGCCGGGCGGTCCGACGATCAGAGCCTGCTGATGGTCGCGTCGTCCTCCTCCCCGTCGAACCAGCGGTCGAGCACGCGCCGGAACACCGCCTCCTGCGGCGCGGCCCGGTGGAACAGGGTCATGGAGGAGCGCAGCTTCGTCGCGTCGATGCCGCCGAGCAGCGCCGCCGCCGAGGTCGCCGGCGCGTCGGCCGCGACGGCGGCCGCCGTTCCGAGGCGGGGGCCGAGCACGGGATCGGCGAGGTAGGCGCGCGCCTCGTCGAGCGACGCGATCGCGAAGCGCGCGGCGGTCGGGCTGAAGCCGAGCCCGGCGATCTGCGGGAACACGAACCACATCCAGTGGCTCGCCTTGCGGCCGGCCCGCAGCTCGGCGAGCGCCCGCTCGAAGGTGCCGTCGGCGTCCTGCGCGGAGCGGAAGCGGGCGAGGTCGTGCGGATCGTCGCCGGGCATCGGCGCACGGTAGGCGGCCCGGCCGGGAGAACTACCGTGGATCGCGTGACGGTCTCGAGGCGCTACACGGTGACGGGCGACGTGCAGGGCGTGGGCTTCCGCTGGGCGACCCAGGGCGAGGCCGAGCGCCTCGGCGTCGTCGGTCGCGTGCGCAACCGCACGGACGGCGCCGTCGAGGTCGTCGCGCAGGGCGAGCGCGCGGCGATGGACGCCTTCGCCGTCTGGCTCGAGGAGGGGCCTCGCTGGGCGAAGGTCCGCGACGTCGACGCGGAGCCCGTCGACGGGTTCGAGGCCGACACCTTCGAGATCACGCGCTGACGCGGCCCAGGGGTGGGGGTTGATCGCTCGCCTCTCCAGCGTGCGCCCGGTCTCCAGACCTCATCGACGAGACTCCGCGGGGGTCTCCGCGTCGGAGGAGACCGTTCGTGACGGACACGGGCCTACCTAGGTAGACTTCGATCGTGAGAGTCACCGCTCCGCTCGTCGCCGTCGCGGCAGTACTGCTCGCGGATCGAGACGGCCGACACTTCGGGTACGACTTGGGACGACGCGCCGGAGTGCGGTCGGGGGTGCTCTATCCCCTGCTGTCTCGGATGCTCGTCAGCGGCTGGCTCGAGGACGAGTGGGAGCCGCCGTCCGAGGTCGAGACCGGCCGGCCTGCGAGGCGCTACTACCGCATCACCGAACTCGGACTCCGTGAGCTCGGTGCGGCCGCGTCTCGTGCCGAGCCGATCCGTGTCACCGACGTTCCCGTGCTCGGTGGTCGACCGTGACCGTCGTCGCGCTCGTCCAGCTCGGACCTCCCCTGCTCCTCCTCGCCGTCCTCGGCTTCGGGTTCGCGCCCAGGCTGGTGCTTCGCGTCATCGTGATCGCGTGGCCGTCCTGGCATCCGCGGCGGCGTGAACTGCTGGCCGAGCTCGCGGCCGTTCCTCGGCGGGACCGCCCGTTCTGGGTCGCCGAGCAGCTCGAGGTCGCCCTGCTCGAGGGAGTCGGCGGCAGGTTGATGGGCAGATTCGGATCCCTGCTCGAGGCGGACATGCATCTGCGGGTCACGTGGGTGCGAGGCGACACGTTCATCGGACGCCCCGCCGCACCGGGCGACGTCCTCGACCTGGACGTGCACGTCGACGGCTTCGTCGTCCGCGCTCGGGTCCGGGTCGTGCGACACACCCTCGGGGCCAGAGGGGTCCTGGTCGCCCAGCTGCTCGACGCCGAGGCGCTGGGCGAGCGCTTCGCTCGGCGGCAGCTGCTTCGATTCGTCTGCGGAGCGGTGGTTCCGATCGATCTGGCCGAAAGGAGTGGTTCGACGAGTCGAAAGCACGGCTCGTCGAAGCTGGTCTTCCGGGACTCGACACCCGTCGCCCGCAGAAGGCGGTTGGCGCGCCGGGGCATCGGCTTCCCCCTGCGACCGCAGGCGCTCGGTCAGCACTCGGCCAGCGGGCTCCGAGCAGCTGATGATCAGCGGAGGCATGCCGGCTGACGTCGATCCCGCGTCGCCGTCGCGGTATCCCGATACCCGGGATCACGCCCGCGGTTCGTCGCTCGCCATGTAACGCGTCACCGCAGGCCACTCGCCGAGCCACCAGATGCCCGTCCCCCACGCGAACTCGGCGACCAGCAGGGAGAGCACGACGCACCAGACCTCCGTGAACGAGGCGGCCTCGGCCAGGTGGAAGACGCCGAAGAACACGGTCCCTGCGAGTGCACCGGACGCCGCCGACAGCACGATCCAGACCGGCGCCATCGCGCGCCCGGCACTGGGCTGCGTGATGTCCCACGTCCAGCCGTGGGTCAGCGTGATCGCCACCAGGAACCCCGCGATCGCCAAGGCGAGCGACAGCGCGAGCGGGTCGACCGACGTCAGGAACCCGGACCGGCGCGGCAGCTCGCCGGAGTTCACGACGACGATCACGAGCACGGCGGCGAGGCCCGCTGCTGTCGTCCAGCGCGCGGGTCCGAACCGGACCTGCTCCGCCAGCAGCCTCCCTTTCGCCGAGCGCGCCGCGGCGCCGACCACCAGGACCGCACCGAGCAGCACCAGGAACAGCAGATCGGCGCCCGACGTGTTCAGGCGAAGCAGCGCGAGGACGCACGCCACCATCCCGAGGACGAGCCGTGCCACGCGGGCTCGGCGGGTGCGAGTCCGGACACCGGTCAGCCCGGCAGCCAGATCCACACCGTCCGCGTCGCGCCGGCGGTCGATCGCCCTCCAGGCGGCGCTTCGCCCCACCGCGGACAGGACGAAGCCGAGCGCCAGGACGACGCCCAGCACGCCGAGCGGGAACGCGAGCGGGAGCGGGTACCGCACCGGCCCGAACGCGAAGTCGACCGCGTTGGGATGCGGGTCGCCTTCGATGACGAGGCCGCAGGCCGTGAGCAGCCCTGCGACGAGGACCGCCCGCGGCGGATCCACCACGGCAGGGACGAGGACCAGGAGCGGCCGGAGGAGGTGCACCATGATGCGCGCAGGCCAGGACGTGCGAGCGACGGCCCTCGACAGCACGCGGACGAGGCGCGACGCGACCGACACGCGGTATCCCGACGGCAGGTTCCCGATCGTGTCCGCGCCGTGGGTCATCCGCCGCTGGATGCGCTCGTCCAGCGACGGACCGTCGACCGCGGCCTCTTCGGGTAGGACCGGCGGTGAGTAGGGGCGGTTGTCGCTCTCGTTCATCTGCTGGCGGACCAGGTGCTGCGCCAGAGCGATGCGGTCCGGCCAGGTCTCCGTCGAAGCCGGTATGGCCTCCGGCGAGGCCGGTACGGCACTGGCGAACGGTGGATAGTCCTCCAGCAGGTGCAGCAGGCCGTCGCTCGTGTCGAGACGGCCCCACCACCAGTCGTTCCTCCGCCAGGTGCGGCTGAAGAACGCTCCGAAGTCGGCGACCTCGGATCCGGCGAGCTTCGCCGCCTCCTTGCCCGTGCTCGCCGCCCACGCCTCGTCGAGTGTCGAGATCTCCGGCCCGCTGAGCCGGAGCATCCGGTTGACCGCGAAGCGGCGCCGCGACCTGTCCAGCGCTCCGCCGGGCAGCAAGGGCGGACCCTCCGCGGAGGAGATGTGCCGGAACGTGAGCCGGTCGATGCTCTCCGGCATGCCGTGCGCGGCGTACAGCGGCGCCAGGTCCCTTCCGGTGAACCCGACGTGCTGCGGCAGCCCCGTCGACCAGGGCGAGTCGTCGAAGTTCGGCAGCTCCGCGACGTTCTCCGTCATGCTGCGCAGCTGCAGGACGACCTGGTCGATCGGTGCCCAGTCCTCGTCGGACCGATCGTCCGGTGCTTCCACGGTCCAGGCCGTCAGGATCGCGTCCGCGACCGCGCTGGCACCGGGTCCGGCGCTCGCCGCCGCGTCCAGCACCTTCACGATCCGCTCGTCCCGGGTCAGCTGCTGACTGCGCAGCTCGTCGTGGATCGCGTTCCGGAGGGCGATGCGTGATTCGTGATTGGGGTATGCCGTCGTCGAGCGTCATCAGCGCGGACTCGTGCCAGGCAAACTCTTCCAGAGAACGCAGCCATGCGAGCGCCACCATGAGTGCGTCCACCTTGGCCTGCGCACCGCCGGTGATCTCGGCGAACCGGACGGGACCGGGCGGGTCCTCGGAGGGCGGAGGCGTCCGGGAGGCACCGTCGTACCGGGCTAACATCCGCCGCGGCAGCAGACTCAGCTGCTCCGGCAGCAGCGCGTCCCAGCGCCGCCGCTCGACGAGATCGGTGCCGAGCTGCCACACGTCGGGGCTGTCGAAGACCGTCGAGAGGGCGGCGTAGTCGGCGGTGGAGCGGTACCGGACGTACGCGGCGCGGGCTTCGGCCGACCAGGCGACCACCGCCTCGGGCGCGAGCGCCCCTCCCCCTGCGCCGAGGTCGATGCCCCGCAGCACCGCGGCCAGACCCTCGTCGCGCCCCTGCGCCGCATAGAGCGTCCGGCGCAGGTCGCCGATCTCGTC
>NZ_CAXTOQ010000212.1:0-4701 GCF_964245895.1 uncultured Amnibacterium sp.
CGAGGACCTGCGCGTCCACTTCCCGACCGACGACGGCCTCGTCAAGAGCGTCGACGGGCTGACCTTCGACGTGAAGCCCGGCGAGATCCTCGGCATCGTGGGGGAGTCCGGGTCCGGCAAGAGCGTCACCGCCCAGGCGATCCTCGGCCTGCACAAGGGCTCCCGTGCGCAGGTGAGCGGGCACATCTGGCTGAACGGGCACGACCTCGTCGCGGCGACCGAGGAGGAGATGCGTCAGGTGCGCGGCAGCGAGGTCTCGATGATCTTCCAGGACCCGCTGTCCTCGATGCACCCCTTCTACAAGGTCGGCGACCAGATCGCCGAGGCCTACCGGGTGCACAACAAGGTCTCCACGAAGGAGGCGAGGAAGCGCGTCGTCGCGATGCTCGAGAAGGTCGGCATCCCGAACGCCGCCGGCCGCTACGACGACTACCCGCACCAGTTCTCGGGCGGCATGCGGCAGCGCGCGATGATCGCGATGGCGCTGATCTGCCGGCCGCGGCTGCTGATCGCGGACGAGCCGACCACGGCGCTCGATGTCACGGTGCAGGCGCAGATCCTCGAGCTGATCAAGGAGCTGCGGGACGAGCTGGACTCCGCGGTCATCCTGATCACCCACGACCTCGGCGTCGTCGCGGAGACCTGCGACAAGGTCGTCGTCATGTACGGCGGCCAGTGCGTCGAGAAGGGCCCGGTGGACGAGCTGTTCGCCCAGCCCGAGATGCCGTACACGTGGGGTCTGCTCGGCTCGATGCCGCGGATGGACCGGGTGCGCGAGAGCCGCCTGACCCCGATCCCCGGCTCGCCGCCGTCGCTGATCACCGTGCCGAAGGGCTGCGTGTTCAACCCCCGCTGCCGGTTCTCGGACCGCGTCCCCGGCCGCCGGTGCTTCACGGAGCACCCGGACCTGCTGCCCAGCTCGCCGGCGCACGAGGTCCGCTGCCACATCCCCCACCCGCAGCGGGTCGAGATCCTCGACGCCGAGATCCGCCCGACGCTCTGACGAAAGCCCGCACCCCATGACCTCCACCGCTCCCGCCCCGGCCGCCACCGGCGCCACCTCGCCGGCGCCGCTGCTCGAGGTGATCGACGTCACCAAGCACTTCCCGGGCCGGTCCCGGGCGAACCCGGTCAAGGCCGTCGACGGCGTCGGCTTCACCGTGCACGAGGGCGAGACGCTCGGCCTCGTCGGCGAGTCCGGCTGCGGCAAGTCCACGACGGGACGGGCGATCACGAAGCTGATCGAGCCGACCAGCGGCACGATCCGCTTCGCCGGGGAGGACATCAGCGGGCTGTCCCGCCGGGCGATGCGCCCGATGCGCCGCCAGATGCAGATGATCTTCCAGGACCCGTACTCGTCCCTGAACCCCCGGCACACGATCGGCGGCATCGTCGGCGCCCCGTTCCAGATCCAGGGCGAGCGGCCGGAGGGCGGCATCAAGCGCGCGGTGCAGGGCCTGATGGAGCGCGTCGGCCTGAACCCCGAGCACTACAACCGCTACCCGCACGAGTTCTCCGGCGGCCAGCGGCAGCGCATCGGCATCGCGCGGGCGCTCGCCCCGCAGCCGAAGCTGATCGTCTGCGACGAGCCGGTGTCCGCGCTCGACGTGTCGGTGCAGGCGCAGGTGGTCAACCTGCTCGAGGACCTGCAGAGCGAGTTCGGCCTGGCCTACGTGTTCATCGCGCACGACCTCTCGGTCGTGCGGCACATCTCCGACCGCGTCGCGGTGATGTACCTCGGCAAGATCATGGAGATCACCGACCGCGACTCGCTGTACGAGCACCCGATGCACCCGTACACGCACGCGCTGCTGTCCGCCGTGCCGATCCCGGACCCGGCGACGGAGGCGCGGCGGGAGAAGATCCTGCTCACCGGCGACCTGCCCAGCCCCTCCAGCCCGCCGTCGGGCTGCGTCTTCCACACCCGGTGCCCGAAGTTCAAGAACGAGCTGTCGGACACCGAGCGCGAGCGCTGCCGCACGCTCGAGCCCGTGCTCGAGGAGAAGCGGCCGGGGCAGAGCGTCTACTGCCACTTCCCGCAGGCCCGCACCGACCTGATCGACGGCACCGACGACGAGTCGCCGATCCGGACGACGCGACCGAAGGCCGCGTGACCGACGCTGCGCATGGCTGAGTTCGGCGTCCCGGGCCCGCCGGCCCGGATGTGGACGACGCGGCACGCGCCCGTGCTCGAGGTCGCGGACGGCGACGTCGTCACCTTCGAGGCGGAGGAGTGCAGCGCCGGGCAGCTGGCCGGGCACCGCAACGGCCGGCAGCCCCCGGCGATCGACTACGACCTGCTGTACCCGCTCGTCGGCCCGATCCAGGTCGCCGGCGCCGAGCCGGGCGACACGGTCGAGCTGGAGATCCTGGACTACCGGACCGGCACCTGGGGCTGGACGAGCGTGCTGCCGCAGTTCGGGCTGCTCGAAGACGACTTCCCGGACTACCACGTGCACCGGTGGGAGCTGCAGGACGGGACGGCCGACTTCCTCGGCGCCGCGACCGTGCCGCTGCGCCCGTTCCTCGGCGTGCTCGGCGCGACGCCGGACAGCGACGAGCCCCTGTCGCCCTTCCCTCCCGGCTTCTTCGGCGGCAACCTCGACACCCGCGACCTGGTGGCGGGAACGAGCGTGTTCCTGCCCGTCTCGACCCCCGGCGCGCGCGTCCTGCTCGGCGACCCGCACGCGGCGCAGGGCGACGGGGAGGTGTGCGGCGCGGCGATCGAGGCGAGCCTGTCCGGCGCGATCCGCCTCCGGCTGCACAAGGGACGCACCATCCCGGCGCCGCAGTTCCGCACCCCGGGGCCGCTGCGCGCGGGCATCGACGACCGGGGGTACTTCGCCACGACCGGCGTCGCGCCCGACCTGATGCAGGCGTCGCGGGACGCGGTCCGCGCGATGATCGACCACCTGGTGCGGGAGACCGGCCTCGCGCCGCTCGACGCCTACGTGCTGTGCTCGGTGGTCGTCGACCTGAAGATCACCGAGGTCGTCGACCGCCCCAACTGGGTCGTCGCCGCCTACCTGCCGCAGAGCGTCCTCACCTGACCTGGGCCCCGTCCCGCTGGTCGAGGCGCGAGCGCAGCGGGCGTCGGCGTTCCTCGTGCAGGATCGTGTGCGGCGTTCCGGACGGAACGGCGGAGTTCGTCCTGCATACGGGACCGCATCCTGATCCCGGGCCGCGCCCCGACCCCCCCCGCCCTGAGGCGCGCTCAGTCGCCGCGGAGGCGGCTGAAGAGCACGACGTCGTGGAAGGCGCCTGCCCGCCACTGCGCGTGGCGCAGCACGCCCTCCCGCGTGAAGCCCGCCTTCGTCAGCGCGCGCTGCTCGGCGATGTTCGTCACGTCCGTGGAAGCCTCCAGCCGCTCGACCCGGGAGTAGGCGAACAGGTACTCCGCGAGCAGTCGCTGCGCCTCCGTGCCGTAGCCGCGTCCGCGGTGCTCGGCGAAGAGGCCGATCCCGACGTTGAACGCGAAGCCGTGCGGCGGCGGCCCGTGGTGGACGGGGGACCAGCCCACGTCGCCCACCGCGCCGATCCCCTTCACGTCGACGACGAGGTTGCCCCGCTCGTCCGCCACCATCCCATCGGTCGCGAACTTGCGCAGCCAGGTGTTCGCGGAGCGCCACCCGAAGAACTCGAACGAGCCGGGCACCTGCTCCTCGGCGTCGAACGCGGTCGCGTCCTCGACGCGGTAGGGGCGGAGCCGGACCTCTGCGGGCATGGCCGGACGCTACCGGACGGCCTGGAACACCACCGGCCGGTACGATGTTGTGGTCACAGTCGCGCCACGACGGCGCGGCAGCGCGTGAGTGCCCCGACTCCTCGGGCGGCGCCGCGCCTCCGGCCCCCGGCCGGACCTCGACCGAAGGGCCCCATCATGGCGCACGCCACCCGCTCCGATCTGCGCAACGTCGCGATCGTCGCGCACGTCGACCACGGCAAGACGACGCTCGTCGACGCGATGCTGCGGCAGACCCACTCCTTCGCCGACCACGCCCACGTGGACGACCGCGCCATGGACAGCAACGAGCTGGAGCGCGAGAAGGGGATCACGATCCTCGCGAAGAACACCGCGATCATCTACGACGGCGAGCACGCCACGGGCGGCCCCGTCACCATCAACGTGATCGACACCCCCGGCCACGCCGACTTCGGCGGCGAGGTCGAGCGCGGCCTGTCGATGGTCGACGGCGTCGTGCTGCTGGTGGACGCGTCCGAGGGCCCGCTGCCCCAGACCCGCTTCGTGCTGCGCAAGGCGCTCGAGGCGAAGCTGCCCGTGATCCTGCTCGTCAACAAGACGGACCGGCCCGACGCGCGCATCGACGAGGTCGTGGAGGAGTCCCACGACCTGCTGCTGGGCCTCGCGAGCGACATGTCCGACGACGTGCCGGACCTCGACCTGGACGCGATCCTCGACGTGCCGGTCGTGTACGCCTCCGGCCGCAACGGCGCCGCCAGCTGGAACAAGCCGGAGAACGGGTCGCTGCCCGACAACGCGGACCTCGAGCCGCTGTTCGACGCGATCCTGAAGCACATCCCCGCGCCGGAGTACGACGACGCCCACCCGCTGCAGGCGCACGTCACGAACCTCGACGCCTCCCCGTTCCTCGGCCGCCTGGCGCTGCTGCGCGTCTTCAACGGCACGCTGAAGAAGGGGCAGACGGTGCGCATGATGGGCACGTCGGCGAAATACCCGGT
>NZ_CAXTOQ010000213.1:0-4670 GCF_964245895.1 uncultured Amnibacterium sp.
TCTCCCAGCCGTCCTGGCTCAGCTGCGGCGCCTTCTTCACCTCGATGCCGGCCGCCTTCGCGAACGGGGCGACGGTCGAGAGGCAGCGCGCCGCGGTGCTGCTGACCACTTTCGTCGGACCCCACGCCGCCAGCGCCGGCGCGACCGCGCGGGCCTGCGCGGACCCGCGGGCGGTGAGGCGCCGGTCGGCATCGGCGCCGGAGGGGGAGTCGAAGGCCGCCTTCGCGTGGCGCAGCGCGATGAGGGCGAAGCTCTCCAGCTCGCCCGTGACGGCGAGCTCGGCGAACCGCTGCAGCAGCTCGATGTCGCGCTCGTACGTGAGCCGCTTGCCGACCTTGGCGAGCGGCACCCACTCCGTCTCGTCCACCTCGTCGCTCGGCTTGAAGACCCCGCGCTCCAGCTCGTCCTTCGACACCTCCGCGGCCCAGTAGACGACGGTCTTGTCGCGGCCGTTCGGCAGCACGTAGGTGGTGGCGCCCAGCGGCACGCCGAGCGCGACCCCGAACCCGGTCTCCTCCGCGACCTCGCGCACCGCCGCCTGCGGCACGGACTCGCCCGGATCGACCTTGCCCTTGGGCAGCCCGACGTCGCCGCGCATCGGGCGGTGCACGATCAGCACCTCCACGCTCTTCGCGCGGCGTCGCCAGCAGACGGCACCCGCGGCGAGCACCGGCGCGGTCGCCGCGTCCGCGCCCTCCTGCACCCGGCGAAGGGTCATCGGGGCGTGCGCTTCCGGTTCGTCAGCGCCTGCTGCGTCGCGACCTGCAGGTCGGTGAGCGGGTTCCCCTCCTCGTCGAGCGCGTGCCGCGTCCAGACGCCGATCTCGTCGAGGTGCCAGGAGGCGGTCTCGTCGCTCATCGCCTGGTCGAACTGGCGGTCCATCTCGGCCAGGTGCTCCGGCCGCTTCAGCCGCACGAGGGCCTCGACGCGGCGGTCGAGGTTGCGGTGCATCATGTCCGCGCTGCCGATGTAGGTGACCGGGTCGCCGTCGTTCAGGAACGAGAACACCCGCGAGTGCTCCAGGTAGCGGCCGAGGGTCGAGCGGACCTGGATGTTGTCGCTCGTGCCCGGGATGCCGGGCTTCAGGCTGCAGATGCCGCGCACCCACACCTGCACCTGCACCCCGGCCTGGCTGGCGCGGTACAGCGAGTCGATGATCGCCTCGTCCACCATCGAGTTGACCTTGATCCGGATGCGCGCCGGGTTGCCCGCCTCGGCGTGCATCCGCTCCGCGTTGATCCGCTTCAGCAGCCCCTTGCGCAGATGCAGCGGCGCGACGAGCAGCCGGCGGAACTTCTTCTCGATCGCGTAGCCGGACAGCTCGTTGAACAGCCGGATGAGGTCCTTCGCGACCTGCTCGTCGGCGGTGAACAGACCGAAGTCCTCGTAGATCCGGCTGGTCTTCGGGTTGTAGTTGCCGGTGCCGATGTGGCAGTAGTTCTTGAGGTTCCCGTCCGCCTCGCGACGCACGACGAGCGCGAGCTTGCAGTGGGTCTTCAGGCCGACGAGGCCGTAGACGACGTGCACGCCCGCCCGCTCGAGCTTCCTGGCCCACTCGATGTTGTTCTGCTCGTCGAAGCGGGCCTTGATCTCGACCAGGGCGAGCACCTGCTTGCCCGCCTCCGCGGCGTCGATCAGCGCCTCGACGATCGGGCTGTCGCCGCTCGTGCGGTACAGCGTCTGCTTGATCGCCAGCACGTCGGGGTCGGCCGCGGCCTGCTCGAGGAACGACTGCACGCTCGTCGCGAACGACTCGTAGGGGTGGTGGACCAGCACGTCGCGCGCGGCGATGGCGCTGAACAGGTCCGGCTTCTCGTTCGGCTCACCCGGGGTGAAGGCGAGCGGCGTCGCGGGGACCGCCGTCGGGTAGTGCAGCTGCGGCCGGTCCAGCCGGTTCAGCTCGAACAGGCCGGCCAGGTCGAGCGGCCCGGGCAGGCGGTAGACCTCGTCCCGGGTGATGTCGAGCTCGGACGACAGCAGGTCGAGCGTCGTCGCGTCCATGTCCTCGGTGATCTCGAGGCGGATCGGCGGCCCGAAGCGGCGCCGCAGCAGCTCCTTCTCCAGCGCCTTGAGCAGGTTCTCGCTCTCGTCCTCGTCGACCTCGAGGTCCTCGTTGCGCGTGAGGCGGAAGACGTGGTGCTCCAGCACCTCCATCCCCGGGAACAGCTCGTCGAGGTGGTGCGCGATCAGGTCCTCGAGCAGCACGTAGGTCGCAGTGGAGGAGGCGGGCGACGTCGTCGAGACCAGGCGCGGCAGGCTGCCGGCCGGCACCTTGAGCCGGGCGAAGTCGACGCGGCCCGACTTCGGGTTGCGGACGCGGACGGCGAGGTTCAGGGAGAGCCCGCTGATGTAGGGGAACGGGTGGGCCGGGTCGACCGCGAGCGGCATCAGCACCGGGAAGATCTGGTTCGCGAAGACGTCGGCGAGGCGGTTGCGCTCCGACTCGGGCAGGTCGTCGACGCCGACGATGCGGATGCCGGCCTGCTCGAGCACGGGGCGCACCCGCTCGTGGAACACCTCCGCGTGCTGCACCTGCAGCACGTGCGCGGCGGCGTTGATGTCGGCCAGCACCGCCTTCGGCGGCCGCCCGATGTTGGTCGGCACCGCGAGGCCGGTGAGGATACGGCGCTTGAGGCCCGCGACCCGCACCATGAAGAACTCGTCGAGGTTCGAGGCGAAGATCGCCAGGAAGTTGGTGCGCTCGAGCACCGGCAGCGACTCGTCCTCCGCCAGGCCGAGGACCCGGCGGTTGAACGCGAGCCAGGACAGCTCCCGGTCGATGTACCGGTCCCGCGGCAGCGGGGCGGGCCTCGGCCTGGGGGGCGGCGGAGGGGCGGGGGCGTCGTCGACGACGTCGGCCGCGAGGGCCGTGCTCTCCTCGTCCATGCCCGAATCCTGCCACCGACCGGGTTGCGGGCAGGTGAACGACCGCGCGTCAGACGGCCGGCGCGGCCACCACCTGCTTGCGCGAGCGGAACCATGCGTTCGACGCCGGGAGGAAGCTGAGCACGGCCGCGGCGGCGACGATCAGGAACTGCAGCGCGCCCAGGCCGTACAGGCCGACGACGCCGAAGATCTGCAGGCCGGCGAAGACGGCGAGCACGATGCGCGCCCAGTTGCGGCCCTGCCGCAGCTTCCGCGCGAACACGAACGTGAGCACGCTGAACGCCACGGCGATCGCAGCGCCGAGCACGGCACCGCCGATCGCGGCGCCGCGGGCGATGCCCTCGATGTCGATGCCCTGGGTGTCCTGGCCCTGCAGCGACCGACGGGTCGCCTCGAGGGCCGCGTCGATGGTCGAGGGCAGCAGGACCAGGCTGACGACGATGCCGATCAGGCTGAGGGCTGCGCCGACGAGGTACAGGCGGTAGGCCCAGACCACGGTGTTGGGTGCGTCGGTGGCGGGTGCGGCGGGTGCGGCGGGGAAGGACATGCGTCGGGCCTCTCGAGTGCTGACCGATGGGTATCGGCGACCGAGACGGTAGCGAACGGTCGGTCCGCGGTCAGTCAGGTGACAGGTGACTCCCAGGATCGCGTTCAGCGATGCATGGCGGTGAGCCGCTCGCCCTCGTCCTCGTAGACGTTGAAGCGGTAGCCCACGTTGCGCACGGTGCCGATCAGGCTCTCCAGGTCGCCGAGCTTGGCGCGCAGCCGCCGCACGTGCACGTTGACGGTGCGGGTGCCTAGTTTTCCGGCGGTGAAGAAGCGCGAGTCAGACGGCCGGCGCAGTCACTTGCCTGCGCGAGCGGAACCACGTATTTTCGGTCGAAGTCCAACTCAGGATGAGAGCGATCAGCAGAACGATGAACTGTACGAAACCGATGAAGAATGCGCTGAGGATTCCGAAAACCTGAATAGCCGCCAGAACCGTCAGCACTATGCGGGCCGCATTCGATCCGCGGATCATCCGAGGCGCAAAGACCAGTTCGCAGATGATGAGCGCAACCTGCACTACCACACCGAAACCTAGGCCGAATGCGATGAGCGCGCGGGGACTGATTCCGGTAGTGCCGTCCGCCAAGGCTGCGCCGAACGCGATGGTCACGACCAGTCCGAGCGCTCCGAGTCCGGCGCTGACGAGGTAGAGCACGAATGCGCCACGCAGGATGGGAGGGGGCGCGATACTCCGATCGTCAGTCGTAATCTGCGCGCTGGGAGGCGGGAAGGCCGTCATGGGTGTCCTTCAGAAGTGCGGCAGGAGGGTGATTGCCGGATAAGCGCATTGTGCCCGATAAGCCGCGCAGATTGCTACTCCAAAGGAAGGGTCAGCGATGCATGGCGGTGAGCCGCTCGCCCTCGTCCTCGTAGACGTTGAAGCGGTAGCCCACGTTGCGCACGGTGCCGATCAGACTCTCCAGGTCGCCGAGCTTGGCGCGCAGCCGCCGCACGTGCACGTCGACGGTGCGGGTGCCGCCGAAGTAGTCGTAGCCCCAGACCTCGCTCAGCAGCTGCTCCCGCGTGAACACCCGCGAGGGGTGCGTCGCGAAGAAGCGCAGCAGCTCGAACTCCTTGAACGTGAGATCGAGCGGGCGTCCGTGGACGCGGGCGGAGTAGCTGGCCTCGTCGATGACGACGCCGGACGCCTGGATCTTGGAGGCGCTCTCGGCCTGCGCCATCCGGCCGATCACGAGGCGGATGCGCGCGTCCACCTCCGCGGGCCCGGCGGAGTC
>NZ_CAXTOQ010000214.1:0-4575 GCF_964245895.1 uncultured Amnibacterium sp.
GGCGCAGCATCGCCGCGACGCCGGGCGCGTCCGACAGCCCGGCCAGCGCGAGGGCGACGGCGACGAGCGGGAAGCCGGGCACCACCGCCGCGAGCAGGGTGCCGAGCCCGGTGCAGGCGAAGCAGAGGGCCATGACGCGGTGCGCTGCGAACCGGGCGAGCACGCGGGTGACCGCCGGCACCGCGATCGCGAGCGCGCCCGCCACGCCGCCGATGGAGAACGCCGTGAGCAGCACGCCGCCGGCGGTCTCGTCCTGGCCGCGGGCGACAGCGACCAGGACCGCGACGACCGGCAGGCCGCCGGCGCCGACCATCACGACCGCGCCGCCCGCCGCGACCCGCAGGATCGGGCCGTGCGAGACGAGGTGCCGCATCGCGGCGCCGATCCCCCGGGCGAGCGCCGCGGGATGGAACGACCCGCCCCGGCCCGTGATCGGCAGCAGCTGCAGCACCAGGCAGCCGAGGAGCATGACGACGGCGAGGGCGACGAGAGCCCCCACCGGCGTGAGCAGCGCGGTCATCCCGGCGACGATCGCCGGGCCGCCGATGCCCGCGAGGTTGTAGCTGAGGGCGTCGACGGAGGTGGCGCGGGCCACGTCGCCCGGCATCACGTCGCCCGCGAAGGCGGACAGCCCGCCGACGAAGATCGGCAGCGCGCAGCCGGCGACGAGCAGCGCGAGGACCACCAGCGGCAGCGGCACCGCCTCCGCGGCCGCGGCGACGAGCAGGCCGGCGGCCAGCAGCACACCGCCGGCGAGCATCACGAGCCGGGGCGAGGGCGCGCTGTCGAGGATCGCGCCGACCAGCGGCGCGGCGACCACGCTCGGCGCCATCAGGCAGGCGAGCAGCACGCCGCCGAGCGCGACGCCGCCCAGGTCGCGCGACGCCAGCAGCACCAGCGCGACGCCGACCCCCTCCGTCACCAGGCGGACGGAGAACGCGCCGGCGAGGTACAGCACCTCCCCGCGACGTCCGTGCATCCCTCCAGCCTCCCAGCCCCGGCCGACGGTGCGCGCCACGGCCCGGTGCGACCGCCCGAAACACCGATCGCCTACGCTCCACGGCGTGAGCGAACGGGAGATCGGCGCGGTCGCGGTCTTCTGCGGCGCGCGCGACGGCGTGGACCCGAGGCACCTGCAGGCGGCGGCGGCGGTCGGGCGCACCCTCGCCGAGCGCGGCATCACGGTCGTCTACGGCGGCGGCGGCACCGGGCTGATGGGCGCCGTCGCGAACGGCGCGCTCGCGGCGGGCGGCACGGTCGTCGGGGTGATCCCGGAGGCGCTGATCGGTCCCGAGCTGGCGCACCCCGACCTCGCGGAGCTGCACGTCGTGCAGACGATGGCGGAGCGCAAGGCGATGATGGCCGACCTCGCGGACGTGTTCATCGCGCTGCCGGGCGGCGCCGGCACCCTCGAGGAGATCATCGAGCAGTGGTCGTGGGCGATGCTCGGGTACCACGCGAAGCCCTGCGGCTTCCTCGACGTGCTCGGCTACTGGTCGCCGATGCAGGAGCTGGTCGCACACATGCTGGACCAGGGGTTCCTGTCACCGAAGGGCGCCTCGATGATCCGGTTCGAGTCGTCGCTCGACCCGCTGCTCGACGCGCTCGAGGACGCGTGACCGACCGCGTCATCCGCGTCGTCGCGGCGCTCGTCACCGACCCGACCGGCCGGCAGCTGCTCGTCCGCAAGCGGGGCACGGACCGGTTCATGCAGGCGGGCGGCAAGCCGGAGGCGGGCGAGAGCCCGCGCCGCGCGCTCGTGCGCGAGCTGGCCGAGGAGCTGGGGCTCGCCGTCGCGGAGACGGCGCTGACCCCGATCGGCGCGTTCGTCACGGCCGCCGCGAACGAGCCGGACCACCGCCTGGAGGCGGACGTGTACCGGCTCAGCGTCTCCGCCGGCGTCGCGGACGCCCTCGAGCCGCACGCCGAGATCGCGGAGCTGCGGTGGTGCACCCCGGCGGAGGCGGCGCTGCTCGGCGACCGCCTCGCTCCCCTGGCGCACCTCCTCCTCACCGCCTGACCACGGATCTCGCTGGAATTGCGACGCTCAGGGACAGATGCGGTCGCCGGAGCGATCGCATCTGTCCCTGCGGGCAGCAACTCGAGGTGCCGAGGGTGGGGCTGTCCCCACCCGGAATCGGGATGCGGGCAGGATGGGACGCGATCGCGCTGACCGCGAACCTCGAGCCATGACCACCGCCACCCTCAGCACCGCCCCGCCGCCCGCCCGGCACGACCCCGCCCCGCTCGGCCGCCGCTACGGCCGGATGTGGGCGCGCACGCCGCGCGAGCTCGGCTACCTCGCCCTCACCGCCCTGATCGGCCTCGTCGTCGCCACCGTCGCCTGGACTGTCGTCGGCGCCGGCTCGGGGTTCATCCCGCTCGGCGTCCTGCTGCTCATCGCGCTGATGCTCGCCTCGCGGTACCTCGGCGCCTTCGACCTGCGCCGCCTGCGCTGGGCCGCGACGCGGCCGATCGCGGAGCCGACCTGGCAGCGCCCGTTCGCCGGCAAGCGCCCCCTCCGCGCGATCGGCGACGTGATCGCCGACGGCCACTACTGGCTGTACGCGCTGCACAGCGCGGTCGTCAGCCCCGCGCTCGCCGCCGTGACGTTCACGCTGTGGTCGACCTGGCTGGGCACCGCGCTCGTCGCTGCGACCTCGCCGATCTGGGCCACGATCACGATCGCGGGAGGCGCTCCGCTGTGGGTGGCGCCCGGCGTGGACGCCCGCGGCCGCACCATCGTGGGCCTGGTCCTGTCGCTGTCCGATCGCGGGCAGGATCCGGCCGCCACCGGCTGGGCCATCGCCGGCGTCGCCGCGCTCGGCCTGCTCATGCTCGCGCTGCTGCCGTTCATCACCCGCGGGCTCACGGTCGCGCACTGGGGCGCCGCGCGTCTGCTGCTCGGCCGCTTCGCCTCGGAGGACCTGCGCGGCGAGGTCGCGAAGGCCGACGCCGCCCGCCTCGCCGCCGTCACCGCGGAGGACTCGGCGCTGCGCCGCCTGGAGCGCGACATCCACGACGGGCCGCAGCAGCACCTCCTGCGCCTGCAGATGGAGCTGTCGACCGCCGAGCGCCGCCTGGCCGACGACCGGGAGGATGCTGCCGAGTCGATCGCGACCGCCCGCCGCCTGGCCGGCGAGACCCTCGACGAGCTGCGGGCGCTGGCCCAGGGCTTCGCTCCGCCGCTGCTGCAGGACCGCGGGCTGTCCGCCGCCCTCGGCGCGCTCGGCCGCCGCGGCGCCGTGCCGGTCGAGACCGCGATCGCGGTGGAGGGCGACCTGCCCGACGCCGTCGAGCGCAGCGTCTACTTCATCGCGGCGGAGCTGACGACGAACGCGATCAAGCACTCGGGCGCCTCCCGCATCCGGCTGGAGGCGCGTACCACCGATGCCCCGCGCACCCTCCGCCTGACGGTGACCGACGACGGGCGCGGCGGCGCGCAGGCGACGCCCGAGCACGGCCTCGCGGGCATCGCCGACCGGGTCGCCGGCCTCGGCGGCACGCTCACGGTCGTCAGCCCGGCCGGCGGCCCCACGCTCGCCGAGGTACGGGTGCCGCTGGCATGAGCGCGCCGCTCCGCGTCGTCGTCGTGGAGGACTCGATCCTCCTGCGCGAGGGCCTGGTCCGCCTCCTGGAGGAGGGCGGCATCGAGGTCCTCGCGGCCGCAGGCGACGCGGAGCGGCTGCCCGCGCTCGTCGAGCAGCACCGACCCGACGTCGTGCTGCTCGACATCCGCCTGCCTCCGACCCACCGCGACGAGGGCGTGCGGGCCGCGGTCGCGCTCCGCCGCTCCCGCCCGGACGTGGGCGTGCTGCTGCTCAGCCAGTACGTCGAGTCGACCTACGCGAGCGAGCTGCTCGCCTCCGGCGCCCGCGGCGTCGGCTACCTGCTGAAGGATCGGGTGACCGACCTCGCGCAGCTGCACGACGCGGTCGAGCGGGTCGCGGCCGGCGGCACCGTGCTCGACCCGACGCTCGTCGAGCACCTCCTGCGGGCGCGCGCCGACCCGCTGACGCGCCTCACGCCGCGGGAGCGGGAGGTGCTCGGCCTGATGGCGGAGGGGCGCAGCAACGCTGCGATCGCCGCGCGGCTCGTGGTGTCGCTCGGCGCCGTCGAGAAGCACGTCACGAGCATCCTCGGCAAGCTGGGCCTGGAGGAGTCGCCGGAGGCGCACCGCCGCGTGCTGGCGGTCCTCCGCTTCCTCGACGCCTGACCTTTCGTTCTGCAGGTCCAGCAGACCTACAGAACGAATGGTCAGGGGAGCGCGCCCGCCCGGATGACCTCCGCGTACCAGCGGGCGCTGTCCTTCGGCAGCCGCTCGAGGGTGTCGTAGTCGACCCGCACGATGCCGAACCGCTTCGAGTACCCGTACGCCCACTCGAAGTTGTCCATCAGCGACCAGACGAAGTAGCCGCGCAGGTCGACGCCGCGGTCGATCGCGTCGAGAGCGGCCCCGAAGTGGCGGTGGAGGTAGTCGATGCGCGCGGTGTCGTGCACCGCGCCGTCCTCGACGACGTCCGGGAAGGCGGCGCCGTTCTCGGTGACCATCGGCGGCAGGCCCGGGTAGCGCTC
>NZ_CAXTOQ010000215.1:0-4549 GCF_964245895.1 uncultured Amnibacterium sp.
TCGGCAAGCCGTTCTACGAGCCGCTCGTGGAGTTCATGGAGTCGGGTCCGATCGTCGCCGTCCGCGTCGCCGGCCAGCGCGTGATCGAGGGCTTCCGCTCCCTCGCGGGCGCCACCGATCCGACGACCGCGGCGCCCGGCACGATCCGCGGCGACTTCGGCCGCGACTGGGGCCTGAAGGTGCAGCAGAACCTCGTGCACGGCAGCGACGCCCCGGAGTCCGCCGCCCGCGAGCTGGCCCTCTGGTTCGGCTGACCCCCTCCTCCGCCCCCGAGTCGTTCAGCAGGAAGAACCGAGCACTTCGGCAGGAAGAACCACGTTCAGCAGGAACGGATCGCCGCATTCTTCCTGCCGAAGCGGATTCTTCCTGCTGAGGCGCTCGGTCAGAACAGGTTGCCGAGTACGTCGAGGTTGATCTGCGCCACGACCGCGAAGATCAGGTAGCAGACGAGCGTCAGGATCGGCATCCAGCCGTACAGCCCGCCCGCGACCCGGGCCACGCGGCCGCCGAGCGGGAGGTTCTGCTCCCGCAGGTTGTACAGCGTCACCGCCAGCGACGACGGGATCACGACCGACCAGACGGTCATGCACCAGGGGCAGAGCACCCGCAGGTCGAAGTTGAAGATGCTGTTCGAGATCAGGTAGATCACGAAGCCGATCGCGAACGCGAACCCGACGTTGAAGGCGGCCCAGAACCAGCGGGGGAAGCGCACCCCCGCGATCGAGGCGATGCCCACGATCAGTGGCGCGGGGAACATCATCAGGCCCAGCAGCGGGTTCGGGAAGCCGAACGCGGAGCCCACCGGCGACGTCAGGTTCTTGCTGCAGCCGATCAGCACGGAGAAGTTGCAGGAGAGCTGCGCCGACGGGTTCTCGAGGACCGCGATCTTGTCGAGGGTCAGCGCGAACGCCGCGATCAGGCCGACGATTCCCGTCACGACCAGGAGGATCGCGAGCGGGAGGGAGGGCCGCGGCATGCGCTCGATCACGGCGTCGAGTATCCCACCGGGTCCGCGGGGGCCAGCGTCGACGCGGCCCGCGTGCGATACTTCTCGGAGGTCCTCCTCGCGGGGGCCGAACGCTTCGACAGGTCCATGCGGACCGAGCCCCCCGGGGCGGCGCTTGTCCCGCCACCGGCGCGCCGACCCGGAGCGCCAGGACATTCGAGGATTTCCCGGACCGTCCGGTGCTTCGGCGCCGGGGCCCGCGGTGAGCACGGAGGCGGCGGAAGCCGCAGCCGCGTGAGGAGTGCACCAGCGATGGTGGAGTACCACGAGGACCGGACCGAGAACGAGCAGCAGCCGGCGGCGCCCGTGCGACGGCGGCGCAGGGCCACGTTCCAGCCGATGCCGGCGAGCGGTGCGGATGCGCCGCAGCCCGTCGCCGCGGACGCGGACGGCACCGCCGAGGGCGACGCGCCTCCGACGGCGGAGGTGGTGCCGCCGCCTCCGGTCGAGGCGCGGATCCCGATCGCGGAGGACGCCGATCAGGACGATGCTCCGGACGACGCGGACGAGCAGGGCGAGCCCGATGTGATCGTTCCCGCGGACGCCGAGTCCACGGAGCCCGCTGATGCTGAGCCCGCGGATGCTGAGCCCGCGGATGCGGAGCCCGCGTCCGAGGCCGCAGAGGCCGAGCCCGCGGACGCCGACGCGGAGCCCGCGGACCCAGCGCCGGTCGACGCAGCGCCGCTCGCGGAGCCCGCCGCGCCCCGCCTCCCGCTCGCGGTGCTGTTCCAGGCGCCGCCCGCTCTGCCGCCGTCGGCCCTGCGCCCGTCGCAGCACCAGCAGCCGTTGCCGCCTCAGGACGACGAGGACGACGAGGACGGCGAGGACGACGAGAGCGAGGGCGGTTCGCGTCGTCGTCGTCGCACCCGCCGCCGCTCCGGCGCCGCCTCCGGCGAGCCGCAGGCGGGGGCGACCGAGGTCGTCACCCGCGCGAAGCCGGTTCGGGAGCCGATCACCGAGCCGCAGCGGCTCAAGGGCTCGACCCGCCTCGAGGCGAAGCGCCAGCGGCGCCGCGACGGCCGGGACGCGGTGCGCCGCCGCACCGTCGTCACGGAGGCCGAGTTCCTCGCCCGCCGCGAGGCCGTCGAGCGCGTCATGCTCGTCCGCGCCGGCGCCGACCGTGTCGAGATCGGGGTGCTGGAGGACGGGATCCTCGCGGAGCACTACGTCGCGAAGAGCCAGAACCTGTCCCTGATCGGGAACGTCTACCTCGGCCGGGTGCAGAACGTGCTGCCCTCGATGGAGGCCGCGTTCGTCGACATCGGCCGCGGCCGGAACGCCGTGCTGTACTCCGGCGAGGTCGACTGGGAGGCGGCGGGGGACCGGCTCGGCGACAAGGGCTCGCAGGCGCGGAAGATCGAGCTCGCCCTGCGCTCCGGCGACCAGGTGCTCGTGCAGGTGACGAAGGACCCGATCGGGCACAAGGGCGCGCGGCTCACCTCCGCGATCTCCCTGCCCGGCCGCTACCTCGTGTACGTGCCGAACGGCTCCATGTCCGGCATCTCGCGCAAGCTGCCCGACACCGAGCGCGCCCGCCTCAAGAAGATCCTGAAGGACGCGCTGCCCGACTCCGCCGGCGTCATCGTCCGCACCGCCGCCGAGGGCGCGACGGAGGAGCAGCTGACGATCGACGTGCAGCGGCTCGCCAACCAGTGGGCCGAGATCGAGCACCTCGTCGAGACCTCGCAGGCGCCGACCATGCTGCACGGCGAGCCCGACCTGCTCGTCAAGATCGTCCGCGACGTCTTCAACGAGGACTTCTCCAGGCTGATCGTCGAGGGCGACGAGCCCCGAGCGACGATCGAGCGCTACCTGCAGCAGGTCGCGCCGGATCTGCTCGACCGCCTCCAGCCGTGGCAGGAGAAGACCGACGTGTTCTCGTCGCACCGCGTCGTCGAGCAGATCGAGAAGGCGCTCGATCGCAAGGTGTGGCTGCCGTCGGGCGGCTCGCTCGTGATCGACCGCACCGAGGCGATGACCGTCATCGACGTCAACACCGGCAAGTTCGTCGGCTCCGGCGGCAACCTCGAGGAGACGGTCACCAAGAACAACCTCGAGGCGGCCGAGGAGATCGTGCGCCAGCTGCGGCTGCGCGACATCGGCGGCATCATCGTCGTCGACTTCATCGACATGGTCCTCGAGTCGAACCGCGACCTCGTGCTGCGGCGGCTGGTCGAGTGCCTCTCGCGCGACCGCACCAAGCACCAGGTCGCGGAGGTCACCTCGCTCGGCCTCGTGCAGATGACCCGGAAGCGGCTCGGCGTGGGCCTCGCGGAGTCCGTCGGCGACGGCAACTCCAGCCTCGAGAAGCAGGAGGCGCAGCCGCAGGGCCGACGCCGCCGCGGCGGGAGCGGCGGCGGCCAGCAGCAGGCGCCCGCGGCCCGGGCGGCCGCGACGCACACGATCACCGACGGCGCGAAGAACGCGCTGGCGAAGATCGCCGCGTCCACGATCGTCCCGGCGAGGACCTCCGAGGGGCACGAGGAGCACGCGCCCGTCGCAGAGGGGGCGCAGCCGGAGCCCGAGGCGATCGCGGCACCGACCGCGTCCGAGCCCGAGCCCGAGCCGCCCAGGCTGCTGGACCTGCCGGTCGAGCCCCACGAGCCGCCGGTGCGCCTGCCCAAGCGGCAGGCGGAGGACCTGCTGGACTCGGTCCTCGACGCGCTGCCCGCCCCGAAGGCGGCCGGGCAGGGCCGCCGCCGCAGCCGCCGCGTCTCCACCCCGACCCTCACCGCCGGCGAGGAGTAGCCCACCCGTCTTCGCACACGCTTCGTGCCGCCGAGACCACTTTCCGGCGACCAGGAGCGTGAGCAAAGACTGTCGCGACGGGGTCAGCGGCGGTCGCGGGCCCGGACCCGCAGGCCGGAGGCGATCAACCGGCGCACGAGGACGGCGCCGGGCACGCGCTCGGCGCCGAGGGCGACGAGGTCGTCGACCCGCTCCTCCGGCACGTCGTAGTGGTCGAGGTCGAAGCCGCGCCGCGGCAGCCCGGCCCGCTCGGCGAAGTCGTGCAGCTCGTCGAGCGACGCGTCGCTGACGAGGTGCGCCCACAGCCGCCCGTGCGCGGGCCACATCGCGGTGTCGACGAGCACGGCCATCCGCACATGCTGTCACCGAGCGGTGGATCGGACCTCCGGGATGCGGTATCTTTGACGGTCGGTGCGCGGGCCACCCCTGTGTGTGGGCCCATCGAGCACCGGATCCGACTCGGTCGGTCGCCCCGCACGACCTCGTGCGCGTGCCGGTCGACGTCCAGAAGCGAAGTTGAGGCAGATCACATGGTCTACGCGATCGTCCGCGCCGGTGGGCGCCAGGAGAAGGTCGAGGTCGGCACCGTCCTCGTCGTCGACCGTCAGAAGCCGGCGGAGGACGGCACCGTGTCGTTCGCGCCAGTGCTGCTCGTCGACGGGGAGACGGTGACGCACGCCGCCGCCGACCTCGCGAAGGTCACGGTGACGGCGGAGCTCGTCGGTCACGAGCGCGGCACCAAGATCGTCATCCAGAAGTTCAAGAACAAGACCGGCTACAAGAAGCGCCAGGGTC
>NZ_CAXTOQ010000216.1:0-4403 GCF_964245895.1 uncultured Amnibacterium sp.
TCACCCGGTCGACGTCCTCCCTGGACTCCGCGCGCAGCCCCACGCAGCCCATGGCCTCGGCGAGCAGCTTGAAATCGGGGATGCGGTGCTTGTGGGTGCCGAGGTCGGTGTTGGAGTACCGCTCCTTGTAGAACAGGTTCTGCCACTGCCGGACCATGCCGAGGTTGCCGTTGTTGATCACGGCGACCTTGATCGGGATGCCCTCGATGGCGCAGGTGGCGAGCTCCTGGTTCGTCATCTGGAAGCAGCCGTCGCCGTCGATCGCCCAGACGACGCGGTCGGGCTGCGCCACCTTGGCGCCCATCGCGGCCGGCACGCCGTAGCCCATCGTGCCGGCGCCGCCGGAGTTCAGCCACGCGTTCGGGCGCTCGTACCGGATGAACTGTGCGGCCCACATCTGGTGCTGGCCGACGCCCGAGGCGTAGACCGCCTCCGGCCCGGACAGCGCGCCGATGCGCTCGATGACGTGCTGCGGGGACAGCAGCCCGTCGGAGGTGGGGCTGAACCCGAGCGGGAACTCCCGCTGCAGGTCGCGGAGGCGGCCCCACCACACGGCGTACGGCGTAGCCGGCTGCGCACCGAGGTCGCGGAACGCGCTCGCGAGGTCGGCGAGGACCTCCTTCGCATCGCCGACGATCGGCACCTCCGCGGTGCGGATCTTGCCGATCTCCGCGGGGTCGATGTCGATGTGCACGACCTTCGCGTCCGGCGCGAAGAGGGACGCCTTGCCGGTCACCCGGTCGTCGAACCGGGCGCCGATCGCGACGAGCAGGTCGGACTCCTGCAGCGCCAGCACCGCCGGCACCGTGCCGTGCATCCCCGGCATGCCCAGGTTGGCGGGGTGGCTGTCGGGGAACGCGCCCCGGGCCATCAGCGTCGTGACGACGGGCGCGCCGGTCGCCTCGGCCAGCGCCAGCAGCTCCTCCGACGCCCGCGCGCGGATGACGCCGCCGCCGACGTAGAGCACCGGGCGCGCAGCGTTCGCCAGCAGCTGCGCGGCCGCCTGCACCTGCTTGCCGTGCACCTTCGCGATCGGCCGGTACCCGGGCAGGTCCAGCTTGACCGGCCAGGTGAACGAGGCGGTCTCCTGCTGCGCGTCCTTCGTGATGTCGACGAGCACGGGGCCGGGCCGGCCGGTGGAGGCGATGTGGTGCGCGGAGGCGATCGCCAGCGGGATGTCGGCGGCCTTCTTCACCAGGAAGGAGTGCTTCGTGATCGGCATGGTGATGCCGACGATGTCGGCCTCCTGGAACGCGTCCGTGCCCATCAGGGTGGAGAACACCTGGCCGGTGATCGCGAGCAGCGGCACCGAGTCCATGTAGGCGTCCGCGATCGCGGTGACCAGGTTCGTCGCGCCCGGACCGGACGTCGCGATCGCGACGCCGACCCGGCCGGAGGCGGCGGCGTAGCCCTCGGCCGCGTGGCCGGCGCCCTGCTCGTGCCGGACGAGGATGTGGCGCAGCGACTTCGCGCTGAGCAGCGGGTCGTAGACGGGCAGGATCGCGCCGCCTGGCAGGCCGAAGACGTCGGTGACGCCCAGCAGCTCGAGCGTGCGGACGACCATCTCGGCGCCGGTGATCAGCTCGGGCTCCGGGCCGCGGGTCGCGTGCGCGTCGCCGCCCGCCGCGCGGGCGGAGGGGCGCACCGCGGACGGCAGCGGGGTGGTGGGAGAGGACATCGGGTTCCCTTGGGACGAGGAGGTGCGGCGGTTCAGCCCGTCACCGCACCGACGGCGGCGGACTGCACGAGCTTGGAGTACTTCGCGAGCACGCCGCGGGTGTACCGAGGCGGCAGAGGGGCCCAGCCGCTTCGGCGGGCTTCCAGCTCTGTCGGGTCGACGAGGAGGTCGAGCGTGCGGGAGGCGATGTCCACCCGTATCGGGTCACCGTCTCGGAGGAAGGCGATGGGACCTGCGTCCACCGCTTCCGGCGCGATGTGGCCGATGCACAGGCCGGTTGTGCCGCCCGAGAATCTGCCGTCGGTGAGCAAGAGTACATCCTTGCCGAGCCCCGCGCCCTTGATGGCGGCGGTGATGGCCAGCATCTCCCGCATGCCGGGGCCGCCCTTGGGGCCCTCGTAGCGGATCACGACGACGTCGCCGGCCCGGATCTCCCCGTTCGTCAGGGCGTCCATGGCGCCGCGCTCGCGCTCGAACACCCGGGCGGGGCCCTCGAACACCGCGGCGTCGAAGCCGGCCGTCTTGACGACCGCGCCCTCCGGCGCGAGCGAGCCCGTGAGGATCGTGAGCCCGCCGGAGGCGTGGATCGGGTCGTCGAGGGTGCGCAGGACCGTGCCGTCGAGCGGCGCGATGTCCATCTCCGCGAGGTTCTGCGCGACCGTCCTCCCGGTCACCGTGAGGCAGTCGCCGTGCAGCAGCCCGGCCTCGAGCAGCGCCTTCATCACGACCGGCACGCCGCCGACCCGGTCGACATCGTTCATCACGAAGCGGCCGAACGGCTTGAGGTCGCCGATGTGCGGCACCCTCGACCCGATCCGGTTGAAGTCGTCGAGCGTCAGCTCCACCTCCGCCTCGTGCGCGATGGCCAGCAGGTGCAGCACGGCGTTCGTCGAGCCGCCGAAGGCCATCACGATCGCGATGGCGTTCTCGAACGCCTCCTTCGTCATGATGTCGCGCGCGGTGATGCCCAGCTTCAGCAGGTTCACCACCGCCTCGCCGGAGCGGTGCGCCAGGTAGTCGCGGCGGCGGTCCGCGCTGGGCGGCGCGGCCGAGCCGGGCAGCGCCATCCCGAGCGCCTCCGCGACCGACGCCATCGTGTTCGCCGTGTACATGCCGCCGCAGGAGCCCTCGCCGGGGGCGAAGGCGCACTCGATGCGCTTCGCGTCCGCCTCCGACATCTTCCCGGCCTTGACGGCGCCCACCGCCTCGAACGAGTCGATGATCGTGATGTCCTTCTCCGTGCCGTCGGAGAGCTTCACCCAGCCCGGGGCGATCGATCCGGAGTAGACGAACACGCTGGCCAGGTCGAGCCGAGCGGCCGCCATGAGCATGCCGGGCAGCGACTTGTCGCAGCCGGCCAGCAGCACGGAGCCGTCGAGGCGCTCCGCCTGCATCACGGTCTCGACGCTGTCGGCGATGACCTCGCGGCTGACGAGGGAGAAGTGCATGCCCTCGTGGCCCATGGAGATGCCGTCGGAGACGCTGACGGTGCCGAACTGGAGGGGGTACCCGCCGCCCGAGTGGACGCCCTCCTTCGCCGCCTGCGCGAGGCGGTCGAGGGAGAGGTTGCACGGCGTGATCTCGTTCCAGGACGAGGCGATGCCGATCTGCGGCTTGTGCCAGTCCGCGTCGCCCATCCCGACGGCGCGCAGCATGCCGCGGGAGGTCGTCGCCTCGATGCCGTCGGTGACGACGCGCGAGCGCGGCTTCACGTCGACGTCGGCACCGGTTCCGGGCGTTTCCAGCATGTTTCTCAGGCTACCCGCGCGCGCGAGCGCCCTGCGGACTCAGCGGCGTCGCGAGGGGTGCGGGCTCGATCGACGCTGCGTCCCTGACCCGACGCTGCGTGGCGTCCGATCAGAGACGGGGCGTCGACCCGAGCCGGATCAGCGGGTGCGACCTCGTCTAGGCGCATCAGCCGCGATACCACTCCTCGTCGATGCCGGCGAGGCGGGAGGGGCGCACCTCGCCGCCGAGGCCGAAGAAGCGCTGGAAGCTCATCATCAGGGGCCGCCAGCGGAGGGGGTCGATGCGGTGCGGGTGGCCGGCCATCCGCAGCGCGGGGTGCACGTGCACGCGCAGCACCTCGACCTCGAACACCGCCGCGCCGCCGTCCGCGCGCGGATCGGCTCCCGACAGCCCGTGCGCCGCGGTCACGCGACCCTCCATCGCGACCGGGCACTGCGCGATGCGCGCGGGCGCCACCAGGTCGGACGGGACCGGGGTCAGCCCCGCGACGGCGAATTTGTCGGCGGCGTGCACGTAGCCGGCCGCCGCCTTGACCGGCGGGACCGGGTGCCGCCCGGTGGTGAGCGCGAGCCGGTCGACCGCCGCCACCTGCTCGATGGACGGCAGGCCGATCACCACCTCCCCCGTGGCGTGCAGGTTCCGCGCGGTCTGCGACCGCGTGCCGAGTCCCAGCACCGCCGTGCTGCCGAGCCAGAACACGCTCGACATCGGGGCGAGGTTCGGCCGTCCGCCGTCGTCGACCGTGCTGAGCAGGGCGACCGGGGTGCCGAAGTACAGGATCGCGGGATCGACGACGACGTGCTCGCGGAC
This sequence comes from uncultured Amnibacterium sp., assembly GCF_964245895.1. GTDB lineage: Bacteria > Actinomycetota > Actinomycetes > Actinomycetales > Microbacteriaceae > Amnibacterium. The sequence continues at coordinate 4,238 of NZ_CAXTOQ010000216.1, forward strand.
GCTCATGCCCGGTCAACGGTCCGGGGCGTCGGGATGTGAGCGCCCACTCCCCCTCCGCTTCCGTTGTGAAGGAGCTCCTGCGCCCTTCGCGCAGAAGTACCTTCACAACGGATCAGGGGGTGAGGCGGGCGCCGAAGTGGTCGGCGAGGTGCGGGCCGCCGCCGAT
>NZ_CAXTOQ010000217.1:0-4378 GCF_964245895.1 uncultured Amnibacterium sp.
ACTGCGGCGAGCGCGCGAAGCGGCAGCTCGGGCGCCGCGACCGCGCCGGCGGCCGTGAGGGCGGCCCGCTGCTCCGCGACCCGCGACACGACGACCGGAGCGAGGCCTCGAGCGATCAGGGACGCCACGACCTCGGACCACGCGTCGAGCGGCCAGTGCTTGACCCGCATGCCCGAGTCGGGGAAGAGCAGGACCGGGCGGCCGTCCGTGATCGCTCCGAGGGCCGCCGCGCCGCCGGCACGCTCCTCCCGCGACAGCGCGATCCGAGGCGGCAGCCGAGCGTGCTCCGGCGCGACCACGCCGTCCTCGACGAGCAGGCGCAGCATGCGCAGGTCGACCGGCTCGCCCGCCGGGGGCGAGCGCCACAGATCCGTGATCGCCCGCGCGGCCGTCCGCTCGAGCAGCTCGGGCAGCCCGTGCTGCCGGTTGGTCGTGATCGCGAGGTCCGGGCGCGTCCGCTCCAGCACGGGGACCGCGGCGGCGCGCACCGCCTCGCCGTCGCGACCGCCGACGGGGACGACCCGGTCGATCTGCGGGTCCCCCTCAAGCAGACCGTGCCAGGGCGCGGTCGTGACGACGACCAGCTCGGCTGCCGGGTGCGTGCGGTGCAGCGCGTGCAGGAGGGGGAGCGCCAGGAGCAGGTCGCCGAGTCCGCCCATCGTGTCCACGACGACGATCCGCATCAGGTGCGCGCCGCGTCCCGGTAGACGTCCAGGTGCCGCGCGGCGATCGCCTGCCACGACCGGGTGGCGGTCCACCGCCGGCCCTGGTCGGCGATGCGGGCGGCGAGGGCGGGGTCGTCGAGCAGCCGCCGCAGCCCGTCCGCCAGCGCGACGCCGTCGCGCACCTGGGGGACGACGACGACGCGATCGCCGTCCACCAGCTCCGGCTCCGTCGACTCGCCCGAGGTGACGACGGTCGGCAGGCCGTGGGCGAGGAGGGTGAGCAGCGAGCCGCTCTTCGCGGTCACCCCGTGCGTGAACGGCAGCACCCCCAGGTCCGCCGCGGCCAGCAGCCTCGAGACCGCGTCCGCGTCGCGGAACCCGGTGACGTGCACGCGATCGGTGACGCCCGCCTCCGCCAGATGCCCCCGCAGCTCGGTCTCGAAGTCCGCCGCCTCCTCGCGCGGCAGGGCGAGCGACTCGAACCCGCCGACGACGAGCGCGTGCACGTCCCGCCCCTCCCCGACCAGCCGCGCCACGGCGTCCGCCAGGTAGCGCACCCCCTTCACCGGGTGCACGAAGCCGAAGAACGCCGCGACGACCGCCTCCGGAGGCAGGCCCAGCCCGGCGCGGACCTCGTCCCTCGTGGAGGCGGCCTCGACGTCGGCGGCGACCGCGACGTTGGCGCCGATCGGGATCGTCTCGTCCGGCACCCGGCCGGAGAACCGATGCCGGACGGCGGTGGAATGTGCGAGGTTGGTCGCGACGACCGCGTCGCTGCGCGGCACCAGCAGCGCGGTCTCGCGGTCGGCGACGCCCCGGCGCTCCATCGCACGCCACAGCGGAGCCGGCAGCAGCCGCTCCCACCGCCACGACCCGTACTCGTGCACCGTGGTGACCAGCGCGACCCGGCGCAGCAGCAGCGGCAGCAGGCCGACGCCGAGCCGGAAGCCGTACATCGAGGGCGCGAACTGCACGTGCACGACGTCCGCGCCGCGTGCGGCGCGCGCCGCGCGCAGCAGCCCGGCAGGTCCCCACCGGGTGCCGACCGAGCGGGAGCCGCGCGCCCCAGCGGCCGCGCCGAGGTGCAGGATCCGCACCCGCGCCCCCTCCGCCCGCAGCGCGCCGGCGAGCCGGACCACGTAGTCGCCGACGCCGTCCCGCTCCGGGTCGAGCCGTCCGCAGACCAGCAGGACGCGCGGCCGCAGGGCGGTTCCGGGCTGCGGGGCGGCGCTCGACATCGCCGCACCGTAGCCGCCGGCGCCTCGACGCCGGCGGGGAGCCGTCAGCGGAGAGCCGTCAGCGGAGAGCCGTCAGCGGGGCTCGAGCACGAAGACCGGGATCTCCCGGTCCGTCTTCGTCTGGTACGTCGCGTAGTCGGGCCAGACGGCGACGGCGCGCGCCCACCAGGTGTCCCGCTCCGCGCCTTCGAGCAGGCGGGCGTCGTAGTCGCGGCGGTCGGCGCCGTCCTGCAGCTCGACCTGCGGCTGCGCCACGAGGTTCCAGTACCAGACCGGGTGCTCGGGCGCTCCGCCCTTGCTCGCCACGACGGCGTACTCGCCGTCGTGCTCGACGCGCATCAGCGCGGTCTTCCGCAGCTTCCCGCTCCTGGCGCCCACCGAGGTGAGGACGATGATCGGCACCCCGCGCAGCGTGCCCGCCTCCGCCCCGTCGGTCGCCTCGAAGCGCTCGGCCTGCTTCCTCGCCCACTCGCTGGTGCTGGGCGCGTACTCCCCGGTCAACGGCATGCGGCCATCCTGCAGCGTCGCGGCTCAGGGATCGCGCAACGCGGGAGGGTACGAAGGCCGGCATGCCGACGACCAAGACCTTCCCTGCCTGGCTCACCGACCAGGAGTACCGCGGTGACGAGATCGGCGCGTTCGCCAAGGAGGCCGCCCGGCTGGACGACCTGCCCGATTCCGGCGGCAAGGCGATCTACGACGGCTACTTCGAGACGTCCCTCGAGTCGCAGCAGCAGACCTACGAGCGGGCGTGGACCGAGTTCGAGGCCTCGCCGGAGCCCTCGAAGCAGTAGCGGGAGGCGGGAGACCGCCAGCGCTGCATACCCATTTGCAGTCCGGCGGCCCCCCTCGTCTCACCAGCGACGGCCCGAACGGTCGGATGATGAGACTCCGAGCCGGACGGCGGTGGGCACCGCCCGGAGTCTGGAACGCGCATGTCGGGTACATGCAGGCCGACCGTCGTGGGGGCGAGGTCGGCGGACGTCAATGTATCGGTGCCCAGGAAAACCCCGCAACGCGCCGTCCCCCGATCCGGGCGCCCACGTACCCCGGTTCGGCGGCGCCGAGCGGCTATGCTGCTGGCGCCGGGAGACGTCGCATAGTCCGGTCGAGTGCACCACCCTGCTAAGGTGGAGAGCCCTTTTCGGGCTCCGTGGGTTCAAATCCCACCGTCTCCGCTGTATCCGCCGGCGTCGACGCGTGATCGCGTCGACGACGAGTCCGTCTCGCCCGAGCCGATCGGGGTACAGACGCGTGCGGGAATCCTGCGGGGCCTGCGGTCCGGCGCAGGCCCCCTGCGCTTCCGCTGAGCAGCGGTCCGGGTCGGCGCGGGAGACTGTCCGGGTGAGCCCGCACGACGCCCTCGCCGAGATCGCGTTCCGGCTCGAGCGCGACCGGGCCGAGCCGTTCCGCATCCAGGCCTTCCGTCGCGCCGCAGCCGCGATCGCCTCGACCACCGAGCAGCAGCTGCGGGACCGTGCCGCCGACGGCCGGCTCGGCCGGCCGAAGGGGATCGGCGGCCGCAGCCTCGAGGTCATCACCCAGGCGCTCGACGGCCGCGTCCCCGACTACCTCCGACGGCTGCGCGACGAGGCGGAGGCGCCCTCCTCGCCGGAGGGCCGCGAGCTGCTGGCGCGCCTCCGCGGGGACCTGCACACCCACAGCGAGTGGTCGGACGGCACCACCCCGATCGAGTCGATGGTGGAGGCGGGCCGCCTGCTCGGCCGCGAGTACCTGGCGCTCACCGACCACTCCCCGAACCTGAAGGTCGCGAACGGGCTGACCGCCGAGCGGCTCGCGGCGCAGCTCGAGGTCGTGGCCGCGATCGACGGGCCCGGCCTGCGCCTGCTGCCCGGCATCGAGGTGGACGTGCTCGAGGACGGCTCCCTCGATCAGGAGCCGGCGCTGCTCGACCGGCTCGACGTCGTCGTGGCGAGCCTGCACTCCCGTCTCCGCGCCGATGCGGCCGAGATCACCGCCCGCCTGCTCGGCGCCATCGCCGACCCGCACACGAGCGTGATCGGGCACATCACCGGCCGGCTGGTGGAGGGCCGCCGCGGCACGCGCCCGCAGTCGGTCTTCGACGTCGACCGGGTCCTCGCCGCTGCCGCGGAGGCGCGCGTCGCGATCGAGATCAACTCCCGGCCGGAGCGGCAGGACCCGCCCGACGACCTGCTGGCCCACGCGATCGAGGCCGGCTGCCTGTTCAGCATCGACACGGACGCGCACGCGCCCGGTCACCTCGACTTCCTGGGCCTCGGCGCCGAGCGCGCCGCCGCCGCAGGCGTTCCGCCGGACCGCATCGTCACGACCTGGCCGGCGGACCGCCTGCTGGAGTGGACGCACGCCCGCCGGTGACCGGCCCGTCAGGGCCCCGGCGACCGCCTGGTAGCATCGTGCGGTCGCTTCGGCGGCATGCGCCCGTAGCTCAACGGATAGAGCATCTGACTACGGATCAGAAGGTTGGGGGTTCGA
>NZ_CAXTOQ010000218.1:0-4227 GCF_964245895.1 uncultured Amnibacterium sp.
GGCTGGGTGTCGCAGGTCAGCAGGTCGTACCCCGCGACGTCGTCGGCCTGCAGGCCGACGAGGGCGGCGATCTCGGCGAGCAGGTCGGCGTCGCCGGGGCTCCTGGCCGCGAGCACGGGCTGCAGGTCGCGCTGCCGGTCGGGAGCGAAGCCGCTGTTCACCTCCCGGTCGAGGTGGACCGCGAGGTGCGGGATGCGGGCCCACGGCCCGGTGCGCACGAGGTGCTCGGTGCCGTCGCGCTGCACGACGCGGCCGGCGAGCTCCAGCTCCCGGTCGTACCAGGAGGCGAGGATCGGGCCGCCGTAGACCTCGACCCCGGCCTGCAGCCACCCGGCGGCGCCGATGGTCGGGCGCGGCTTCAGCGCGAAGCCGGGGGAGTCGGTGTGCGCCCCGAGCACGCGGTAGGGGGTCGACGCGTCGGCCTCGAGCGGCACGGCGACGGCGACGACGGCTCCGTCGCGGACGAGCACCACCCGGGCTCTCGGCGTGACCGCCTCCGACCAGTCCGCCGCCTCGTCGAGCACGGCGTACCCCGCGGCCTGCAGCCGGCGAGCGACCTCCGCGGCCGCGTGGTACGAGCTGGGGGAGGCGGCGACGAAGCCCGCGAGGTCGTCGATGTGCGTGCGGGTGTCCACGCGGTCAATGCAAGCAGAAGGTGTGCCTGGATCCGGGGATCGAGATGGATCCCCGGATCCAGGCACACCTTCGTGGGGGCTCACTCCCCGAGGATGCGGTAGAGCTCGCGGCGCAGCTCGTCGACCTTCTCGGTCGCGCGGGTGCGCTGCTCGGCGGTGACGCCGCCGCGGAACTGCATCGCCGCTCCGGCGAGCTTGCCGAACGCGGTCATCAGCGCGTCGCCGCCGGCGAACCGATCGCCGGCGCTCTTGAACGCGGCGTCGATCTCCTCCCGGTTGGCCTCGACATGGGTGCGGCCGGCCTCGGTCAGCTCGTAGGCGCCGCGGGGGCCGCCGTCCTGGCTGATGAGGCCCTCGTCGACGAGCTGGGCGAGCGTCGGGTAGACCGAGCCGGGGCTCGGCGTCCAGGCGCCCTCCGTCCGCTCGCCGATGGCCTTGATCAGGCCGTAGCCGTTCGACGGGCCGTCCGCGAGCAGGCCGAGGATGGCGCTGCGCACGTCGCCGCGGCGGGCACGGGGACCGTGCGGGCCGAAGCCGGGGCCGGGGCCGAAGCCCTTGAAGGCGCGCAGCGCCTCCGCGGGGCCGTCCCACGGACCGCCGAAGCCGCCGCGGGGACCGCGGTGGCCGAAGGGGCCGTCGAAGCGGCCGCGCATGGCGCCGCCTCGGCCGGGGTGCTGGGTGTGGTCGTGGATGTGATCCATGGTGGTTCTCCTTCAGTTGGTGTTGTCGTGAAGCATCACGATATATCGGTGAACACCGGAACGCAAGCAGCTGTTCCCGGTCGGTGTCAAGGGGTTCCGCGGCGTCCTCGGAGGTGCAGGTGGGACCGTGCGCGCAGATCGACGGAAGGAGACGGTCATGGCGATCGGCGACAAGATCTCGAACGCGGCCGAAGAGGCGGGCGGCAAGGCGAAGGAGGCTGCCGGCCGGGCGACCGGGGACGAGCGGCTGGAGGCGGAGGGGCAGGGCGACCAGGCGTCCGCGAAGGTGAAGAAGGTCGGCGAGGACATCAAGGACGTCTTCCGCTGAGGCCTCGGCTCTGCGCATGCCGGCGCCCCCTGGAGCGATCCAGGGGGCGCCGTCGTCCGTGCAGGAGTCGTCGGGTGGTGAATCGGACCTGAACAAAGGTTAGGCTTCCCTAACTCACCCCACCGAACGGAGACCCGCCCATGCGCGCCTCGCGCCCGATGTCCCTCGTCGCTTCCGCGGCCCTGCTCGTCGCCCTCGCCGGCTGCGCGGGGTCCGCCGGCTCAGCCGGAGCGGAGGGAAGCGGCTCCTCGAGCGCCGCGGGAGACGCCTTCCCGGTCACGATCGAGCACGCCTACGGCGAGACCACGATCGAGTCGAAGCCCGAGCGCGTCGCCACGGTCGCCTGGGCCAACCAGGAGGTGCCCCTCGCCCTCGGCGTCGTGCCCGTCGGGATGGCGAAGGCGAACTACGGGGACGAGGACGAGGACGGCCTGCTGCCCTGGACGAAGGAGCGGCTCGACGAGCTGGGCGCGAAGACGCCCGTGCTGTTCGACGAGACCGACAGCATCGACTTCGAGGCCGTCGCCGACACGAAGCCGGACGTGATCCTCGCCGCCTACTCCGGGCTGTCGAAGACGGACTACGAGACGCTCAGCAAGATCGCGCCCACCATCGCGTTCCCGAAGGTCGCCTGGGGCACCACGCTCGAGCAGATGATCGAGATGAACAGCACCGCGATGGGCCTGAAGGCGAAGGGCGACGCCCTGGTCGCCTCCCTCGACGACCAGGTCGCGAAGGGAGTCGCCGATCATCCCGATCTCGCGGGGAAGACCGCGATGTTCGCCTACTTCGACCCCAGCGACCTCAGCTCCGTCGGCTTCTACACGACCCACGACACCCGTCCGCTGTTCCTGGAGCAGCTCGGGATGAAGACGCCGAAGGTCGTCAGCGACGCGTCCGCGAAGTCGGACGAGTTCTACACCACGGTCAGCGCGGAGGACGCGGACTCCTTCGACGACGTCGACGTGATCGTGACCTACGGCGACGCGGCGTCGCTGAAGACGCTGCAGGCCGACCCGCTGATCGGGAAGATCCCCGCGATCAGGGACGGCTCGGTCGCGCTGCTCACGCCCGACACCGCGCTGGCGGCCGGCGCCAACCCCTCCCCCCTCTCCCTGCCGTGGGGCCTCGGGAAGTACCTCGACCTGCTCGACGGCGCCGCGAGCACCGTCGGGTGACCGCGACCGCCCAGCGGCGAGCCGCACCGGACGCCGTCGTACGGCGGCGCCCGGTGCCGGTCCGTGTGACCTGGCTGCTCGTCGCGGTGCTCGCGCTGGCGCTGATCGGCGCAGCGTCCGTCGCGTTCGGCGTGCGGGCCGTCACGTGGTCCGACCTCGTGTCCGGCGTGTCCGGGACCTCGAGCACCGTCGCGGAGGCGGCGGTGCAGCAGCGCGTGCCCCGCACGGTGCTCGCGATGCTCGTCGGCGCCGCGCTCGGCGTCGCCGGGGTCGTGATGCAGGGCGTGACCCGCAACCCCCTCGCCGACCCCGGCATCCTGGGCGTCAGCTCCGGCGCGTCCCTCGCGGTCGTCACCGGCATGGCCTTCTTCGGACTGACCTCCTCCACCGCCGTCGTCTGGGTCGCGATCGGCGGCGCGGCCGGCGCGGCCGTGCTCGTCTACGCCATCGGCTCCCTCGGCCGGGGCGGAGCGACCCCGCTGAAGCTGGCGCTCGCGGGCGCGGCCACGTCCGCGGCGTTCTCGTCGCTGATCAGCGCCGTGCTGCTGCCGCGCATCGACGCGCTCACCGACTTCCGCTTCTGGCAGATCGGCGGCGTCGGCGGCGCGGGCTTCGCGAGGATCGGGCTGGTGCTGCCGTTCCTCGCGGTCGGCGCAGTCGTCTGCGTGCTCATGGCACGCGGCCTGAACTCCCTGGCGCTCGGCGACGACGTCGCCGCCGGCCTCGGCGAGCGCGTCGGCCGGACCCGGGTGCTCGCCGCGGCCGGCGCGATCCTGCTCTGCGGCGCCGCGACCGCGGCAGCCGGGCCGATCGGTTTCGTGGGGCTCGCCGTCCCCCACCTCTGCCGCCTGCTCGTGGGCGTCGACCACCGCTGGCTCGTGCCCTTCTCCGCCGTCGCCGGCGCCGGCCTGCTGACCGCCGCCGACGTCGTCGGACGGCTCGTCGCCCGCCCGGACGAGATCGACGTCGGGATCATCACCGCGCTCGTCGGCGCGCCGGTCTTCATCTGGATCGTCCGCCGGCAGAAGGTGCGCGCCCTGTGACCGTGGCGCATCCCGCCGTGCGCGCCGCAGCCGCCGTCGGGCGGAGGAGGAGGGCGCAGCGCCGGCGCGCGGTCAGCGGCGCGCTCGCGCTCGTCGTCGCCGCCCTGCTCGCGGTGAGCCTGATGGTCGGCGACACCTTCTACACCCCCTCCGAGGTGCTGCGCACCCTGCTCGGGCAGACCGTGCCAGGGGCCTCGTTCACGGTCGGCGAGCTGCGGCTGCCTCGTGCCGAGCTGGGCACGCTGGCCGGTGCGGCCTTCGGTCTCGCGGGCATCACGTTCCAGACGATGCTGCGCAACCCGCTCGCCGCACCGGACGTGATCGGGATCAGCAGCGGTGCCA
>NZ_CAXTOQ010000219.1:0-4226 GCF_964245895.1 uncultured Amnibacterium sp.
GCCCGAGCTGCGGGAGTCGACCGCGCCCGCGCCGCTGCAGGTCGCGTCCTCCTCCGCGGTCGCCTGAATCCGAGCGCTCCGGCGCGGCGATCTCGTGACCCTCGACTTTCTTACTCACTGTATGTAAGTTCTCCTCCGCGCCCCGAGGACGAGCTCGGGTGCTCAGCACGATGGAGTGATGAGAGGAACGTCGATGAGGAAGCTCACGACCGCCGCAGCGGCAGCGGCAGCGGGGATCGCGCTCGCGCTGTCCGGCTGCAGCGCCGGCTCCGGCCAGGACGCGGACGTCGCGCCCGCGAAGTCGGGGACCGTCAGCTGGTGGGGGTACACCCCGGACACCCCGGTCGCCCAGCGGTACATCGCGGAGTTCAACAAGGAGTACCCGAAGATCAAGGTGACCTACCGGAACTTCGAGAACGTCGACTACCGCCAGGCGATCATCCCCGCGCTCGACTCCGGCAAGGGCCCGGACATCTTCGACACCTCCGCGGCCGGCGGGACGCCCGCGCAGTACGGGCCCTACGCGATCGACCTCACCTCCTTCGCGAAGCAGACCCTCGGCGCCGACTGGAAGTCGAAGATCGGCGCGAACTACGCCGACCAGCTGACCGACGACGGGCAGCTGACCGCGATGCCGCTCGGCGGCCAGGCGGCGGGCATGCTCTGGTGGAACAAGGACATCCTCGACAAGGCCGGCGCGTCGGTGCCGACCGACTACGCGTCGTGGGTCGACACCTGCAAGAAGATCACCGCCGTCGGCAAGGCGTGCTTCACGATGGGCGCCGGCGGCAAGGACACCTTCCCGACCGAGCTGTACCACTCCATCGCGAACTCGGTCGACCCGACCTGGTTCCTGAAGGCCGCCACCGGCAAGGCGAAGTGGACCGACCCGCAGGGGATCGAGACGCTGGACATCATCAAGCGGATGAAGGCCGACGGCATCATCGCGAAGAACGTGCTGGACGGCGGCCAGTACCCGCTCGCGGACGGCCAGTTCCAGAAGAGCGAGGCCGCGAGCGTCCAGATGGGCTTCTGGTACACGCAGTACTCCGGCGCGCAGTCGTGCAAGACCGCGGAGGAGTCCGCGGGCGTCTCGAACCCGACCTGCTTCGTGCAGGTGCCGTCCGCCTTCCCCGACGTCGCCGGCAAGGGCAACGGCTCGGCGTACTTCGGCGAGGTCGACTACGGGCTGTCGATCAACGCCGACTCCAAGAACGTCGGCGCGGCGAAGACGTTCGTGCGCTGGATGACCATGTCGAAGACGGGTCAGCAGAACGTCGCGAACGCGCTCGACCTGCTGCCGTCGCTGCAGGGGGTCCAGCCGGACTGGAGCGACATCACGCTGGTCGACCAGGCCGTGCAGCAGCCGGCGATCGAGAAGCTGATCACCGCGAGCGGTTCGACCACGCAGACCCGCCAGTACCAGACGACCGAGAAGACGCTGGACGGCATCGTCGTCGCGATCCAGCAGATCCTCGACCCGACGGTGGACAAGCCGACCCAGCAGATCGCGTCCGACCTGCAGGGCGCCTCCGAGGCCAGCACGGTCGGCACGAAGTGACGGGGCCGCGGGGGAGCAGGACGGACCGGGCGTGACCGCCACCGCGAACGTCGCCGCTCCCCCGTCGGCGGACCGGCGCGGGAACGACCGGGGCGGGCGGCCGAAGCGCGCCGTCCGCCTCGTCCCGACCGGGCTGCCGTGGATCCTGCCGGGCTTCGTGATCTCCGTCGGGCTCATCTACTACGCGATCGTCTACTCCGGCTTCCTGTCCTTCTTCGACTGGGGCGGCGGACGCCAGCGGCTGGTCCCGGTGGGACTCGGCAACTACGCGGAGGCGTTCGCCGATCCGGTGTTCTGGACGGCGATCAGGAACACCGGCGTCTACTTCGTCGCGGTGTTCGCGGTGCAGGTGGTCGGCGGGGTGCTGTTCTCGGCGGTGATGCACTCCCGGATCCGGTTCGCGAACCTCTACAAGGTCATCGTCGTGCTGCCGGTCGTCGTGGCTCCTGCCACGCTCGCCCCAGCCCACATCGAGGTCTGGCAGACCGACGGCACCGTGAACCACCTGCTCCAGGCGGTCGGCCTCGGGTCCCTCGCGCAGGGCTGGATCGGCCAGAGCACGACGTCGCTGCTCGTCGTCGTGCTGGTCGGGTGCTGGGGCTCGATCGGATTCGGCTTCATCCTCTACTTCGCGGGGATGGCGCAGATCGACCCCGAGATGGTGGAGGCGGCGCGCGTCGACGGCGCCGGCAACGCCCGCGTGCTGTTCAGCATCGTGCTGCCGAACCTGCGGCCGATCACGGTGTCGCTCGCGATCCTGAACTTCATCACGGCGCTGAAGCTGTTCGACAACGTCTTCCTGATCACGCAGGGCGGCCCGTCGCACTCGTCGGAGTTCCTCGGCACCGAGATCTTCACAGAGACGACGAACGCCTCCAGGAACCTCGGCTACGCCTCCGCGCTCTCGATCATCCTGCTGGTCGTCGCGGTCGTCGTCTCGGTCGGGATCCAGCTGCGCAGCCGCGAGCGGCTCACGCGGGACGCGGAGGCGCGCTGATGTTCGAGGTCCGCTCCATCCGCGCACGGCTCGTGCTCCAGATCGTCGTCACGCTGGCGATGATCCCGTTCCTCATCCCCATCTACGCGATGGTGACGCGCTCGTTCACCGGCGCCGGCTGGGGCAACTACGCCGCGGTGCTGGCCGTGCCCGGCTTCGCGCGCTTCTTCCTGAACTCCGCGATCGTCGCCGGCGGCGCGATCGTGATCATCTACACCGCGACGATGATGGCCGCGTTCGGGTTCTCCAAGCTGCGGGTGCGGGGCAAGGAGGTCTTCTTCTGGCTCATGATGGCGGCCCTCACGCTGCCGGAGGTGGTGCTGATCGCGCCGCTGTACTCCACCGCCGTCACCCTGCACCTGCTCGGCACGTTCTGGGCGGTGATCCTGCCCATCGCGGCGCTGCAGATCCCGTTCACGGTGCTGATCACCCGCGGCTACGTCGACGGCATCCCGGACACCCTGTTCGAGGCGGCCCGGCTGGACGGCGCGGGCAGCTGGCGCATCTTCTGGTCGCTGCTGGTGCCGCTCGCCCGGCCCATGGCGGTCGCGCTCGTCGTGCTCGTGCTGATCAACGCGTGGAACGCCTACCTGCTGCCGAAGGTGTTCCTCGTCGACGACGACCTGGGCGTGGTCACGCTGCTGCCGGAGTTCTTCCGCCGGCAGTACAACGACGACATCCCCAAGGTCCTCGCTGCGTCGCTCGTCACCGCGATCCCGACGATCCTTGCCTACATCGGGCTGCAGAAGCAGTTCGAGCGGGGCATGGCCGCCGGGGCCATCAAGTAGGCGAGGGACATCGTGACGAACGCAGCAGCGCCGACGACGGGCGGGATCGCGTGAGCGGCGTGCGACCGCTCGGGCAGTCGTCCGAGCACACCCGCAGCGCCATCCTCGACCTCGTCCGCTCGAGCGGATCGGTCAGCCGCATCGAGCTCGCGGAGATGTCGGGCCTGACCGGCGCGTCGATCACCCGCATCGTCAAGGCGCTGCTCGACGCGGGCCTGGTGGTGGAGTCCGGCCTCGCCGACTCCACCGGGGGCAAGCGCCGCAGCCTGCTCGAGCTGAACCCGCACGCCCGCTACGCCGCGGGCGTCTCGCTGGACGACGCCCGCCTCACCTACGTGCTCGCCGATCTCGGCGGCCGCGTGGTCGCGGAGTCCCAGTCGAGCGGCATCGGGCAGACCCCGCCCAGGGAGGTGGTCCCGCGGATCGCCCGCGAGCTGCGCGACCTGCTGGCCGGGGTGGAGGTGCCGCCGCAGGACGTCGTCGGCGTCGGTGTCGCGGGGGCCGGGCTCGACCTCAGCGCCCACGCGGAGCGGCTCTCCACGAGCGCGGAGGAGTGGGAGTCCTTCCCCGTGCAGGAGGAGCTCGAGGCCGCGATCGGCATCCCCGTGGTCCGCGCGAACGACGCCGCCTGCGCGGCGCTCGGCGAGTTCTGGGCGGGACGCATCGCGGCCACCCAGGACGTCGCGACCCTCTACATGGCGGCGGGGTTCGGCCTCGGGCTTGTCGTGGGCGGCCGCCTCCTGCGCGGCGCCTCCGCGAACGTCGGCGAGATCGGCCACATGGTGCTGCAGGCCGACGGCCCGGCGTGCTGGTGCGGGTCGCGGGGCTGCCTCGAGATCCTCGCCGCGCCGCGGGCCGTCGTCGCCGCGGCGATGGCGCA
>NZ_CAXTOQ010000220.1:0-4217 GCF_964245895.1 uncultured Amnibacterium sp.
CCCGTGCTGCGCGATGTGGTTGCGCTGGATTTCGCTCGTACCTCCCTGGATCGTCGTGACGGCGGAGTGGCGGACCGTGCGCTCAAATTCGCCGCCGGCCGCCGAGGCCAGTGCACTACCCGCGTCGTGTGCCAGGATTCCGGCGACGCCGGACACCTCTTGCAGCTGACCGGCCGCACGCTGATAACTGATGGTCGAGAACAGCTTGGCGACGTTGCCGGCCGGCGCGGGGGAAGCGCCCGATGCGCCTACCGCCGCGGTGCGCAGGGTCGCTGCGACGCGCCTCCATCCGGCGCTTCCGGCCTGATCGGAGGGAGTGTCGGAGGTGTCGAACATACTTCCGAACATGTTGACCCACGCAGACATCCGGCTGCTCGAGTTCGAGGACACCCACCCTCGCCGCACCGGCCTCAAGAACGACGCGATCATCCACCGGCTGGGCATGAGCCCGGCCCTCTACTACCAGCGCCTCGACCGGCTCGTCCGGCAGCAGGCGGTCCTCGATCGATATCCCCGGCTCGCGGCGCGGATCGAGCGGGCGTCCGTGCGCCGCCGCGAGCAGCAGCGGGCGTTCGCGCCGTACCGATGAACTCCCTTCCGGATGGTAGGTTGCCTCCGTGGCATCGACACGCGACACCGCGATCGATAGCGCGCTCGCGCTGCTGCGCACCGGCGGCTCCGTCTCGCTCGATTCCGTGGCGAACGCGGTCGGGCTGACGAAGGCCGGTCTCATGCACCACTTCCCCACGAAGGCGGCGCTCATGCTCGCCCTCGTCGACCGCGTGGTCGACCGGTGGGAGGCAGAGCTCGACGCGCGCCTGCCGGCGGAGCCCGGCCGGGCGACACCGCGGGAGCGGGTGCTGACCTACCTGGACTGGTGCCTCTCGCCCGCGCTCGACCCGGCCGATCTCGTGATGGTGGCCGACCCGCGGCTGCGGGTGCCGCTCACCGAGCGATGGTGCGCCCGGTTCGAGCCCTGGTTCGGTGTCTCGCCCGGCCTGCCGGCCGACGAGCGCGGCCGCATCGCCGCTGTCCGGCTGCTCGCGGACGGCGCCTGGTTCGCGACGGCGAGCGGCATGATGCCGCCGGCGGAGGACGAGCGGGCGGTCGTCCGCGCCGCGGCGCGCGGGATCCTGGAGCGCTGACGCCGTGCGGAAGTGGCTCCTCCTCGCGCTCGCGGTGCTCACCGAGGTCACCGCCTCCCTGGCCCTGCGTGCGGCGCTCGACCAGCCCGCCTGGTACGTCGTCACGGTGCTGGGGTACGCAGCGGCCTTCGTGCTGCTCACGCTCGTGCTGAAGGCGGGCATGGCGCTCGGCGTCGCGTACGGCATCTGGGGCGCGACCGGCGTCGCGCTGACCGCCGGCGCCTCCGCCGTCCTGTTCGGCGAGATGTTGAACCCCGTGATGCTTGCGGGCATCGTGCTCGTCATCGCGGGGGTGCTCACGGTCGAGCTCGGCTCGCAGCGCGCGGCGAGCCGGCGGGAGGCGCGTCGCTGATGGCCGCGCTGCTGCTGATCGGCGCGATCGTCGTCGAGGTCACCGCGACGCTCGCCCTCCGGGTCGCGACCCACGGGCGACCGCGCTGGTACGCCGGCGTCGTGATCGGGTACCTCGCGGCCTTCACCTTCCTCGGCCTCAGCCTGAGCGCCGGGATGCCGCTGGGCGTCGCCTACGGCATCTGGGCCGCCTCCGGCGTCGCCATCACCGCCGTCGCGAGCCGGCTGCTGTTCAAGGAGCCGCTGACCGCCCTGATGTCCCTGGGCGTCGCGCTGATCGCCGGAGGCGTGCTGCTGATCGAGCTCGGCGCCGCGCACTGATCCACCGCGCCGAGGACCCTCCGACCGGTGGCGCACGGCGCTGCGACAGGGGTGCGCGGAACGCAGCACCGTCGGTCCCGGCGCGCGACCCGCCCACAGTGCGGACACGGTCTCGCCGCCTACGCTCCCGATCCGACCATCGAACCCGCCGGAGGACGACCATGACCGACACCCTGAGCGTGGGCCGACCGGCCACCCTGCCGATCCCCGAGGGCGCCTCCGAGGAGGCGGTCCGATGGATCGAGGGCCTCTACGGCGACGGCATCATCGCGGCGAAGGGCGCGTTCTCCCGCGACTGGGTCGTCGATATGGCCGAGGACGTCTACAAGGCGTTCCATCAGGCCCTCCGCGTGCCGCGCGGCGCGGTCGGCCGGGGCCGGCGGCGGTTCTACGTCGAGATCCACCCCGAGCAGCTGCGGGGCTTCATCGACCTCGTCGACCACCCCTGGGTCCGCGGGGTCTGCGAGGCGGTGCTGGGCGCCGACTACGAGATCGTCGAGCTCGGCTTCGACATCCCCTTCCCGGGCGCGCTCGACCAGCCGTGGCACCGCGACTTCCGGATGCCGGAGGAGACGAAGCGCACCGGCCGCCTGACCTCGCTCGCCTTCAACCTGACCGCGGTCGACACGATCGAGGAGATGGGGCCGTTCGAGATCGCGCCGGGCACCCAGTTCGACCTCGCGGAGTCCTTCGACCACGAGATGTTCCCGCCGAAGGACCTGTACCCGGAGTACGAGGCGCGGGCGGTGCGGAAGTACCCGAGCATGGGCGACATCTCCGCACGGTCCGCGCTGACCATCCACCACGGGACGAGGAACACGTCCTCGCAGCCCCGGCCCGTGCTGGTCCTCGGCGTCGACGCACCGGGCGCCGGCAACGCCGAGCACCACGCGATGGCGATGACGCCGGCGTTCGCCGACGCCCTTCCGCGCCGCGTGCGATCCCACCTGGTGTGCCCGGTCGTGGACGAGCTGCAGCAGATCGAGCAGAAGCACGACATCGAGGGCCTGATGATGGGCGACGCCTGAGACCCGGCCCGGCGCAGGACCCGGATCCGCGCTGCACCGGCGAGCGGCGCCGGCTGCGCGGTCCGGGTCCCGCGTGGCTCAGCCCTTCAGCCCGGAGGCGGCGACGCTCTCCACGATGTGGCGCTGCGCCAGGGTGAACAGGATCAGCACCGGGACGGACGCGACGACGGCACCGGCCATCACGATGCCGTAGTGGGTCGAGTAGGCACCCTGCAGCACGGCGAGCCCGGGCTGCAAGGTCTGGTGCTCGGGGCTCAGCAGCACGTAGACCGGCCAGAGGAAGTCGTTCCAGTTGGACAGGAAGCTGAGCACCGCGAGCGTCGCGATCGCGGGCCGCGACAGCGGCAGGACGATCCGGGTGAAGATCCGCACGTCGCCGGCCCCGTCCAGCCGGGCCGCCTCCTCGATCTCCGGCGGCAGGTTGATGAAGAACTGCCGCAGGAAGAAGATGCCGAACGCGCCCGCCGCCCCGGGGATCGTGATCGCCCAGATCGTGTCCAGCCACCCGAGGTTCTGCACGATCAGGTAGTTGGGGATCAGGAAGATGACGGGCGGGACGAACAGCGTGAGCACGATCGCGCCGAAGACGACGCGCTTGCCAGGGAAGTCGAGCCGGGCGAGCGCGTAGGCGCCCATCGAGGCCGTGACCACGATCAGCGCCGTCTGCAGCGCTCCCGCGGCGAGGCTGTTCAGGAACCAGGTGAGGATCGGCTGCTGGCCGCTCGTCAGCGTCTGGTACGCCTCGATCGAGAACGGGTTCGGAAGCGGCGCGGCCGGGTTGTCGATCGCGTCCGCGTCCGTCTTGAACGAGGTGAGGAAGATCCAGAGCAGCGGCAGCACGATCATCAGCGCGCCGATGATCAGGGTGCCGTAGAGCGCGACCCTCCCCCAGACGCGACGGGCGGGCGGGCGGCGCCGCGAGTCCCGGACGGTGCCGGTCCTCTGCTCGGCGTGGGCGGTGGCGGAGGCAGCGGTGGTCGTCATGCGGTCCTCACTCCGATCGGCCCTGGAGCCGGAAGTTGATGATGCTGATGATCGCGAGGACGGCGAACAGGACGTAGCTCATCGCCGAGGCCGCTCCCATCTGGTTCTGGGAGAGCCCCTCGTCGGCGATGTACATGATCGCCGTGCGGGTGCTCGTGCCGGGGGCGCCCTTGGTGAGCAGGTACGACTGCCCGAACATGTTCGCCGAGCTGAGGATCGTCGTGGTGGTGACGAACGTCATCACCGGCCGGAGTCCCGGCAGGGTGACGCTCCAGAACTGGCGGACGGCGCCCGCGCCGTCGATGGCGGCGGCCTCGTAGAGCTCGGGGTTGATGCCCTTCAGGCCCGCCAGCAGGATCACCATGTTGAAGCCGGAGACCCACCAGAC
>NZ_CAXTOQ010000221.1:0-4168 GCF_964245895.1 uncultured Amnibacterium sp.
GTGTTGTAGCCCCAGTAGTTGCGCAGGCCCTTGTCGACCAGGGTCGAGTCCTGCACGAACTGGTGCACCGGCATCAGCTCGATCGCCGTCACGCCCAGCTTCTGCAGGTGCTCGATGATCAGCGGGTGCGCGAGGGCGGCGTAGCTGCCGCGCTCCGCCTCCGGGATGTCGGGATGCAGCTGCGTGAGGCCCTTCACGTGCGCCTCGTAGATCACCGACTCCTTGTACGGGGTCTTCGGGTGCCGGTCGCCGCTCCAGTCGAAGAACGGGTTGACGACGACGGACAGCATCACGTGCGCGGCCGAGTCCTCGTCGTTCTGCGAGTCGGGGTCGCCGAAGTCGTAGGAGAAGAGGGACTGGTCCCAGGCGAACGCGCCCTCGGTCGCCTTCGCGTACGGGTCCATCAGCACCTTGTTCGGGTTGCAGCGGAAGCCGTTCGCCGGGTCGTAGGGCCCGTGGATCCGGTAGCCGTAGCGCTGGCCGGGCTGGATCTGCGGGATGTAGCAGTGCCACACGTAGGCGTCGACCTCGGTCAGCTCGACGCGCGTCTCCGTGCCGTCGGCCTCGAAGAGGCAGAGCTCGACCCGGTCGGCGGCCTCCGAGAAGAGGGCGAAGTTGGTGCCGCTCCCGTCGAACGTCGCCCCGAGGGGGTAGGCGGTACCGGGCCAGGTGTGCACGAAGCGGCTCCTTGGTTGGAGGGGGCATGGACGGCGGAGAGGGTACCGGCGGTGCCCTTGAAGAACGGGGGGCTAGCGTTCGCGCATGAGTTCGCTCCCCATCCGCATCGCGGACACCCTGAAGCAGTTCGGCGCCCAGGTCGCCTACGGCGAGGAGCGCGAGGTCGAGGGCACCACCCTGGTGCCGGTGGCGCTCGTGGCGTTCGGCTTCGGCGGCGGCGGCGACGACTCGGAGGGGGGCGGCGGAGGCGGCGGCGGGTACGTCGTTCCGGTCGGCGCCTACGTCGGCGACAGCCTGGGGGTGCGGTTCCAGCCGAACCCGATCGCGCTCGTCGCGGTGTCGATCCCGCTCGTCTGGGTCTCCGGCAAGGCGCTCGCGCGCATCGTGAAGGCGCTGAAGCGCTAGGTGGCCGGTCTCCGCCCCGTCGTCTCCGGGGTCGCGGCGGCCGCCGCAGGACTCGGCGCGGGCGAGCTCGTCGCCGCGGTGCTGAACGCCTCCGCGAGCCCGATCCTCTCCGTCGGCTCGCTCGTCATCGACCTGACGCCCGGGTTCCTGAAGTCCGCCGTGATCGCCGCATTCGGCACGGGGGACAAGCCGTTCCTGATCGGCGTCCTGCTGGTCGTCGTGCTGGCGCTCGGCGCCGCGGCCGGCCTGCTGCAGGCGCGGCGCGCCCCGCTCGGCGTCGTCGGGGTCGCGGTCGTCGGCGCGGTCGCCGCGGTCGCGGCCGTGACCCGGACCGGCGCGAGCCCGCTCGACGCCACCCCCTCCGTCGTCGCCGCGGTCGTCGGCGGGGCGACGCTGTCGCGGCTCGTCGCCCGCACCGAGCTGCCCGGGCGGCGCGCGTTCCTCCGCGGCGCCGTCGTCACCGCTGCGGCCGGCGTCGTCGCAGGCGTGATCGCCAGGGCGATCACGGCGGGCCAGCGCGGCACGCAGGTCGCCATCGGGAAGGTGGAGCTGCCCGCGCCCACCGCGACCGCGACGCCTCCCGCTGCGGCGGACGCCTTCGACGTCCCCGGACTGACGCCGCTCGTCACCGCGAACGAGGACTTCTACCGCATCGACATCGCGTTGTCGCCCCCGTCGATCGACCCGGACGCGTGGCGGGTGGAGGTGACCGGTGAGGTCGAGCACCCCTTCTCGCTCACCTACCGGCAGCTGTCGGCGCTGCCCATGCACGAGTCGCCGACGACCCTGATGTGCGTGTCGAACGAGGTCGGCGGCACGCTGAACGGCACCGCGGTCTGGCTCGGCACCTCCATCCGCGACCTGCTGGCACGGGCGGCGCCCAAGGCGGGCGCGGACATGGTGCTCTCCTCCGGCGCGGACGGCTTCTCGGCGAGCACGCCGCTGGCCGTCCTGCAGGACGCGGGCCGCGACTCGCTGCTCGCCGTCGGCATGAACGGCGAGGCCCTGCCGCAGCTGCACGGCTTCCCGGTGCGGATGGTGGTGCCCGGGCTGTACGGGTACGTCTCCGCGACGAAGTGGCTGACGAAGCTGGAGGTGACGCGCTTCGACCGCGCGACCGCCTACTGGACGAGCCGCGGGTACAGCGCGCAGGCGCCGGTCAAGATCTCGAGCCGGATCGACCGGCCCGGATCGGGTGCGCGCGCCGGCATCGTCACCGTCGCGGGCGTCGCCTGGGCGCAGCACATCGGCATCGCGCGGGTGCAGCTGCAGATCGACGGCGGCCCGTGGGTCGACTGCGAGCTCGCGGGCGACTGGTCGGTCGACGTCTGGCGGCAGTGGCGGTACCGATGGACCGCCTCCCGCGGATCGCACCAGCTGCGCGTCCGCGCGACGGACTCGACGGGCCTGGTGCAGACGGCGAAGCCGGCGGCGGAGGCCCCGAACGGCGCGACGGGCCTCCACACGGTCCAGGTCTCCGTCTCCTGACCCGAATCCGGGCAGGTTCCGTCATTCCGGGCGCGAATTCGCGCCCGGAATGACGGAGGTCGCCCGGGATCACGCGTCGGGCTAGGCTTCGCCCGACACGGGAGTCCGGTGAGCCGGGCTGAGAGGAAGCTGCTCCAAGCTTCGACCGCACCTGATCCGGATCACGCCGGCGGAGGGACGCTCTTCACACCGCCCGTGCTCGACTCGAGAAGACGGGCACCATGACCAGCACCCTCACCACGGCGCGACCGCGGACGCTGCAGTGGCGCGTCGTCGACATCGTCGTCGCCAGCGTCATCGCGGTCGCGTGCGCGCTGATCTTCCTGGCCTGGATCCCGCTGTCCGCGGGACCGTCGACCCTGCTGAAGCCGCTGCTGCCCGGCCTGCAGGGTCTGCTCAACGGGCCGTGGCTGATCGCCGGCCCGCTCGCGGGCCTCATCGTCCGCAAGCCCGGCGCCGCCGTGTACGCGGAGTTCGTGGCCGCCGCGCTCGAGCTGCTCGTGCTGCCGGCCTACGGCGCGGGCGTCCTGGTATCCGGGCTGATCCAGGGCCTCGGCGCGGAGCTGGTGTTCGCGGTGTTCCTGTACCGCTCCTTCGGGCCGATCGTCGCGCTGCTCTCGGGCGCGGTCGCCGGGGTCGCGGAGACCGCCTTCGACATCCCCGTCTGGTACGCGGGCACGACGGCCGCGTTCTGGGTGGTCTACGGCATCACGACCGTGGTGTCCGGTGCGGTGATCGGCCTGATCTGCTCGCCGCTGGTCCGCGCGATCGCCGCGACCGGCGTGCTCGACCGGTTCGCGAGCGGGCGCACCGCGCGGCGCCTGGTGTGACGCCCGCGCGCATCGAGGCGCGCGGATGGGGCCGGCGGCACGGCGGGCGGCGCGCCTGGGCCGTCGCCGGGCTCGACCTGGTCGTCGAGCCGGGCGAGCGCGTGCTGCTGCTCGGCGCCTCCGGCAGCGGCAAGTCGACGCTGCTCGCCGCGCTCGCCGGCGTGCTCGGGGACGACCAGGGGGAGGAGGCGGGCGAGCTGCTGGTCGGCGGCGCCCGGCCGGCGCCCGGCCGCGCCGGCTTCGTGCTGCAGGACCCCGAGTCGCAGGTGATCCTGCCGCGGGTCGGCGACGACGTCGCCTTCGGGCCGGAGAACCTCGGCGTGCCCGTCGCGGCGATCCGCGAGCGCGTGCCCGCGGCCCTCGCGGAGGTGGGCCTCGCCGTCGACCTCCGCGCCTCCGCGAGCGCGCTGTCCGGCGGGCAGAAGCAGCGCCTCGCCCTCGCGGGCGTGCTCGCGATGCGGCCGGGGCTCGTGCTGCTCGACGAGCCGACCGCGAACCTCGATCCCGCGGGCGTGACGGAGGTCCGCGACGCGGTCGTCCGCGCGGCCGCCGCCTCCGGGGCGACCGTGGTCGTCGTCGAGCACCGCGTCGCGACCTGGCTGGACGCGGTCGACCGCGTGATCGTGCTCGGACCGGAGGGGCTGCTCGCGGACGGCCCCGCCCGGCAGGTGCTGGACCAGCACGGGACGGCCCTCGCCGCCGCGGGCGTCTGGGTGCCCGGGCACGACCCCGAGGTGGCCGTGCCCGCCGCGCCCGGCGCCGGGCTG
>NZ_CAXTOQ010000222.1:0-4164 GCF_964245895.1 uncultured Amnibacterium sp.
TTCCGCGCGGACGGGGCCAGGCACGTCTTCGGCCCCGCGTTCGGCAGCCAGGTCGAGATCCGCCTCGTCCGCTGAGCGAGTCCGTTGTGAAGGAACTTCTGCGACGAAGGAGCAGAAGTTCCTTCACAACGGAAACGGGTCAGCCGGCGATGGCGTCGAGGCGCGCGACGGCCTCCGCCGGCAGCGTGAGGGACGCGGCGGCGACGTTGTCGCGCAGGTGCGCCACCGACGAGGTGCCGGGGATCAGCAGGACGTTCGGCGAGCGCTGCAGCAGCCAGGCCAGCGCGACGGCCATCGGCGTCGCCTCCAGTCCGGCGGCGACCTCCTGCAGCGCATCCGACTGGATGGGGCTGAAGCCGCCCAGCGGGAAGTAGGGCACGTACGCGATCTCCTCGTCGGCCAGCAGGTCGACGACCCGATCGTCGGCCCGGTTCGCGAGGTTGTACAGGTTCTGCACGCAGACGATCGGCGCGATCGTCCTGGCCTCCGCGATCTGCTCGGCGTCGACGTTGCTGACCCCGAGCTCGCGGATCAGCCCCTGCTCCCGCAGCTCGGCGAGCGCCTCGAACTGCCGCGCGATCGTGCCAGCGGTCGGTCCGGACTGGCCGCCCATCCGCAGGTTGACGACGTCCAGCGCCTCCACGCCCAGCCGCTGCAGGTTGTCGTGCACCTGCTGCACGAGGTCCTCGGGCTCGCGGGCGGGCGGCCAGCCGCCCTTCGCGTCACGGCGGGCGCCCACCTTCGTGACGACGACGAGGTCGTCGCGGTACGGCGACAGCGCCTCCCGGATCAGCTCGTTCGTCACGTGCGGGCCGTAGAAGTCGGCGGTGTCGATGTGCCGGATTCCCAGGTCGACGGCGGTGCGGAGCACGGCGAGCGCCTCGTCCCGGTCCTTCGGCGGCCCGAACACCCGGGGGCCCGCCAGCTGCATCGCGCCGTAGCCGACGCGCGGCACCTCGCGGTCGCCGAGCCGGAAGGAGCCACCGAGGGCGGAGGGGGTCGTCGTCATGTCACCCACCCTGCCGCGCCATCCTGGACGCGATGACCCGCGTCAGATCCCGGCGGCGCGGAACACCAGCCCGAGGAGCGTCGTCACCGCGGCGGCCCCGTACCCGATCAGCAGCTGGCGCAGCGCCCGGGGCAGCATCGGTGCGCCGGAGAGCACCCCGACGACCGCGCCGGAGGCGAGCAGCGCGAGCCCGACGAGCCCGGCCGCGAGCACCACGGCGAGCGCCCCCGACAGCCCGATCAGGTACGGGAGGATCGGGATCAGCGCGCCGGAGGCGAAGAAGGCGAAGCTCGACAGCGCGACGCCGAACGGGGTGCCGACGGTCTCCACGTCGACGTCGTCCGCGGGCAGCCTCGGGGACTCCCGCTCGCGCAGCACCTCGCCGGCGGCGGCCTCCGCGTCCGCCTCCGTCATGCCCCTGGCGCGGAAGACCAGCGCGACCTCGTTCCGGTCGAAGTCGATGCGCGTCAGCGCGTCGGCGGACTGCGGCGACGGCGTCGAGGCGGCGAGCAGCTCGCGCTGCGAGGAGACGGACACGTACTCGCCCGCGCCCATGGACAGCGCGCCCGCCAGCAGGCCGGCGATCCCGGTGACGAGCACGAGAGCGGCGTCCGCGCCGGCGGCGCCGACGCCGAGTACCAGCGCGAGGTTGGACACGAGCCCGTCGTTGGCCCCGAACACGGCGGCGCGGAAGGTGCCGGAGATGCGGGCGCGGCCGCGCATCGCGAGGGAGCGCACGACCTCCTCGTGGATCCGCTCGTCGGCGGCCATCCGCGGGGTCGCGTCCGCCTCGTCCTCGTAGGGCGAGCGCCCCTCGGCCCGCTGCAGCAGCGCGAGCACGAACACGGACCCGAACCGGCGGGCGAGCAGGCCGAGGAGGCGGGTGCGCAGGCCGACCCGGGTGGGCCGGTCCGCCTCCGTGCCGAGCAGCGCGACCCAGTGCTGCTCGTGACGCCCCTCCGCCTCGGCGAGCTCGAGCAGGATGTCGCGGTCGGCGCCGGTGCGGCGGGAGGCGAGGTCGCGGTACACGAGGGCCTCGGCGCGCTCGTCGGCCAGGTAGCCGCGCCACCGCCTGACCTGCTCGCGACTCGTCATCGCTCCGCGTCCCCGGGGTCGCCGAGCGGCGCCGCCAGCTGCACGGGGAAGAACCGCCGCGGGCTCTGCAGCGCGGCGGGCACCGGCAGCGCGCGCCGGTCGAGCCCGCCCTCGAACCGCGCCGCGACCGCCGTGCACCCGACCCCGTCGACGGTCGCGGGCGCCGCGTCGCCGGTGACCGCGGCGAGGTGGAGCCGGTCCGGCTGCCCGGTGGCCAGCACGCCGACGACGACGCCGGGCCGCAGCTCGTCCTCGAAGGCGCGCAGCTGGTGCCGCCAGGCCGGCGTCACCTTGCCGCGCGCGTCGGCGGCGGGCAGCCCGAGCAGCCCGGCGGTGCGCCACGGCTCGAGCGCGTCGACCCGCAGCACCCACAGGTCGTTCCCCAGCGGCGGCTCGAGCGCCGCCGCGCCGCTCGGCCACACGTAGTCGAGGTCCTCGAGGGTGCCCGGGAACAGCGGGCGGTAGTACTCGGGCGCCTTCGCGATCAGGCGCGAGCGGTGGCTCTCGTGCACAGCGGGATCCCCGATCCACGAAGGCAGCAGGCCGTCGTCGGCGAGCCGCTCCTGCGGGACGCCCGCCACCTGCGGCGCGAACTCGAGCAGCTGGTCGCCGACGGTGTCCGTGTAGCCGCGGTCGGTCCAGGCGCGCACAGTCGCGAGCCCGTACGCGGTCAGCGCGGGGACGTGCCTGCGCCACATCGCGGTCACCGGGTGCCGCTGCCAGCCGTACGTCGGCACGACCAGGGCCCGCAGCACCTGGAGGGTCTCGACGCGCTGCTTCCCGAGCCTCGCCTGGTCCAGCACCCGGGCGCTCTCGTCGAACGAGGGGTACGGCAGGAAGGTCTGCATCGCGGCCGAGCCTAGGGGCCGCCTCCGACGGTCAGCTCCCCTCGGCCCTGCCGCGGCGCCAGTACCCCATGAAGGCCACCGACCGCCGATCGACGCCGAGCTCGGCGACCAGCAGGCGTCGCAGCGCCTTGATCACCCCGGCCTCGCCCGCGAGCCAGGCGTAGAGGGGGCCGTCGCCCCCCTCCGGCACCTCCCACAGCAGCCCGACGTCGACGTCGACGTCCTCGGGCTCCTCGCCGACGGCGGTCGTGACCAGCCGCGGCGCGGTCTCGCGCACCGCCGCGGCCAGCAGCGAGCCGATGGGCGCGGAGCCGCGGACCAGCACGCGGACCTCCACACCGGGATGCGCCGGCAGCTGCGTCCCGTCGTCCCCGCTCGGCACCTCGACCAGCGCGACGCCGCGCACGCCGAGCGGCAGCGCCTCGAGGATGCGGGCGATCGCCGGCAGGGCGGTCTCGTCCCCGGCGACCAGCACCCGGCGCGCGGCGGGCGGGAGCCGGAAGTCGATGCCGCCTCCGGAGGTGGCGGCGCGGACGTTCGGCCCGCACAGCACCGCCTCGTCCCCCTCCCGGCAGCCGGCCGCGAACCGGCCGGCGGGCCCGGACGGCTCGTGGAGCACGAGGTCGACGTCCACCTCCCGCGCCGCAGGGCGGACTGCGCGGGTCGTGTAGGTCCGGATGACCGGCCGGCGCTCGTCCGGCAGCCCGCGCCAGGCGCCGTACCAGTCGTCGACGAATCGCAGGTCGTCGAGCGACCCCGCCTCCCCCGGCAGGATCAGCTTGATGCGCTGGTCGAGCCCGGGATCGGCGAACCGGTCGAGCGTCGGCCCGGTGAAGGTGAGGCGCACGAACCCGGCTGACAGGCGCTCGCGCCGCGCGACCCGCACCCGGTGCAGGAGGAAGGGCGCGTCGGGCGACTGCGTGTCGGGCTGCGAGACGGCGAGCGGCGGCATGAGGTAAGGCTAACCTCACCTCGCTCGGCGTGCGTCAGCCCGCGATGCGCTTCCGCAGCAGCTCGATTCGCTGCTGCAGCTGCTCCTCCGTCGCCTGCGCGACCGCGGGACCGCCGCACGCCCGCCGCAGCTCGGTGTGGATCGCCCCGTGCGGCGTGTTCGTCCGATGCGACCAGAGGCCGACCAGGTCCTGCAGCCGCTGCCGCTGCTGCTTCAGGCGCTTGTGCATCGGGATGTCCGCGAGGCGCTGCTCGGCCGGC
>NZ_CAXTOQ010000223.1:0-4159 GCF_964245895.1 uncultured Amnibacterium sp.
GTCGCGCTGCAGCTGTGGATCCACCTCGTCGGGTACTCGCCGTTCGCGATGCGCTCGTTCAGCGCCATCGGCGTCGGGTTCGGCGCGGCCGCGACCGTGCTGTTGGCCCGCCGATTCGGCGGGGCCCGGCTCGTCCCGGTGGTCGCGGTCGTCTACCTCACCGTGCCGATGGTCACGTGGGCGGCGTCGGAGGCCCGGTCGTACGCCTGGGTGATCGCGCTCAACGCCTGGGCGGCGGTCGCGCTGCTGCGGGCGATGCGTCGCGGCGGGCGGGCGTGGGTGCTGTACGTCGTCGTCGCCGCGCTCTCGGTGGGCGTCTTCATCTACTCGTCGCTGGTCGTGATCACCCACATGATCGCCGTGGCCGCGTATCCGCAGGGCTCGAGGCGCGGGCGGCTGGTCGGCGTCGTGAGCGCGCTGCTCGCGCTGGCCGTCGCGTCGCCCGTGGTGGTGCTGGCGTTCGGCCAGCGGTCGCAGGTCTCCTGGATCGGTCCGCTGACGCCCGACATGCTGCGTTCGGCGGCGCTGCAGTGGTTCGGGGACTCCCCGCTGTACTCGGTCCCGGCCTGGCTGATGATCGCGGTCGGCATCGGTGCGGTCCTGATCCGGCGTTCGGTCGTGCCGGACGATGGGCGGCGACTGGTGCTGTCGCTCGTGCTGCCGTGGTTGCTGCTGCCGACCGCGCTGCTGCTGCTCGCCACCGCCGCCGGGCAGCCGCTCTACGTCTCCAGGTACGCGGCGATCTCCGTCCCCGCCCTCGCGCTGCTGCTCGGGATCGGGATCACGGCGTTCGGGCGCCGCGGCCTCGCGGGCGCGGTGCTGCTCGCGGTGCTGACCGTGCCGACCTTCGTGGTGCAGCGCCTGCCCCTCGCCAACGGCACGGACTGGCAGCGCTCCGCGTCGACCGTCGCCGAATGGGCCACGCCCGGGGAGGCGTTCTACTTCGCGCAGACCGGCGCCGTCCTGAACCCCCGGTCGATGCTCGCCGCCTACCCCTCGGACTTCGCCGGGCTGCGCGACATCGCGATGCAGTGGAACGCCGCGTCGCTCGGCGGGCTATTCGACACGGTGCTGCCCGCGGACCAGGCGCTCGTCGCGGCCGGCCGGCCGGACCGGGTGATCGTGATCGCCGACAACGCCGCTCCCTGGTGGAACAGCCTTGAGATGCAGGCCTTCTCCGCCGAGGGCTACAAGGCGATCGAGTCCAGCGTCGGCGCGACGACGACCGTGTTCCTCGTCGAGAAGCAGCCGTAGCAGGACGCCGGAGCGCACCCGCTACCGGGCGGGGGCGTACTGCGACCGCCGTGGGATGGCCGGCGTGCCGAGCCTGGCCGCGAGCCAGCGGCCGGGACGGCCGAAGATCCGGGCGGCACCCCAGACGGTCACGACGCCCATCGCCTCGATCACGATCGACCGGCTCATCTTCGAGGTGCCGAGGGTCCGCTCCCGGAACTCGATCGGCACCTCGACGATGCGGTACCCCGTCGCGACGGCGCGGACCGTCAGGTCGACCTGGAAGCAGTACCCCTTGGAGACGACCGTCGCGAGGTCGAGGAGCTCGAGCAGCTCGGCGCGGTACAGGCGGAAGCCGGCGGTCGCGTCGTGGACGTCGAGCGCCAGCATCAGACGCGCGTAGGTGTTGCCGGCCCGGCTCAGCGCCTCCCGCGACTTCGGCCAGTCGATGACGCGTCCTCCCCGCACCCAACGGGATCCGATCGACAGCCCGATCCCCGGCGAGCGGAGCAGGGCGTCCCGCATGGCGGGGAGCGCGCTCGCAGGATGGGATCCGTCCGCGTCGAACTCGCCGACGACCTCGTAGCGACGTTCGAGCGCCCAGGCGAAGCCGGCCAGGTACGCCCCGCCCAGCCCGTCCTTCTGCTCGCGGTGCAGCACGTGGACGCGCTCGTCGGCCTTCGCGAGCGCGTCGGCGAGGACGCCGGTTCCGTCGGGGCTCGCGTCGTCGACGACCAGCACGTGCGCGTCGGGCAGGTGCTCGTGGACCGAGGCGACCGCGGCGGCGATGTTCTCGCGCTCGTCGTAGGTGGGGATCACGATCACGGTCGGTGCGACGGGGTGCATCACGGGTCCTTCGGGAGAGCTCGGCGTCGCCGAGATGCGGGCTCGGCGACGGCCGCTCCGGGACATCACGCGGATCGGTCGGGAGCGGTCGCGCGGAACACGATGCGGCTGTAGACCGACCAGTTCCAGACCATGCCGAACCCGATCGCCACGAGCTTGCCGAGCAGGATCCGCAGATCGCCCAGCGAGGTGGCGTCCGCGAGCAGCCGGTCCATGCCGACCAGCACCAGCGGCTGGATGGCCCACAGGCCGATCCCCGTGCAGACCACGAAGAGCACGAGCTGACGACCGGTGCGGCCGGCCGGTCTCGCCGAGAACGTGAACAGCCGGTTCGCCACGAAGCTGAAGCTCAGGCCCGCCGTCGTCGAGATCAGGTTCGCGATCAGCAGGGGGGAGCCGCCGAGCTGGAGCAGGAAGTACAGCCCGAGATCGATGCCGGTGTTCGCGACACCGACGAGCCCGAACCGCAGCACCTCCCGACCCAGCAGGCCTCGGACGCGCTCCCGCACCGCCGCGGACCACGGGGCGGCGACGCCCTCACCGGGCGCGTCCGCGCCGAACTCGACCGTCATGCCACCAGGGTCGCCGCTCCGCCCCCGTTCCGGGGCCGCGACATGCGGAGGAGCGGCGACCCGGTCCGGCCGACGCGGTCCCGGCGCTGCGCCCCGCGACCGCATCCCGCGACACGCTCAGCGCCTCCCTCGAACGGGGGAGCGCGGGACCTACCGTGCTCCCCACCGACCTCATAGAGCACGGAGCACGCCTGTGAACCTCACGAAGCACAAGATCGCCTTCGTCTTCCCGATCTACAACGAGGAGGGCAACATCGGCCCCCTCTACGACGCGGTGATCGAGACGACGGCGCCGCTGCTCGCCGAGTACGAGCTCGAGTTCGTGTTCGTGAACGACGGCAGCAAGGACACGTCGCTCGAGAAGCTGATCGCGCTGCGCCAGGAGGACGCGCGGGTGACGGTGCTGTCGCTCTCGCGCAACTTCGGGCACCAGATGGCGGTCACCGCCGGCCTCGACCACGCCGACGCGGACGCCGTCATCATCATGGACAGCGACCTGCAGGACCCGCCGCGCGTCGCGCTCGAGCTGGTCGCGCGCTGGGAGGCGGGCGCTGACGTCGTCTACGCGCAGCGCCGCAGCCGGCAGGACACGCTCTTCAAGCGGGCGACGGCGCACGCGTTCTACTGGACGCTGCAGAAGCTCGCCTCCATCGACATCCCGCGAAACACGGGCGACTTCCGGCTGCTCGACCGTCGGGTCGTGCTCGAGATGCGCAAGTACCGGGAGCACCACCGCTTCCTGCGCGGCATGGTCAGTCACCTCGGGTTCCGCCAGGAGGCCGTGCTGTTCGACCGGGACGCGCGCCACTCGGGCACCACCGGCTACCCGCTGAAGAAGATGATCCAGTTCGCCCTGGACGGCATCCTCGGCTTCTCCACCGTGCCGCTGCAGCTGATCAGCCGGCTCGGTGTGGTGCTCTCGGTCTTCGCCTTCATCGGGATCCTGTACGTCGTCGGCGTCAAGCTGTTCGTGCCGCAGACCGCGGTGTCGGGCTGGGCCTTCGTGACCGTCGCCATCTTCCTGATGGGCGGGATCCAGATGATCATGCTGGGGGTGCTCGGCAGCTACGTCGGCCGCACCTACGTGGAGACGCAGCGGCGCCCGCTCTACGCGCTCGGTCTGTCGCTCACCTCCGCCCACGAGGACTCGAAGCCGGTCGAGAAGGTCCCGGCGCTGTCGGAGCTGGTGGGCGCGAGCCGCTGACCCGCCTTCCGACGGAGCGCCCCGGCCGATCGGCCGGGGCGCTCCGTCGTCCGCGCCAGGCGCCGTCGCCCGCACGCGCATCCCGCTGATCCGTGCCGAGCGTTTCACTTACCCGCGCCAAGCGTCGCCCGCGGCCCAGTCCGCGCCGCCCCGCCACTGCGGGAGCGTGCCGTGTGCAGGATCGCGTCCGTCGTGCAGGACGGGACGGCGCCTCCAGTCCTGCACACCGCACGCGATCCTGCACACGGCGCCGGGGCCGGGGCCGGGGCCGGGGCCGGGGCCGGGGCCGGGGCCGGGGCCGGGG
>NZ_CAXTOQ010000224.1:0-4148 GCF_964245895.1 uncultured Amnibacterium sp.
GACTGTCGGCGCGCATCACCGGCCCGGTCGGGTTCCAGGCCGACATCGTCGGCGCGTTCGCCGGCGCCGACCTCCGCCTGCTGCTCGTCACCGCCTCCGTCGTGGCGGTGCTGCTGATCGTCACCTACCGCAGCCCGCTCCTCTGGATCGTGCCGCTCGTCGTCGTCGGGTCGGCGGACGGGCTCGCGCGCGTCGTGGTCGCGGCGGTCGCCGGGCCGCTCGGCCTGACGGTCGACGCGTCGATCTCCGGCATCCAGTCCGTGCTCGTCTTCGGCGCCGGCACGAACTACGCGCTGCTGCTGATCTCGCGGTACCGGGAGGAGCTGCGCCGGCACGAGGACCACCACGACGCGATGCGGGTCGCGGTCCGGTCCGCCGGGCCGACGATCGCGGCGAGCGGCGGCACGGTGACGCTCAGCCTGCTCACCCTGCTGCTGGGCGAGCTGGCCGGCAACCGCGCGCTCGGGGTCGCGTGCGCGCTCGGCGTCGTGATCGCGATCCTCGCCGCGGTGCTCTGGCTGCCCGCGGCGCTCGTCGTCTTCGGGCGGCGGCTGTTCTGGCCCTTCGTCCCCCGCTTCGCCGCGGAGGGGCACCCGGAGCAGCGCGGCGTCTGGATCGCGATCGGCCGCCGGGTCGCGCGCCGGCCCCGCACGGTCGCCGCGGTCGCGCTGGTCGGCATCGTGCTGCTCGGGTCCGGGCTCGCGGGCGCCCGCTTCGGCCTCTCGCAGACCGAGCAGCTGCTGGGGGACCCGGAGAGCGTGCAGGCGCAGGCGCTGCTCGACCGCTCCTTCTCCGCGGGCTTCGCCGCGCAGACCGTCGTGCTCGCGCCGACCGCGGTCGCCGACCGGGTCGAGGACATCGCGAAGGGCACCGACGGCGTCGCGGCGGTGACCCGCGGGGCCGCGGCGGCGGGACGGACGGAGCTGGATCTGCGCCTCGACGGCGCGCCCGCGAGCGACGCCGCGTTCGCCTCCGTGCAGGACCTCCGCACCGGGTTCCGAGATGCCGGCGGCGCCGTCGCCGACACCCTGGTGGGCGGCAGCGACGCCACCGCGTACGACCAGCAGCAGGCGCAGCGGCGCGACCAGTCGGTCGTGGTGCCCGCGATCCTCGCCGTCGTCTTCCTGGTGCTCGCGCTGCTGCTGCGATCGCTCGTCGCCCCCGTGCTGCTGCTCGCGAGCGTGCTGGCGACGTTCCTCGCGAGCCTCGGGCTCGGCGACCTGCTCTTCCAGCACGTGTTCGGCTTCGGCGGGTTCGACGTGCAGGTGCCGCTGTTCGCGTTCCTGTTCCTCGTCGCGCTCGGCGTCGACTACAACATCTTCCTCACGGCCAGAGCGAGGGAGGAGCGCGTCCGGCACGGCACCCGGGAGGGGATCGTCGTCGCGCTCGGCTCGACCGGCGGCGTGATCACGAGCGCGGGCGTGCTGCTGGCCGCGGTCTTCGTGGTGCTCGGCGTGCTGCCCGTCGTCGCACTCGCCCAGATCGGCACGCTCGTCTGCATCGGCGTGCTGCTCGACACCCTCGTGGTGCGCACGCTGCTGGTGCCCGCGCTGGTGCTGATCACCGGCGACCGCTTCTGGTGGCCGTCGAAGCGGGACGCGGTGGGCGCCTGATGCGCGTCAGGAGGATCGTCCGCCGGGTCGGCCTCGCCGCGCTCGCCGCCGGCGTCCTGGCCGCGGTCGGATTCGTCGTGTGGGCCGAGCACCCGATGGAGGCGGAGCCCGGGCCGCTCGCCGCGGTGCGGGCGGACTCGGCGATCACGTACCGCGACGCCGGGTCGGCCGTCGTGCTCACGCCGAAGCGCCCGAGCGCGGTCGGCCTGGTCTTCTTCGCCGGCGCCCGGGTCGACGCGGCGGCGTACGCGTCGAAGCTGTCCGGCATCGCCGATGCCGGCATCGCCGTCGTGATCGTGCGCCCGACGCTGAACTTCGCGATCGTGGAGACGCGGCCGCTGGCGGACTTCGAGGCCCTCGACCCCGCGGTGCAGCGGTGGCTGGTCGGCGGGCACTCGCTCGGCGGCGTGCGGGCCTGCGAGTACGCGACGGACAAGGGCGTCGCAGGGCTCGTGCTGCTCGGCTCCTACTGCGCGAACGACCTGTCGAGGACGGACCTGCCGGTGCTCAGCATCGGCGGCGAGCGGGACGGCCTCAGCACACCCGCGAAGATCCGCGCCGCCCGGCACCTGCTGCCGGCGAGCGCCGAGCTGGTCGAGATCCCCGGCTCCGTGCACGCGCAGTTCGGCGACTACGGCACGCAGCCCGGCGACGGCGTGCCGACCGCGACCGACGCGGCGGTGCGGAAGGCGATCACCGCGGACGTGCTCGCCTTCCTCACGGACCCCGCCACCGACTGACCCGGGTCGGAGGTCCAGGATCGGCACATGGTCCTCATCGCCGTGCACGGCTCCGCGTCCCGCCTCCTGCCCGCCGAGCGCGGAACGGTGCGGCTCGCGCTCGAGCTGGAGGACGCCGACCGGGCCGTCGTCCTGGGCGGGGTCGGCGCGATGCACGCGCGGTTCGCCGCGGAGGCGGAGGCGCTCGTCGCGGCCGGCGCGGCCACCTGGTGGGGGAGCCAGCAGGCACGGATCCGGTCGGAGCATCGGTACGAGGGCCGCGACGAGCTGCCGCGGGTCGTGCAGATCGCGAACGCCGAGGTCGTCACCCGCTTCCGCGACTTCGAGTCGTTGTCGGCCTGGGTGCTGGAGGCCGGGGCCGAACCCGGTGTCCGGGTCGACGCCATCGAGTGGGCCGTGACCGACGAGCACCGCGTCGCGACGGAGCGGGAGCTGCGGGTGCAGGCCGTGCAGGACGCCATCGCCCGGGCCGAGGCCTACGCGAGCGCGATCGGCGGCGAGCGCGTCCGGCTGCGCTCCCTCTGGGAGGCGGGGCTGCGCGCCGACACCGGCGGAGGGGAGCCGCGCTGGGTCGCGCAGGCCATGGACGCGTCGATGGCGAGATCCGGCATCGAGCTGCGCCCCGACGACATCGCGCTGAGCGCGTCCGTCACCGCCGACTTCGAGCTCGAGCCGCCGTCCTGAGCCGGCGCTCGATCGATCCCGGCCCCGCTCGCCGCCCGGATGCGGGATGCTGCACACCGTGAAGTACCTGCAGCACCGCACCGCCGGCGGCGTCGTCCCGGCCGTGCTGATCGACGACGTCGTGCACGACCTGGTCGGGCACACCGCCGCCGTCACCGGCGCCTTCCTCGCCTCCCACGACCACCCGGCGGTACTCGCGGCGGCGCGGGCCGGCGAGTTCGTGCAGCACGCGCTCGCGGACGTGACGCTCGAGCCGCCGATCGCGACGCCGAGCAAGATCGTCTGCATCGGTCTGAACTACCGCGACCACGCCGCGGAGACCGGCGCCGCGATCCCCGCCGAGCCGGTCGTGTTCATGAAGGATCCCGGCACGATCGTCCCCGCCGACGCGACGGTGCTGATCCCGCGAGGCTCCGTCAAGACCGACTGGGAGGTCGAGCTCGGCGTCGTGATCGGCCGGGAGGCGCGCTACCTCGAGTCGCCGGAGGCGGCCGCCGCGGTGATCGGCGGCTACGTGCTGTCGCACGACGTGTCGGAGCGCGAGTTCCAGATCGAGCGCGGCGGCCAGTGGGACAAGGGCAAGAGCTGCGAGACGTTCAACCCGCTCGGCCCGTTCGTGGTCACCGCCGACGAGGTCGCCGACCCGCAGGCGCTCGGCCTCCGGCTCTGGGTGAACGACGTGCTGAAGCAGGACGGCACGACGGCGGACATGATCTTCGGCGTGCACCACGTCGTCTGGTACCTGAGCCAGTTCATGGTGCTGCGGCCGGGCGACCTGATCAACACCGGCACCCCGGCCGGCGTCGCGCTCGGGCAGCCCGAGCCGAAGCCGTACCTGCGCGCCGGCGACGTCGTCACCCTGGAGATCGACGGCCTCGGCCGCGCCGTCCAGACGCTGGCCCAGGCTTGAGGGAGAAGGACCCCATGAGCACCGACCTGCACCAGCTGTTCCACGCCGCCGGCGAGCTGCCGCCGTCCGAGACGTTCCTGGCGGGCGTCGAGCACCGTCGCTGCAGCATCGTCCGTCGTCGCCGCGTCGCGATGGCCGTCGTCCCCGCGGGCGGGGCGGCCGTCGCCGTCACCGCGAGCGTCCTGCTCGCCCCCGGCAGTG
>NZ_CAXTOQ010000225.1:0-4117 GCF_964245895.1 uncultured Amnibacterium sp.
CGCGCGCGACTGTGGATCTCGGTGAACTCGAGTCCCGTGGCCCGGGCTTCGACGAGCCGATCGGGTTCGAAGTAGACCCCGATCGGGTTGTCACCGAACTCCTGGGACGCCCACATCCACTCCTTGCCCGCGGCCCAGTCGCCGAACCCGTCGACCTGGATCTCGACCCCGTTGCCTTCGGGGTCCTGGTAGTACATCGACATGGTCATGCCGTGGTCAAGGTTCAGGAACGGCACGATGCCTTCGTCGCGGAGCCGGGTGTAGTTGTCCAGCCACTGGTCGAAGTTTGCATATTCGAACGCCGTGTGGTGCAGCCCGACCGTGTGTCCCTTGTCTTCGGGCGCTTTCAGATCGGGCAGCGCGAGCAGTGCGATGCGGTGGTTGGCGGCGTCGTTCGTCAGCCAGGCTCCGCCGGGGGAGTAGTAAACCGGCTCGAGGCCAGCGATCTTCTCGTAGAACTCCACCATCTCGTCGAGCTTCAGCGTGGCGAGGGTCGTGTGGTGGAACACCGGTCGGACCAGGGGGCGGGGACGGCGGTCACTCGGCATGTCTGCTCCTTCGTTGGAGACGAGATCGGGTATCCGGGGTATCCGGCAGCCCGCTATCAGCAAAACTGTGCACAGTTTGCATCGAACTGTCTACGGTTGCAAGCGGGGAAGGGGGTGCGGAAATGATTGAGGAGGACATCGAACCGACCGGTGGCGGGCAGGCGTGGGAGCGGATCGACTTCCACGCGCACCTCCTGCCTGACTTCTACCGCGAGGCGTTGACCGCCGCGGGGGAGGGCGGGCCGGACGGCATGTCGAGCGCACCGGACTGGAGCGTCGCGGGCGCGCTCGACATGATGGACAGGACTGGGATCCGCTTCGCCGTGCTGTCGCTGTCGTCCCCCGGCGTCCATTTCGGTGACGACGCAGCTGCTCGGCGACTCGCGCGCCGGATCAACGAGTTCGGTGCCACCCTCGTGGCGGAGCACCCCGACCGCTTCGCAATGCTGGCGACGCTGCCGCTCCCGAATGTCGACGGTGCCGTCGCAGAGCTCGAGTACGCGCTCGACGTGCTGCACCTCGACGGTGTCGCGATCGAGTCGAACGCACGCGGCCTGTACCCGGGCGACGACGCGATGCGGCCGGTGTTCGACGCGCTCGAGGCGAGGTCGGCGCTGCTGTTCCTACATCCGACGTCACCGCCGAACTCCGGGTCGGTGTCCTTCGCCCGGCCAAGGCCGATCGTCGAGTTCCCGCTGGAGACGACCCGTGCGGTGGTCGATCTGGTCCTGTCCGGCGTGATCGGGCGCTCGTCCCGGATGCGGGTGCTCATCCCGCACGGCGGCGGCGCGCTGGCGGCGATCGCGGACCGTGTCGCGACGCTCGCTCCCGCGCTGATGGACCTCGGCGGGGTCGATGTGGTCGCCGAGCTGGGTGCCCTGTTCTACGACCTCGCCGGCATCCCGGTGCCCCGGCAGCTGCCCTCGCTTCTTGAACTGGCCTCCACGGATCGCCTCGTCTACGGCAGCGACTGGCCGTTCACGCCCGTCCCGATTATCGAGACGATGGCTGCTGCCATCCAGGTGACGGATTTGCTCAGCGACCCCGATCGCGACAACATCCGATGGCGGAACGCGGTCACGCTCTTACCGCGGCTCGCCGAGCTCACCCGCTGGTGACGGTCATCCGCTGAGCGGGAGAGCTTCGCCCGCCCCCTGGAGGCTCTCCTGCTGCTCCGCATGCACACCGACGTGAGAGCGATAATCAGCCTCCTGGTCGGCGACGATGAAACCATCCGAGGGGGAAATGAGCCTCGTCGACGGCGGCTACCAGTCCGTGCGCTGATCCGCGGAGGCCCTAACCGAGCGACCGGTCGCCTGTCACGGCCGACTTGGGCAGGCGGCCGGCCCGCGAAAAGCCGCGCATGGTGTCTCCCTCGACCACGACATCGAACTCAAGGTTGAGGCGCACTGGCTTGGTGATCAATTGCATCCAGGTGACGCGTTCGCCCTGGTCCGTCGGGCTGGCCCGCACGTCGACGAGGTCAACCGTCTCGAATTGTCCGGTCGCCGTTCCGGTGATCGCACCGTCGTCGCCTGAGAAGGTCAAGTGCGCTTCGATCGCGCCGATCGGTGTCCGAATTGTGAGGATCCAATTACCGGGAAGTGTGGTCATCACAGGTCGCTTTCGTTGTCAGACGGGGAGGGGATCGGCGCCGACGTCGCGCCAGACGGTGCCGCGGCGTTCGTATTCGAACAGTGCCTCGACCGAGTGCGAGATCCGGGGGCCGTAGTGGCGCTCCAGCAGGTGGAGCGCCAGGTCGAGGCCGGAGGTCACGCCTCCGGAGCTGATCAGGTCGCCGTCATCGACGACCCGGGCGCGGATCAGGCGGACGCCTGTCGCCTCCAGGACGTCGTTGCCGAGCTGATGCGTCACAGCGGTGCGTCCTTCGAGCAGGCCCGCCATCGCCAAGGCGAGGGATCCGCCGCACACGGTCGCGACGATGGTTTTGGGCGCGGCGAACGCCCGCCTGATCAGCGCCGGCAGATGGGTCGAGCCGACGCGGGCGAGCAGGACCGGGATGGTGTCGACCTCGTCGGGATCTCCGACGGTCGGACCGGAGGCTCCTGGAACGATCACGAATCCCGGTTCTTCCGGCCGCAGCACGTCGGTCGCGGTCAGCTGCAGTCCGTGGGTTCCGCTGGTCATCGGACCGGTCGCCGTGATCCCGACCAGGCGGACGTCGAGATCCCCGCCGACGGCGTCCGCGCCGGCGTTTAGGACCTCGAACGGCGCGATGACGTCGAGCGGGTCAAATCCGTCAAAGAGAACGATTTGTGCGAGCACGGGTGCCTTTCGGGGTGGGGTCGGTTCGACGGTATGGGCGGAGGTTGCTCTGGGCGAGCGGCTGATCAGCCACTACGCGCAACGATGTCGCCATCTCGAGAGGTAGGCTCCCGTCATGCGGACGGTTGTGGTGCTCGCCCTGGACGGGGTTATCGCGTTTGATTTCGCCACGCCTCTGGAAATCTTTGGGCGGACGCTCACCGAGGGTGGCTCGCCGGCCTACGAGGTGATCGTGGCGGGTCCTCGGAGCACGGCGGACGCGGGCGCGACGACGCTGTCGGTGCCATACCGGCTCGATCGGCTGGTCGCGGCGGACACCGTGATTGTGCCGGGTCGATCGGATCCGAGCATTCCGATGGATCCCCGGGCGGTGCGGGCGTTGCGGGACGCGGCTGCACGGGGCGCGCGCATCGCGTCGATCTGCGTCGGGGCGTTGGATCTCGCCTCCACAGGGCTGCTCGACGGGCTGCGAGCCACCACCCACTGGCGCGCGACCCGGCTGCTCGCCGCTAGGCACCCGTCGGTCACGGTCGATCCTGGCGCGCTGTTCGTCGACAACGGCCAATTGCTCTGCTCTGCCGGTGCTGCGGCCGGGCTGGACCTGTGCTTGCACATGATCGCTCGCGACCACGGCGGCGCCGTCGCGGCCGAGTCGGCGCGAAGCGCGGTCGTCCCGCTGACCCGTGACGCTGGGCAGGCGCAGTACGTCCGGGACGACGACCTGGGCGTGAGCGGGTTGACCGCGACGCTGCAATGGATCGAGCGGCACGCCGCCGAACACATCACTGTCGCCGACATCGCCCGCGTCGCCGCGGTCAGCCCCCGTACCCTCAACCGGCGCTTCGCGGACGAGGTGGGTCTCGCACCGAGTGCCTGGCTCACGCGAGCGCGCGTGCGCCGGGCGCAGCGCCTGCTCGAGAGCACCGATTGGCCGATCGACCGCGTCGCGGCCGAAGCCGGACTCGGATCGGCGTCGAACCTGCGGATCCGGTTCGCAGACGTGGTCGGGACGAGCCCTGCTCGATACCGGTCCGCACTCACGACGCCGGCGGCGCGATGACCGGCGTTTTCAGGACACCGCGGCCTTGCCACTCGATGCCCGTCTCGCGCTGCTCATAGATGGCAGAGGCAAGCCCGTGTGTCGGGTGCGGGCAAGACGGCTGACTACGGCCGGATCGATCGAGCGTTCGCTCCGCATACGGTGCGCACTCCTCGTTCACGACGTGGTCGGCGGAGGAGCATGGACCGCATGAACCCACTGGGCACGTACCTCCGTGCGCGTC
>NZ_CAXTOQ010000226.1:0-4079 GCF_964245895.1 uncultured Amnibacterium sp.
CCGGCCAGACGTGCGGGGCGAGCGCCTGCGGGTCGCCTGCGGCGGCGAGCCGAGCGGGCGCGAGCGGGTTCGGCGTGGTCACGTCGGTGGCCTCGTGGGGTCTCGGTCGATTCGGGATCGGGCGAGCGGACCTGGAGTGGTCCCTGAAGCCGACCGAGATCCTACCGGGCGCGCCGTTCCCCCGTGGATCCGGGGAAGTCGGCCGTCCGCGCGCACTCCCCGGATCCAGGCACGCCTTCAGCCGCAGGAACCGGTCTGCGCGCTGTCGAGGGTGTTCAGGTCGACGTCGCGCGCGGTCAGGCGCACGACCGCCTCCCGCGGCCGCACCGCGACGGAGGTGAGCTCGACCCCGCGCGGGAGGTAGCTCGCCGCGCACACCGAGACGCCGTCCGGCAGCAGCTGCTGCACGATCGCGGTCGCCGGGATCGTCGCGGGGCCGGCCGTCAGCGTCGCCGAGGTCGGGGTGAGGCGCACGGTCTGATCCGTGAGCGACGGCTTCAGCCGGACCGCCACCTTGAGGTCGAGCCCGAGGAACGTGCGCGTCAGCGTCGTCGAGACCGTCCCGTTCCCGAGCTGCGGCGCGGAGGCGCCGGCGTTCCGCAGCGCGGGCACGGCCCGGAACGCGGCCTGGTCGATCGTGAGGTCGGCGGTCGCGCGCTCGATCGCGCCGCCGGCGACCGGCAGCCCCGCGACGTGCACGACGGCGGAGGCGGGCGCCCCGGCCACCCGCAGCCCGCGGGAGGTGAGCGTGACGTCGTCGAACGAGCCCTGCAGGTACTGCAGCAGCGCGGACCCGTCGCCGATCCGCGCGTCGACCTCCCCGGTGACGCCGGCGGGGAGGCGCTGCGCGACGGTCTGCTCGATCTGCGCCTCCGCGGTGCTGCGGAACACGCGCTCGCCGACGACGTACGCCACGACGGCGAGCGCCGCCAGGACGACGAGCACGATGAGCAGGACCACCAGCGCCCGCCGCCCTCGCCGCTTCCGGCGCCGGCGGTCCGCGGTCACCACCGGGATCGGCAGGGTCGTCGGGTCCTGCCGCCCCCCGACGCTCCCCGCCCGCACGGCCGCCACGTCGCTTCGCGACGCGTCGGAACCGGCGGGCGTGGGCCCAGGCCTCGCGTCCGTCACATGCGCTCCGGCGCGGACACGCCCAGCAGGCCGAGCCCGTTCCGCAGCACCTGCGCGACCGCGTCGTTCAGCACGAGGCGCGTGCGGTGCACGTCCTCCACCGGCTCCCCCGCGATCGGGATGACCCGGCAGCTGTCGTACCAGCGGTGGTACGCCCCGGCCAGCTGCTCCAGGTACCGGGCGACGCGGTGCGGCTCGCGGAGGGTCGCGGCGCGCTCGACCGTGCGCGGGAACTGCTCCAGCTGCCCCAGCAGGTCCGACTCCGTCGGATGCGTCAGCAGGGCCGGATCGAACGCGTCGCGGCCCCGGTCGTCCCGCGTGACGTCCGCCTCCACCGCCTTCCGCGCGACGGACCGGGTGCGGGCATGCGCGTACTGCACGTAGTGGACCGGGTTGTCGTTCGTGCGCTTCGAGATCAGGTCGAGGTCGACGTCGAGCGCCGAGTCGGCCGAGCTGCGCACCAGCGTGTACCGCGCCGCGTCGACGCCGACCGCCTCCACGAGGTCCTCCAGGGTGACGACGGTGCCGGCGCGCTTCGACATCCGGACCGGCTTGCCCTCGCGGACGAGGTTGACCATCTGGCCGATCAGGATCTCGAGGTGCTCGTGCGGGGTGTCGCCGAACGCCGCGACGACGGCCATCAGCCGCCCGATGTAGCCGTGGTGGTCGGCGCCGAGCATGATGATCGCCCGGTCGGCGCCGCGCTCGCGCTTGTCGAGGAAGTAGGCGATGTCGCCCGCGATGTAGGCGGGCTCGCCGTTGCTGCGCACGACGACCCGGTCGCGGTCGTCGCCGAACTCGGTCGTGCGCAGCCAGAGCGCGCCGTCCGAGGTGTACATGTGCCCGAGCTCGGTGAGCCGGGCCACGGCCCGCTCGACGGCGCCGGTCGTGTAGAGGTCGTTCTCGTGGAAGTAGACGTCGAAGTCGACGCCGAAGTCGTGCAGCGACTGCTTGATCTCGGTGAACATCAGGTCGACGCCGCGCTCGCGGAAGACCTCGCGGGCCTCCTCGCGCGGCAGCGCCAGCAGGTCGCCGTCGTACGCGTCGACGACCCGCTGCGCGATCTCCGCGATGTAGTCGCCGCCGTAGCCGTCCTCCGGCGCGGGCTCGCCGAGCGCCGCCGCGAGCAGGCTGGCGGAGTACCGGTCGATCTGCGCCCCGTGGTCGTTGAAGTAGTACTCGCGGGTCACGACCCCGCCCTGCGCCTCCAGCATCCGGGCGAGGCTGTCGCCGACGGCGGCCCAGCGGGTGCCGCCGAGGTGGATGGGACCCGTCGGGTTCGCGGAGACGAACTCGAGGTTCAGCCGCACGCCGTCGAGCGCGGTGCCGCGGCCGTACGCCTCCCCCTCCGCGACGATGCGGGCCGCAAGGGCGCCGGCGGTCGCGGCCTCGAGGGTGATGTTGATGAAGCCGGGGCCGGCGACGGTGACGCCGGCGACACCCGGGATCGCGCCGAGGTCGGACGCGAGCTCCTGCGCCAGGTCCCGCGGCGGCACCCCGATGCGCTTCGCCACCCGCATCGCGACCGTGCTGGCCCAGTCCCCGTGCTCGCGGGAGCGGGGCCGCTCCAGCACGACGTCGACGTCGGAGGGGGACAGGTCGGCACCGCGGCGGGCGGCGGCCGACCGCACGAGATCGCCGACGGCGACCTGGAGCTCGGCCGGATTCATGGGGATCGAGCCTACCGGCGGGCGGACACGCCGTTCCGCCGCGCCGACGCGCCTCCCCCGGCGGACCTGCGGGGCGTTGCTACGGTACGGCTGCCACCCGGACGAGGGGCACGAGCGGCGGGAGGACACCCCATGCGGTCGGTTCGCACCACGGTCGCGGCGGGCGCCGCGGCGGCCGCCCTGATCCTCCTCGCAGGCTGCACCTCCAACCCCGTCGCTGCCGGCACGAGGCAGTCCGCCGCGCCGACGTCCGTGGCGCCCGCGACGCCCACGACGCCTCCGCCCACGCAGGACGCGGCGGACGCCGCGCCCGTGTCGATCCGGTGCCGGGTGCTCGCGCCGGACGCGGTCGTGCAGGCGCTCGAGCCCGAGCTGCAGGTCGTGCGGGGCTGGACGCCCGCGCCGGGGTCCGCCTCCGCGCGGCTGGAGGCGCTGCACGGCACGACCTGCGAGTGGACCACCGCGGCGGGCGACACGCTCGAGGTCGCGGTGGCGAAGCCGGGACGCGAGGACTCGGTCGCCCTGAAGAACGACCTCGTCGAGCGCAGCCAGTCCGTGCCGACGTACGGCGGCGAGGCGTACTTCCAGGTCGTCGACCACGTCGGGCAGGCGGACGTGTTCCGCGGCAGGACCTGGCTGTTCGTGCGATCGAACCGCTTCTTCGAGCCCGGCGACGCGACCGCGATCGTGTCGGCGGCGCTCGACGCGCTCGGCCTGCGCTCCTCTGCGACCGACGCGCCCGCCGAGGGTGGCGCCGGCGCCGCCACGCCCGCGCCGACGGAGACGCCGGCCGGCTGAGGCGCCTCCCCCGGTCCGGTGGCGCCAGTCCTGCAGCAGGAGGGAGCCGAGTCCGTCAGCAGGAAGAATCCACTTCGGCAGGAAGTTTCTGGCCAGTTCTTCCTGCGATCGCTCGTTCTTCCTGCGGTCGTACTCGGATTGTCCTGCTGTCGCGCTCGGGCGGCCCGGATCAGCCCAGCTGGACCAGCCGGGTGATGTCGTCGACAGGCAGCTCGTCCACCGTCGCCGTGACCGACAGGGCCTGGAGCGCCACCAGCCCGCCGATCGTCGTGAGGAACGCCGTGTCCGCGGCGTCGCGCCCGGTCCCGATGCGGAGGAGGGACTGGCGCGGCGCCAGCGTCGTCGCGTCGACGACGTGCCAGGCCCCCTCCACGTACGCCTCCGCGACCGCGTGGAAGTCCATCGGGTCGAGCCCCGGCGCGTACACGGCGACGAGGCGGGCCGGCACGTCGAGCGCCCGCAGCAGCGCCACGACGAGGC
>NZ_CAXTOQ010000227.1:0-3883 GCF_964245895.1 uncultured Amnibacterium sp.
TCGCCGGCCTGCTCGAGACGGCGCCGGTGCTGCGTCACCCGGGTCAGCTCGTCGTCGACGGCCTGCAGGTCGAGCAGCCGGGCCTGCGTCTCCGGCGGTGCGGTGATCCCGGAGACGGTCGTCATCCCTCCACCGTATCCGCGGGACCGGCGACGGGACGCACCGGGGTCGCCGCCCCGATCCGGCCCACCGCGCCGGCCGCCACGCCGACGAGCAGCGCGACCGCGAGGCCGATCGCCGGGCCGCCGCGCAGCCCGGTCGCCGCGGCGAGCCCCATCGCGTCGAGGACCGGGCTGGTTGCGCCGGGGACCAGCCCGTCCGACAGCGCGAGGCCCGCTCCGGCACCCACCAGCGCGATCAGCGCGGTCGGCAGGCCGCGGCCGCGTGCCGGAGGCAGCACGAGGATCCCGGCCCAGGCCGCGACCGGCACCCCGAGCACGGCGGCCGCGGCGAGGGCGACCGCCTCCGGGTCGGTGCCGGCGGCGAGGATCCCGAGCGCACCCGCCAGCGCGAGCAAGGCGGCCGCGACCGTGCCGAGCCGGACCGGACGACCGGCGCCGAGCAGCCGGGCCGCGGAGGCGCCCGCCGACCGCAGCACGAGGGCCGGCAGCGTGACCGCGGACCCGAGCAGGACGACGAGCAGCGGCCCGGCGAGGGCGCTCGCCGAGGCGTCGGAGAGGGCGCCGGCGAACTCGTCCGTGGCCGGTCCCGTGCCGCCGAGCCGCGACGCGATCACGGTGGCGGCACCGAGGAGCACGGCGCCGGCGACGACCGCGACGACGGCGCCGACCGCCGAGGAGGCGGGACGAGCGAGGTCGGTGCGCCAGCGCGCGGTGTCGGCGGCGCACAGCACCAGCAGCAGCCCGATCGCCACGAAGCCGCCGATCACGCAGGCGAGCACGCCCGTCGCCGTGGGCGGGGCGGGCTCGGTCCCGGTCGGGGCGAGCAGCAGCGCGAGGAGCACCGAGCCGACGGCGCCGAGGACCGCCGCGAGCAGCACCAGCACGGCGGTCGCGCGGGTCGGCAGCGCCGCGACCAGCAGCGCGACGAGCCCGACCGCGGCGCAGCCGACGAGGGCGGCGGTCGACGC
The DNA here is from genome assembly GCF_964245895.1 of uncultured Amnibacterium sp. GTDB lineage: Bacteria > Actinomycetota > Actinomycetes > Actinomycetales > Microbacteriaceae > Amnibacterium. The sequence goes on from NZ_CAXTOQ010000227.1 coordinate 1,091, forward strand.
GCTCAGGCCGAAGGCGCCCGTGCGGTCCGCCCACGCTCCCGCCGTCGCTCCTGCGAGCAGCAGCGCGAGACCGGCGGCGCCGACGCGGGCGACGAGCAGCAGCGTCGCGACCGCTGCACCGGGGCCCCGGCCGAGGACCGCGACCTCCTGCAGGTCGCCGTCGTTCCCGGCCGTCGCCGACCACGTCGCGCTGCGGACGACCGCGGGTACTGCGAGCAGCGCGCCCAGGAGCACGGCGGCCGCCCCGGTGAGGCCGGAGCCGGCGCCGACGAGCGCGAACCCGAGCACGAGCACGAGCGGCGACGCGAAGGCGCCGAACCAGCGGCCGACGATCGCGGCGGCACCGGAGCCCGTCGGCGACGCCGGGACCGAGGGCAGCTGCAGGATCGCCGTGCGGACCCGCTCGATGATCACCGGCGCGGTGCGCGGACGCGGCGCGGTGTCGGGCAGATCGATCGCCCCGGTGGTCGCGGCGCTGACCTCGGGGTAGTCGACCGCGATCTCGTCGATGCCCTCCGCGTCGATGTCGGAGGGGCCGGGCGGGACGGCGGTCGCGGCCGCCGGTCCGGGCTCCGGGTCGGGGTCGGGCGCGGCGGCGCGGCGACGACCGGAGCGTCGGCGGACGGCCGCGGGCTCGGGCGCCTCGAGCGCCGGCTCGGGCAGCGCGTGCGCGGCCCGGTGGGCGGACTCCGCGGGCGGCACGGGCCCGGCGACCGGAGGCGCTGGCGCGACCGGCGGCGCTGGGGCGGCGGAGCGGGTCGGCGGCGTGACGACGGGGCCGGTGCGCTGGATCGGCACCGCCATCGTCGCCAGCTCCGGGTCGCCGCCGGTGGGGATGACGGGCTCGTCCTGGTCCCATGGCGCCGGCGGCCTGCCGATGTCGCGCAGCGACCGCTCCCAGTCCGCGTAGAGCCGGTCCGGCACGGGCAGCTGCCCCGTGACGCCGAGCACCGCCGCGGTCGACGGGACCTGCTGCACCGGGTCGGTCGGGGGCGCCGCGTGCCGCGCGGGCCGCGTCGGCGCCGAGTCCGAGATCATCGAGTCGAGCAGGCTCGCGGTCGGCTCCGGCAGCGTCACCGGCCCGGTCGGCAGCAGCACGCGGTCGATCGGATCGATGGGAGGGGCCTCTACGGCGCTCGGCGGCGGGCGGAACCCGCTGCGCCGCTTCACCGGCAGGTCGTCGGCGGTCGGCATCGGCGGCTGCTGCGGCAGCGGCCCCGTGGCGCTGCGCCGACCGGGCTGCCGGTCGGGGCGACGGAAGCCGGAGGCGGGGGTCTCCGCGGTGCGCGGCTCCGACCCCTGGACCGCGCGGTCGATCTCGGCGGCGCGCTCCGCGAAGGGGCTCGCGTCGCGCACACGCGGGCGGCGCAGCACGGTCGGATCCTCGATGCGCGGGACGGCGAGCGGCTGCAGCGGCTGCGGCGGGGCCGCCGCCTCCGGGCGCACCGCCGGCAGGATCGGCACGTTCCCGGTGGCGTAGCGCTGCAGCTCCGCGGCGAGGACGTCGGCGAGATCGTCGTCGTCGTACGCGTCCCCGTCGGCGGCCGCGGGGCCGGTGATCGACCGGTCGTCCGACATGCAGGGAATGCTAGCGACGGGGTGCGGCGCCGCCGGCTCCCTCGGTCGGCGTGTGCGGGCACGGCGCAGGAACGTGCGGATGAGCGGTCGACGGCGGATGCCGCCGATCGGCCGAGCGCCGCGGAGCGGCACATCCCTCGCTCCGCCTGCGGATCGGAGGCCATGAACACCGTGGGCCCTGCCGGGATCGAACCGACGACATCCACGGTGTAAGCGTGGCGCTCTACCAGCTGAGCTAAAGGCCCTGGGCGGCGCCAGCGTAGCCCCGCGAGTCCCCTTCGAACCGGTCGCTCGGCCCGGCGTGCCAGGTGCCGCGGACTAGCATCGGAAGTCCTCGTCCTCGACCAGGAAGTGAGCACGCAGGGTGGCGGTCAACGATCAGAATCCCTACCTCGCAGGCACCCTCGACCGTGATCCGGCCGAGACCGCCGAGTGGGTGGAGTCCCTCGACACCCTCGTGAGCCGCCTCGGCCACGAGCGGGCGCGCGAGATCATGCTCAGCCTGCTGAGCCGCTCGCAGGAGCTGCATCTCGGCATCCCGATGGTGCCGACGACGGACTACGTCAACACCATCGCGCCGGAGGACGAGCCCGACTTCCCGGGTGATGAGGAGATCGAGCGCCGCTACCGCGCGTGGATCCGCTGGAACGCGGCGATCACGGTGCACCGCGCGCAGCGGCCCGGCATCGCGGTGGGCGGGCACATCTCGACGTACGCCTCGTCGGCGGCGCTGTACGAGGTCGGCTACAACCACTTCTTCCGCGGCCCCGACTTCCCGGGCGGTGGCGACCAGGTCTTCTTCCAAGGGCATGCCTCCCCCGGCATGTACGCGCGCGCCTTCCTGGAGGGCCGGCTGTCCGAGGACGACCTCGACGGCTTCCGGCAGGAGCGCTCCCACGCGCCGCACGCGCTCTCCTCCTACCCGCACCCCCGGCTCATGCCGGAGTTCTGGCAGTTCCCGACCGTGTCGATGGGTCTCGGCCCGATCAACGCGATCTACCAGGCGCAGGTCGCCAAGTACCTGACGAACCGCGGCATCAAGGACGCGTCCGAGAGCCATGTCTGGGCGTTCCTCGGCGACGGCGAGATGGACGAGGTCGAGAGCCGCGGGCAGCTGCAGGTGGCGGCGAACGAGGGCCTCGACAACCTGACGTTCGTCATCAACTGCAACCTGCAGCGCCTCGACGGCCCGGTCCGCGGCAACGGCAAGATCAT
>NZ_CAXTOQ010000228.1:0-3845 GCF_964245895.1 uncultured Amnibacterium sp.
CGGGCTGGACGGAGTCGTCGCGAAGCCGGTCGATGCGGTCTACGCGCCCGGGAAGCGCACGATGCTGAAGATCAAGCACCATCGGACCGCCGACGTGATCGCGACCGGGTACCGCACGCACGCCAGCGGGCACGGGGTCGGCTCCCTCCTGCTGTCGCTCTACGACGGGAGCGGCGTGCTGCGGCAGGTCGGCGGGGTCTCCGCCTTCACCACGAAGGTGCGGGACGACCTGATCGCCGAGCTGGAGCCGCTGCTGGCGCGGGACGAGCACGGCGACCCGATCCGCGGCGAGAGCGAGCGGAACCGGTTCTCCTCCTCGAAGGACACGTCGTTCGCCGTGCTCCGCCCGGAGCGCGTGCTCGAGGTCCGGTACGACCAGATGGAGGGCGACCGGTTCCGGCACACGGTCCAGCTGGAGCGCTGGCGCCCCGACCGCGACCCGCGCTCGTGCACGTTCGAGCAGCTCGAGGTGCCGCACGCCTACGACCTCGGCGCGGTGCTGACGTGACGGTCGCCATCGGCGGCGTGGTCCTTGGGCCGGGGCGCCCGAGGGTCTGCGTGCCGCTGACCGGCGCGACGGTCGAGGTGCTGGAGGCGGAGGCGCGGGCGATCGAGCCCGGCGTCGCCGATCTGATCGAGCTGCGCATCGACCGCCTCGCGGCCCTCGACGACCCGGCTGCGGTGCGGGGCGCGATCGGCGCGGTCCGAGCGGCGCTCCATCCGGGGCTCCCGATCCTGCTGACCTGCCGGACCGCAGCGGAGGGCGGAGGCGCGCACCTCGCGCCGCAGGACCTGCGCGACCTCCTCCTGCGCTCGCTGCGCGAGCAGGTCGACGCCGTCGACGTCGAGATGGCGCTGCCGGCGGCGGTCGTGACCGACGTGGTCGACGCCGCGCACGCGGCTGGGACGCCGGTCGTGCTGTCGTTCCATGACCTGCGCGGCACCCCCTCCCGCGAGGAGGTCGTCGAACGGCTCGTGCGGCAGCAGGCGCAGGGCGCCGACGTGGTCAAGCTCGCGTGCACCCCCGCGACGGCGGACGACGTGCTGACGCTGCTCGGAGCGACGCTGGACTACACCGCGCGCCCGGACGCCCGACCCGCCGTCACGATGGCGATGGGTCCGCTCGGCGTCGTGTCCCGGCTCGCGGGCGAGACGTTCGGCTCCGTGCTCACATTCGGCACGGTCGGCGCGGCGAGCGCGCCGGGCCAGGTCGACGCGGGCGCCCTGCGCGGCGTGCTCGACCTCCTCCACGGGGCGCAGACCCGCTGAAGGTGCACCTGGATCCGGGGACTGCGCGCGTTCCCCGGATCCAGGCGCACCTTCGAGTCAGTCCTCCTTGCGGGCGCGCGAGGGCTGCACCCGCGGCGGCTCGCCCGGCATCTTCGGGTAGTCGGGCGGGAACGGCAGCTCCCCCTCCCCGTTCGCGAGGTCGCGCTCCCACCACGACAGCAGCGTCTCGAGGCCGCCCGCGGCGTCGTGCATCGACGCCCAGGGGTCGCCGGTCGTCGCGAGCCGCTGCGGCACGGTGCGCACCGTGAACGCGGTCGGGTCGACGCCGGCCTCGAGCTCGTCCCACGTGATCGGGGTGGAGACCGTCGCGGTGGGCAGCGCGCGCGGGCTGTAGGCGCCGGCGATCGTCCGGTCCCGAGCCGCCTGGTTGTAGTCGAGGAAGATCCGCTCGCCCCGCAGCTCCTTCCACCACGCCGTCGTGACCGCGTCCGGCCGCCGCCGCTCGAGCTCCCGCGCTGCCGCGATCACCGCGTGCCGCACGTCGAGGAACTCCCACTGCGGCCGGATCGGGGCGTACAGATGCAGCCCGCGGTTGCCGGAGGTCTTCACGAAGGCGGAGAGCCCGGCCTCCGCGAGCACCTCCCGCATGCCGAACGCGGCCGCCGTCGCCTCCGGCAGCGCCGTGCCGGGCTGCGGGTCGAGGTCGATGCGCAGCTGGTCGGGGAGGTCGGAGGCCTCCGCGCGCGACGGCCACGCGTGGAAGACCACGGTGTTCATCTGGGCGGCCCACACGAGGGCTGCCGGCTCGTCGAGCACGAGCTGCGGGTGCGATCGGGCGGAGGGGTAGGTCACGACGACGGAGCGCACCCACTCCGGTGCGCCCTTCGGCGGGTTCTTCGAGAAGTACCACTCCCCCGTCACGTCCCCGCCGAACCGCTGCAGCGAGACGGGCCGATCCCCGTTCGCGGCGAGGAAGGCGGCCGAGACGGCGACGAAGTACTCGACCAGCTCGAGCTTGGTGATGCCCGGCTCCGGCCACAGCACCCGCGAAGGGCTCGAGACCCGCATCGTCCTCGTGCCGTTCGGCCCGTCCACGTCGACGGTCGTCGCCTCGCTCGCCATGCGTGGAGCGTAGGACCCCGGCATGCGGAAGGCCCGCTCACCCCGAGGGCGAGCGGGCCTTCCCATGGGAGCGCGGGATCAGGAGGCGGGGGTCGCCGGCTTCTCGTCCGGCGTCGTCGGCTCGTCGGCGGCGGGCGCCTCGGCGTCGGCCTCGGGCGCGTCGGCCGCGGCGGTCTCCTCGACCTCCGCGGCAGCAGGCGTCTCGGCCTCGGCCTCCACCGGCGCGGACTCCTCGACGGCGTCGGTCTCCTCGACCGGCACGTCGGAGGCGGCCGGCGCGGCAGCAGCGGCCGGAGCCGCGGCGCGGGTGCGCGTGGAGCGCTTCGGCGTGACGGGCTCGAGCACGAGCTCGATCACGGCCATCGGCGCGTTGTCGCCCTTGCGGAAGCCGGTCTTCACGATCCGCGTGTAGCCGCCCTGGCGCTCGGCGACCAGCGGCGCGATCTCGGTGAACAGCTCGTGCACGACGGTCTTGTCGCCGATGCTGCGCATCACCCGACGGCGCGCGTGCAGGTCGCCGCGCTTCGCGAACGTGACCAGGCGCTCCGCGACCGGGCGGAGGCGCTTGGCTTTCGCCTCCGTCGTCTGGATCGAGCGGTGCTCGAACAGCTGCGACGCGAGCTGCGCGAGCAGCAGGCGCTCGTGCGCCGGTCCGGAACCGAGACGCGGTCCCTTGGAAGGCCTGGGCATGTCAGTTCTCCTCGTCGTCGTAGGCGGAGTAGAAGTGCGTGCCGTCGAAGCCGGGCACGGCGTCCTTGAGGGAGAGGCCGAGCTCGACGAGCTTGTCCTTGACCTCGTCGACGGACTTCTGTCCGAAGTTGCGGATGTTCATCAGCTGCGTCTCGGACAGGGAGACCAGCTCGCTGACCGTGTTGATGCCCTCGCGCTTGAGGCAGTTGTAGGAGCGGACCGACAGGTCCAGGTCCTCGATCGGCATCGACAGCTCGGAGGAGGTCTGCAGGTCGACCGGCGCAGGGCCGATCTCGATGCCCTCGGCCGCGCTGTTCAGCTCGCGGGCGAGGCCGAACAGCTCGGTGAGCGTGCGGCCGGCGGAGGCGATGGAGTCGCGCGGCGTGATCGCCGGCTTGGTCTCCACGTCGACGACCAGGCGGTCGAAGTCGGTGCGCTCGCCGGCACGCGTCGCCTCGACGCGGTAGGTGACCTTGAGCACCGGGGAGTAGATCGAGTCCACCGGGATCTGGCCGGCCTCGCTGAACTCGCTGCGGTTCTGCGTCGCGGAGACGTACCCGCGGCCGCGCTCGATGGTCAGCTCGAGGTCGAAGCGCGCCTTGTCGTTCAGCGTCGCGATCAGCAGGTCGGGGTTGTGGATCTCCACACCCGCCGGCGCCGAGATGTCGGCGGCGGTGACCGGGCCCTCGCTCTGCTTGCGCAGGTAGGCGGTGATCGGCTCGTCGTGCTCGGAGGAGACGACCAGCTGCTTGATGTTCAGGATGATCTCGGTGACGTCCTCCTTCACACCGGGGATCGTCGTG
>NZ_CAXTOQ010000229.1:0-3665 GCF_964245895.1 uncultured Amnibacterium sp.
CTGCGGCACCTGCCGGGCGGCGTCGACGAGTACCTGCGGCTGGCGGACACCGATGGGCCCACGCGTCCCGGTTCCGACGCGCCGCGAAGCGGCGTGGCGGCCGTGGACGTGGGGACGGCGGTCCTGACCGACGCCGCCTCCGCCGGCCCCGGGCTGTCCGGCGCCGAGCGCCGCGACCTGGAGAAGCAGCTCGCCTCGCTGGACCGCCGCATGCAGCGGCTGACGCAGGAGACCCGGGCCGACCACGACGCCCTCGCCACGCACGACCAGAGCGACTACGTCGGGCTGGAGACGATCGCGGGCCGCATCCGCGATCGCGAGGACGAGCACGGCACCCTCGAGCTGGAGTGGCTCGAGGCCGCGGAGCGCCTCGAGTCCGCCTGACCCCTGTTCGCGGATCCGGATTCCTTGCGCAGATCCGGAGATCCTCGGCGACACGCCGGCTCCGGGCGCGCGCGACCGGGGTGTCGCCGGATCCATCCGGATCCGCGAGAGGAGGGAGGGGCCGACCCGGCTGAACCTGCAAACAACCTGCAAAAGCGGTCTGCGCGCCGCCCTCCTCCGGGAACCTGGGGCATCCGTTCCGCGAGGAGGCAGGCATGTCCACGACCGCGCCCGAGCAGCAGAAGCCCGCCGAGGAGCAGACCGAGCTGAAGCGGGCGATCGGCCCGAAGCTGCTGCTGCTGTTCATCGTCGGCGACATCCTCGGCACCGGCGTCTACGCGCTCACCGGCCAGGTCGCGGGGGAGGTGGGCGGCGCCGCGTGGCTGCCGTTCCTCATCGCGTTCGCGGTCGCGACGATCACCGCGTTCTCCTACCTGGAGCTGGTGACGAAGTACCCGCAGGCCGCCGGCGCCGCGCTGTACGTGCACAAGGCGTTCGGCATCCACTTCGTCACGTTCATCGTGATGTTCGTCGTCATGTCGTCCGGCATCACCTCCGCCTCCGCAGCCTCCGTCGCGTTCGCGTCGAACTTCGGCGTCGCGTTCGGCCTCACGATCCCGAGCACCGGCACCTGGGCGGTGTCGGTCGTGTTCATGCTGCTGATCCTCGGCGTGAACCTGCGGGGCGTCGCGGAGGGGGTCGGGCTCAACGTCGTGTTCACCCTGATCGAGCTGTCCGGCCTGCTGCTCGTGATCATGCTCGGCTCGCTGGCGATCTTCGCCGGGCAGGCCGACTTCAGCCGGGTCGTGCTGTTCGAGGGTCCCGACGACAAGTCGTTCTTCCTGGCCGTCAGCACCGCGACGTCGCTCGCGTTCTTCGCGATGGTCGGGTTCGAGGACAGCGTGAACATGGCGGAGGAGACGAAGGACCCCTCCCGCACCTTCCCGCGGATGCTCCTCACGGGCCTGACTATCACGGCGATCATCTACGTGCTGGTCTCGATCATCGCGGTGGCCGTGGTGCCGGTCGGGGAGCTCGCGAAGAGCCCCACGCCGCTGACGACGGTCGTGCAGACCGCGGCGCCGGACTTCCCGATCACCGTGCTGCTGCCCTTCATCTCGATGTTCGCGGTCGCGAACAGCGCACTGATCAACATGCTGATGGCGAGCCGGCTGATCTACGGGATGGCGCGGCAGCGCGTGCTGCCGCCTGTGCTCGGCGCCGTGCTGCCCCGCCGTCGCACCCCGTTCGCCGCCATCGGCTTCACGACGCTGCTCGCGATCGGCCTGATCTCGTTCCTGGCCCTCGACCCGAGGAACCCGGTCGTGGCCCTGCTGGGCGGCACGACCTCGCTGCTGCTGCTCAGCGTGTTCGCGGTCGTCAACGTCGTGGTGCTCGTGCTGCGCCGGGACCGGGTCGACCACCGGCACTTCCGGGCCCCCACCGCGCTGCCGCTGGTCGGTGCCGTCGCGTGCGTGTACCTCGTCCTGCCGTGGACGTCGGGCCGCGACCCGGAGCAGTACGCCATCGCCGGTGTGCTGCTCGTGATCGGGATCGTGCTCTGGGGCGTCACGGTCGGGATCAACCGCACGCTGCGCCGCGGGGACCGGGCCGGCGACCTGTCGGACGTCGGCTGACGAGGGCCGTGCGGCAGACTTGGGCGGCACGGTCCGCCTTGGTGTAACGGCAGCACGACAGCCTTTGGAGCTGTGAGGCCCAGGTTCGAATCCTGGAGGCGGAGCCCGGCCGCCGCCCCTCCGGACCGGCCGCCGCCCCTCCGGAGGAGCACGTCAGCAGGCTGCTCGCACTTCGGCAGGCTGTTCTCCCGCCTAGGGGCCTGCCGAAGTGCTCGTGGCCTGCCGAAGTGCTCGTGGCCCGCCGAAGCGCTCGCGGCCTGCCGAAGCGCTCGCGGCCTGCCGAAGTGCTCGAGCCGCCGCCCGGGCCGGCCCCCGAAGCCCGGGCATAGGCTGATGATCGCGCTCGTCGTGCCGGACCCGCTCGCGGTACGGACGGGCGCCAGGAGCGGAGGAGCCCCGTGACCCCCAGCCCGCAGACGGACCGCCCGCTCGCGGTGGTCGTGCTGGCCGCCGGCCAGGGCACGCGGATGCGATCCGCCCGCCCGAAGGTGCTGCACGAGATCGCCGGCCTGCCGATGGTCGGGCACGTCCTGCTCGCCGCGCAGGGCCTCGACCCGGCCCGCATCGCGGTCGTCGTGCGGCACGAGCGCGACGCGGTCGCCGCGGCCGTGCTGCAGCACGCGCCCGGCGCGCTGATCGTCGACCAGGACGAGGTGCCGGGCACCGGCCGCGCGCTCGAGGTCGCGTTCGGCGCGCTCGGCGGCTTCGAGGGCGACGTGCTCGTCGTGAACGGCGACCTGCCGCACGTCGACGCCGCGGCGATGCGGGCGCTGCGGCTCGAGCACGCGCAGCGCGGCGCGAGCGCCACGGTGCTGTCGGCCTTCTTCGCCGACCCGACCGGCGCCGGCCGCATCGTGCGCGGCCACGACGGCGGCTTCCTCCGCATCGTGGAGGAGCGGGACGCGACCCCGGCCGAGCGCGCCATCGCGGAGGGCAACGGCGGCATCTACCTGTTCCGCTCGGAGGGGCTCGGGGCTCGGCTCGCGGGGCTCGGCTCCGCGAACGCGCAGGGCGAGCGGTACATCACCGACCTGATCGCGATCAGCCGGGACGCCGGCGAGGTGGTGCTCGCCGTCCCCGCCGCGCACGAGGACGTCGTCGCCGGCGTGAACGACCGCGTGCAGCTCGCCGCGGCCGCCCGCCGCATGAACGACGCGATCGTCCGCCGCCACCAGCTGGCCGGCGTGACCGTGATCGACCCGCTGACCACCTGGATCGACGCGACCGTCACCATCGGCGAGGACGTCGAGATCCGGCCGAACACCCAGCTGCAGCGCGCCACCACGATCGCCCGCGGCGCCGTCGTCGGCCCGGACACCACCCTCGTCGACTGCGAGGTCGGCGAGGGCGCCCGCGTGAACCGCACGGACGGCACGCTCGCCGTGATCGGCGCGGGCGCCGACGTCGGCCCGTTCGCCTACCTCCGGCCCGGCACCGACCTCGGTGCGAAGGGCAAGATCGGCACGTTCGTCGAGACCAAGAACGCGACGATCGGGCCCCGCGCGAAGGTGCCGCACCTGACGTACGCCGGCGACGTCGAGATCGGCGAGGACGCCAACATCGGTGCGGGCGTGATCTTCGCCAACTACGACGGCGTGACGAAGTCGACGACCACCGTCGGGCGGGCGAGCTTCGTGGGCAGCG
>NZ_CAXTOQ010000230.1:0-3581 GCF_964245895.1 uncultured Amnibacterium sp.
CGTCAGGCGGGGGAGGGGCGCAGCGCGCGGCCGATCGCCCGCGCCGCCGCGCGCACGGCGGGCACGAGGCGGTCGCCGTCCGCACCGTCGGCGACCACCGAGACCGCGGCGACCACGCCTCGCCGGTCGTCGATGACGGGCGCGGCGACGGAGACCGACCCGGGCGTGAGGTGGTCCCGCAGCACGATCCAGCCCTGCCGCCGGGCGAGGGACGCGGCGGCGCGCAGCTGCGGCTCGGAGGTGATCGTCGCCGGCGTGAAGCGCTGCATCGGCTCGGCCAGCACCGCCTTCAGCACCTCCGGGTCCGCGTGCGCGAGCAGGACGACGCCGCCGCTCGTCGCGTGCACCGGCAGCCGCCCGCCCGTCCTGCCCTCGAGCCGCACCGCGTCCCGCGCGCTCAGCCGCTCGACGACCACGGCGTCGGTGCCGTCGAGCACCATCAGCTGCACGTTCTGATGCGTCACCTCGTACAGGTCCTCCAGGATCGGCAGCGCGAGCCGCCGGAGGCCCTGCGCGCGCGGCGCCAGCAGCCCCAGCTCCCAGAGGCGCAGCCCGACCCGGTAGCGACTCCCGGTCGTGCGCTCGAGCACCCGCTCCGCCTCCAGCTGCCCGACCAGCCGGTGCACCGTCGTCATCGGCAGGCCGGTCCGGTTCGCCAGCTGCGTCAGCGTCAGCCCGGCGTCCGGCGCGTCCGCGAATGCGCCGAGGATCGTCAGCGTGCGCCCGAACACGGTGCGCACGGCCGGCTGCTCGTCCACCGCGGGCCCCTCTCCTCCGAGGGCGTCAGTCTGGCGGAGGCGGAGGGGGTTCGATGAGCCCGTACACGGCTCCGTCCGCGCCCCGGACGTGCAGGAAGCGCACGCCGCCCGCCTCCGACGGCGCGGCGAGCGGCGCGACGCCCGCGTCGGCGAGGCGCCGCGCGGTGGCGTCGAGGTCGTCGACCTCGAACCCGAGCACGACGTCGCCGCTCGCGAACAGGTGCTCGGGCACGGGGTGCTCCGGGCCGCACCACTCGAGCAGGTCGCCGCGCGCAGTCCGCAGCACCAGGGCGTCCGGCGTCGCCGCGAGCACCTCCAGGCCGAGCGCGTCGCCCATCGCGCGCAGCCCGTCGAGGTCGCCCGCGGGCACCCGCCGGGCCATCCAGGTCAGTGCCCGAACCGTCATGCGACCTCCTCGTCCCAACGAACTGTAAACACTTTACAAACTGGTCCGCAAGGCTCTACCGTGCTCGCCATCGACTCGATGAGGAGCACCGGATGACGACACCGACCCCCGATCCGATCGTCGTGCTCGGCGGCGGACCCGCCGGCATGGCCTGCGCGCTCGCCCTGCGCACCGCCGGCCAGCCGGTGGTGATCCTCGAGCGGTACAGGGAGGCGCGGCCGGCCGGCAACATCCTGAACCTGTGGCCGCCGCCCCTGAAGGCGCTGCGCGAGATCGGCGTGGACATGACGGGGCTGGGCGCCCCGAACCACTCCACGTTCCAGAACCTGCGCGGCCACGTGCGGGCCGACGTGCGCATCCCGCAGCACGTCGTGGACGAGTTCGGCGGCGGCTTCATCGGCCTGCTGCGTCCGGACCTGTACCGGCGGATGCTCGCGGCGCTGCCGGAGGGGATGCTGCGGACCGGCCAGGAGGTGGTCGCCGTCGAGGACCGGGGCGACGCGGTGCGGCTGACGCTCGGCACGGGCGAGCAGATCACCACGCCGCTGCTGGTCGGCGCCGACGGCATCGACTCGATGGTGCGCCGCCACCTGTGGGGCGACTCCCCGAAGCGCGAGCACCGCCTGCACATCATCGGCGGCTACACCTTCGACCCCGTTCCGGAGGCGCGCTGGGGCGAGCTGCCGCTGATCCACGCCGCGACCGTGCAGGGCACGTACTCGTCGATCCGCAGCGACGGCCGGGAGGGGTACCAGTGGTGGGTGCTGGAGGCGTGGGACCCCGCGGCACCCGAGCCCGCTGACCTGCTCGCCCACGCCCGCCGGCTCGCCGCACCCTTCCCGGGCGCCCTGCCGGCGCTCGTCGCGGCGACGCCCGCCGACCAGGTGCAGCGGTGGCAGATCCGCGACCGCAAGCCGCTGAAGCGGTGGTCGAAGGGACGGATCACGCTCGCCGGCGACGCCGCGCACGCGACCTCGCCCTACGCCGCCTACGGCGCGGGCATGTCGATCAGCGACGGCTACTTCCTCGGGCAGCGCCTGGTCGGCGTCGGCCTGGCGGACACCGCCGCGGTCACCGCTGCGCTGGCGGCGTACGAGCGGCCCCGCATCCCGCACACCACCGCGCAGGTGCAGCAGGCGTACGTGCTGGGCCAGGTGTTCCACCACGCGCCCGCGCCGCTGCGCCCGGTGCGCGACCTGATCCTCGACCGCACCCCCCTGCTGCAGAAGCAGGTCGGCGAGCGCAGCCCCGGCGAGATCATCGCCCAGCTCGAGGAGATGGGCGGCGGCATCCGGCAGCCGGCCTGACCGCGGGCAGGATGGGGCGCATGGCTGCCCCGCACCACGTCGTCCGCCAGCCCAAGCAGGCCCGCAGCCGCGACGGGTGGGAGCGAGCCCTCGAGGTCGGCCTCGCGCTGATCGAGGAGGGCGGCGTCGAGGCGCTCACCGTCACGGAGGTCTGCCGCAGGAGCGGGATCAACGCCCCCTCCCTCTACGCGCGGGTGGACGGCAGGGCCGGGCTGTTCACCGCGGTGTGGGAGCGCGGGATGACGGACGTGCGGGCCACGGAGGAACGGGTGCTCGCCGGCCTGCCGCGCGCCGACGCGGACCCGGCCGAGCGGGCCGCGAGCGCGGCGAGCGCGATCGCCGAGGTGTTCGCCACGCACGTCCGCTTCCTGCGCGCGGTGATCGGCCGCTCCGAGTCCGACCCGGTGCTGCTCGAGCACGGCGCGGAGGAGTCGCGGCGGCTGCTCGCGGGCGTCGCCGCCGCGCTGCAGACCGACCCCGAGGTCGCCAGGGAGGCCGCCCAGACCCTGTACGCCGAGTGCGTGCTGCGCACCATCTACGGCGCGGACTTCTTCACCGGCGCCGCCGAATCCGACGACGCGTTCCGCGCCCGCCTGGCCCGGTCGGTCGCCGCGAGGATCGAGTCGGCCCCGCGCTGACGGGGCCGGGCTGCCGGACCTCCGGCGCGCACCGGAGGGGGAGCAGCGCGGGCCGGCGGCGACGGATCCGCTGCACCACCCGATGGCCGCGGCCCGGTCCGGGCGTTCTCGGCCCGCTCCGGGCGGGCCCGGACCGGGCCGAACCCGCCCGCGATGCACGGGACTACTCGGGAACGCCCACCCGGAACACGCGCAGCTGCAGCGCGAGGGTCGCGTAGTAGCCGACGAGCGTCGTCAGCTCGAACAGCTCCTGCTCGCCGACGGCGGGCGCGAGGCGGCTCCACTCGGCGTCGGTGAGGTCGCCGCGCAGCAGCGCCTGCACCACCTCCAGGCGGGCGCGCTCGGCGTCGTCGGCGCTGCTCGGCACCTCGCCGTCGCGCAGGGCCGCGAGGTCGTCCTCGGTCAGCCCGATGCTGCGGCCGACCGCCTCGTGGGCGTGCCGCTCGAACGCGCTGTCCCACGCGGCGGAGAC
>NZ_CAXTOQ010000231.1:0-3559 GCF_964245895.1 uncultured Amnibacterium sp.
GCGAAGGAGACCCTCGAGATCTACGCGCCGCTCGCGCACCGGCTCGGCATCCAGACGATCAAGCTGGAGCTGGAGGACCTCTCGTTCGCGGTGCTCTACCCCAAGCTCTACCTGGAGATCGAGTCGCTCGTCCGCAGGCGGACCCCGAAGCGCGAGGAGATCGTGCAGGAGGTGACGAGTGCGATCACCGACGACCTGAAGGCCGCGAAGCTGCGCGGACGGGTGGTCGGTCGGCCGAAGCAGTACTACTCGATCTACCAGAAGATGGTTGTGCGCGGCCGCGAGTTCGACGAGATCTACGACCTGGTCGGCATCCGGGTGCTGATGGACTCCCTGCGCGACTGTTACGCCGTGCTCGGTGCGATCCACGCCCGTTGGACCCCGGTGCCCGGCCGCTTCAAGGATTACATCGCGACCCCCAAGTTCAACCTCTACCAGTCGCTGCACACGACGGTGCTGGGCCCGGAGGGGCGCCCTGTCGAGATCCAGATCCGCACGAACGAGATGCACCAGCGCGCCGAGTTCGGCGTCGCGGCGCACTGGAAGTACAAGGAGCAGGTCGCCGGCCGGGCGGGCGCGCCGGCGTCGTCGGGCGACGAGGACATGCAGTGGCTCGCCCACCTGTCCGACTGGGAGAGCGAGACCGCCGATCCGCAGGAGTTCCTGGAGGGGCTGCGCTTCGAGATCGGCGCGAAGGAGGTCTACGTCTTCACCCCGAAGGGCAAGGTCGTCGGCCTGCCGGCCGGCGCGACGCCGGTCGACTTCGCCTACGCCGTGCACACCGACGTCGGCCACCGCACCATGGGCGCGAAGGTGAACGGCCGGCTGGTGCCGCTCGAGTCGCAGCTCGCTTCCGGCGACGTCGTCGAGGTGTTCACCTCCAAGAACCCCGACTCCGGGCCGAGCAAGGACTGGCTGCAGTTCGTCCGCAGCCCGCGCGCGCGTACGAAGATCCGGCAGTGGTTCACCAAGGAGCGCCGGGACGAGGCGATCGAGCAGGGCAAGGACGCGATCGCCAGGGCGATGCGCAAGCAGAACCTGCCGCTCACGAAGCTGATGAGCCAGGACGTGCTGGTCGGCATCGCGACGTCGATGCGCTACGAGGACGTCTCCGCCCTGTACGCCGCGATCGGCGAAGGCCACGTGTCCACGCAGTCCGTCATCGAGCGCGTGCTCGCGCAGGTGCAGCAGACGCAGGAGGCGGACGAGCCCGAGTTCGAGGCGCCGACCACCGGCCGGCAGCGGGCGATCCGCTCGAGCGACTCGGGCGTGCTCGTGCGCGGGGCGCCGGACATCCTCGTCAAGCTGGCGAAGTGCTGCACCCCGGTGCCGGGCGACGAGATCCTCGGCTTCGTGACACGCGGCGCCGGCGTCTCCGTGCACCGGTCGGACTGCAACAACGTCGTGTCCCTCGAGCGCGAGCCCGAGCGGATGGTCGACGTCGAGTGGGCGCCGACGTCGAAGAGCGTCTTCCTGGTGCAGATCCAGGTGGAGGCGCTGGACCGCTCCGGCCTGCTGTCCGACGTGACCCGGGTGCTGTCCGAGCACCACGTGAACATCCTGTCCGCGACGGTGTCGACCTCCTCCGACCGGCTGGCGCTCAGCCGGTTCGTGTTCGAGATGGGCGACACCACGCACCTCGACCGCGTGCTGAACGCCTGCCGCCGCATCGAGGCCGTCTACGACGTCTACCGGGTGTCCGCGGGCTGATCCCGCTCCAGCGACCCGATCGGGATCGCGACCGCCGCGCCCGCTGGGCATCGCCACAGCGGCCGATCGCCGTCCAGCACGGCACCCAGCGGATGCGTGGCGGGGTGCGCCGGGCAGATCGGCCAGCCCGTGGCCAGCCCGAGGCGCCAGAACGATTCGATCACCCACTCCTGCGCGGCGTCCGCGGCCTGCACCACCCGCGCCGGGCGGGAGGCGGCGCGATCGACGCCGACGCCCGCGCCGGTCCCGTCCGGGCGCAGCAGCACCACCGTGCTCTGCTCGGGATCCCAGCGCTCGTCCGCGATCCGAGGCGCGGGTGCGCCGGTCGTCCTGATGTCCGTGAGCACCGGCTCCAGCGCGTCGGCGATCATCGGCTCCACGTGGCCATCCTCGCCCCGGGCGTCCTCGTCCGCAGTGCCCTCGACCTCAGTGCCCTCGACCTCAGTGCCCTCGTCCGCAGGCCACGGGCAGCGCGGCGAGGCGCTCGATGCCGCGCTGCTTGTGCGGGCACTGCTGCTGCAGCTGCGCGAGCGCGGCGGCGATGGACGGCGGCGTCCCGGCGATCCGCAGCAGCGCGGCGGCGGCGGCCGACGCGTCGGGGGAGGGGACGTCGGGGAGCCGCAGCAGGTCGAACGCCGTCTTCAGCGGCGTCGTGACGCGCACGCCGCCGAGCCGCGGCGCGTCGTCCGAGCGGAAGCGCGCCTCCCGCGGCGCGGGGAGCAGCATCTTCGTGCGCGGCGACGTGCGGACGTCGAGCGCGAGCGGCAGCGGCCTGGGCAGGTGCTCGACCGCTCCGTGGACCCAGGCGGCGCCGAGCAGCTCGACCACGAGGTCGTGCCGGGCGACGGCGTCCGCGAGGCTCGCGGCCCGCACCGCCGGGCCGAGCGGCACGTCGACCGGGACGACGGTCAGCCCGAGGCGGCGGCAGTCGCCGTCGAGGCGCAGCGCGGACCGCTCCGCCTCCGGGAACTCGGTCGGATCGATGGTCGGGGCGAGTCGCATCCGCCGAGTGTCGTCGGCTGCGGATCGATGCGATCCGCTGCGGGCCGGGCTGTGGAGAACCCGGCCTGGGGAGGGGACCTCCGGGGCCCAGGTCCCGTCAGCCGATCGCGTCGAGCCAGATGCGGCGCGCGTTCAGCGCGTCCTCCGCGTCCTTGACGCGCCGCGCGTCGCCGGCGGCCCTCGCATCGGCGAGCTCGGCCTCCAGCCGGGTGATCGCCGACGTCAGCTGCGAGGCGAGACCCTCGGAGCGGGCCTTCGTCTCGGGGTCCGTCCGCCGCCAGTGGTCCTGCTCGAGCGACGCGACATGCTGCTCGATCTTCCTCAGGCGGTCCTCGACCTGCCGGATCTGCTCCCGCGGCACCTTGCCCGCCGCGTCCCAGCGGCGCTGGATCGCGGTCAGCCGGGTCCGCGCGGACTGGGCGTCGGTCGCGGTCAGCAGCGGCTCCGCCTCGTCGAGCAGCGCGAGCTTCGCGGTCAGGTTGCCGCCGTACTCGGCGTCCTGCGCGGCCTGCTCGTCCGCCTTCGCGGCGTAGACGGCGTCGCCCGCGGCGCGGAACCGCGCCCAGAGCGCGTCGTCCACGCGCTTGCCGGCCCGACCCGCCCGCTTCCACTCGTCGAGGAGGTCGCGGTAGAAGCCGATGGCGTCGCCGCTCGACGCGGAGAGCGCCTCCGCCCTCGCGACGATGCGCTCCTTCTGCTCGCGCGCGGCGCCCTGTGTGGCGTCGAGCTCGGCGAAGTAGGCCCGGCGCTGGCCGTCGATCGATCCGCGGGCGTCGCGGAACCGCTTCCAGAGGTCGTTCGACTCGCCCTTCGGCAGGCGGGCGCCGCTGCGCTGCGCCTCCTGCCA
>NZ_CAXTOQ010000232.1:0-3513 GCF_964245895.1 uncultured Amnibacterium sp.
GCCGGCCGGCGCTCCGGCCGGCCCGTCGGAGGACGCGCTCGCGACCGACGCGGCGCTGCTGCCAGGGGTGACGCCGATCGGCCGCGGGACCGTCGCCGACCGGCTCTGGTACGGGCCGTCGATCACGGTCACCGGCATCGACACGACCGACGTGGTGAACGCCTCCAACACGCTGCTGCCATCGATCCGGGTCCGGATCAGCTGCCGCATCGCCCCCGGCCAGGACGCGGGGGAGGCCTTCGCCGCCCTCGAGCGCCACCTGCGCGCCCACGTGCCGTTCGGCGCGCAGCTCACGATCGCGGACGTCGACCTCGGCAGCCCGTTCCTGGTCGACCAGTCCGGCTGGGCGGCCGAGGAGGCGCGGGCGGCGCTGGCCGACGGCTGGGGCGCGACGGCGCAGCTGACCGGCATCGGCGGCTCCATCCCGTTCATCAGCACGCTGACCGAGCGCTTCCCGGCCGCGCAGATCCTGATCACGGGGGTCGAGGATCCGGACACCCGCGCGCACTCGCCGAACGAGTCGCAGGACCTCGGGGTGCTGCGCCGCTCGATCACCGCCGAGGCGCTGCTGCTCGCCCGGCTCTCCCGCCGCGCGCGCTGATCACGGCCCGCCGCTCGCCCGTCCGCCGATCCGCGTTTACCATCGGACGCATGACGGACACCGCGCTCACCGGCACCCCCACCTCCGACGAGCCCAGCCACGGCGTGCTGCTCACCGACGCCGCCGCGGACAAGGTGCGCAGCCTGATCGACCAGGAGGGGCGCGACGACCTGCGCCTGCGGCTCGCCGTCCAGCCCGGCGGCTGCTCCGGCCTCATCTACCAGCTGTACTTCGACGAGCGGCTGCTCGACGGCGACGCGACCGTCGGCTTCGACGGCGTCGAGGTCGTCGTGGACCGCATGAGCGTGCCGTACCTCGACGGCGCGACCGTCGACTTCGAGGACACCATCCAGAAGCAGGGGTTCACGATCGACAACCCCAACGCCCAGGGCAGCTGCGCCTGCGGCGACTCCTTCCACTGAGCTCATCACGGAGGGCCCGGGGTGCGCTCGCACCCCGGGCCCTCCGTCGTCGTCAAGGGGGCACCGCGACGCTGCGGATCGGCCCGTTTCGCCACCCCGGATCGAAGTTCTACGGCTCGTCGGGCGATAGGCTGACGGGCGGCACGACGTGCTCCACACGAGAACCGGAAGGGAATCCGTGCGCTCCATCCGACGACGCGTGATCCTCGCCTCGCTGACCGCAGTCGGCGTCACGCTCGCGCTGACCGGCTGCGACGACCTGCAGCTGCACGGCTACCTGCCGGGATTCATCTCCGGGCAGCCGGACGCGACGAACCAGACGCAGCGGGTCTCCGACCTGTGGGTCGGTTCCTGGATCACCCTGCTCGGCGTCGGCGTGATCACCTGGGCCATCATCGTGTGGTTCGCGATCGTGTACCGGCGGCGGCGCGGGCAGACCGGCCTGCCGGTGCAGCTGCGCTACAACATGCCGATCGAGATCTTCTACACGGTCGTGCCGCTGATCCTCGTCCTCGGCCTCTTCGCCTTCACGGCCCGCGACCAGACGATCATCGAGACCCGCTACGACACCCCGCAGACGATCATCGACGCGTACGGCAAGCAGTGGGCCTGGGACTTCGACTACCGCAACGAGCAGGTCTACGAGCAGGGCATCCAGGCCCAGCCCGAGGACCCCGGCACGGCGAACACCGGCTTCGTCGAGGCGAAGATCCCGACGCTGTACCTGCCGGTGAACAGGACGACCGAGATCCGCCTCCGCACGCGCGACGTGAACCACTCGTTCTGGGTGATCGACTTCCTCTACAAGAAGGACATGATCGCCGGGCGCACCAACTTCTGGGACTTCAAGCCCACGCGGATCGGCACCTTCGAGGGCAAGTGCGCCGAGCTCTGCGGCGAGTACCACTCGCGGATGCTGTTCAACGTGAAGGTCGTCTCGCAGGCCGACTACGACGCCCACATCGCGAGCCTGCGGGCCGCGGGCAACACCGGACTGCTCGGCAAGGCGTACGACAAGGACGACAACGCGGGTGCTGTCGGAGACCAGAACTCCGGCCAGGACAGCGAGAACGCCGTCAGCGGCAACTGAGGGGACCTCTGATGACATCGACAATCGGCAGGCCGACGCAGCAGCTGCCGGCCGGGCAGGCCGCGGCCGCCGTCGGCGGCAGCCAGGTGGCCCGCAAGGGCAACATCGTCGTCGAGTACCTGACGACCACCGATCACAAGAAGATCGGCAACCTCTACCTGGTCACGTCGTTCATCTACTTCCTGATCGGCGGCGTGCTCGCCCTCGTGATCAGGGCGCAGCTGGCCGCTCCCGGCCTGCACGTGGTGGGGACGCCGGAGATCTACAACCAGGTCTTCACGATGCACGGCACGATCATGCTGCTGATGTTCGCGACGCCGCTCTTCGCGGCGTTCGCCAACGCGCTGATGCCGCTGCAGATCGGCGCGCCCGACGTCGCGTTCCCGCGGCTGAACGCCTTCGCCTACTGGCTGTACTTCTTCGGCAGCCTCGTCGCCGTCTCCGGCTTCTTCACCCCGGGCGGCGCCGCGAGCTTCGGCTGGACGGCGTACTCGCCGCTCTCGAGCGAGACGTACTCGCCCGGCCTCGGCGGCACCCTGTGGGTGTTCGGCCTGGGCCTGTCCGGGTTCGGCACGATCCTCGGCGCCGTGAACTTCATCACCACGATCATCACCATGCGCGTGCCCGGCATGACGATGTTCCGGATGCCGATCTTCACCTGGAACACGCTGATCACGTCGCTGCTCGTGATCATGGCCTTCCCCGTGCTGGCGGCGGCCCTGCTCACGCTCGGCGCCGACCGGGTGTTCGGCGCCCACGTCTACGACGCCTCCAGCGGCGGCGCGATCCTGTGGCAGCACCTGTTCTGGTTCTTCGGGCACCCCGAGGTGTACATCATCGCGCTGCCGTTCTTCGGCATCATCAGCGAGATCATCCCGGTGTTCAGCCGCAAGCCGATCTTCGGGTACAAGACGCTGATCTACGCGACGATCTCCATCGCCGCCCTGTCCGTCGCGGTGTGGGCGCACCACATGTACGTGACCGGGTCGGTGCTGCTCCCGTTCTTCGCCCTGATGACGATGCTGATCGCGGTGCCGACCGGCGTGAAGATCTTCAACTGGACCTTCACGATGTGGCAGGGCTCGGTGACGTTCGAGACGCCCATGGTCTGGTCGCTCGGCTTCCTGATCACCTTCATCTTCGGCGGGCTGACCGGCATCATCCTCGCGTCGCCGCCGCTCGACTTCCACCTCTCCGACAGCTACTTCGTGGTCGCGCACTTCCACTACGTCGTGTTCGGCACCGTGGTGTTCGCGATGTTCGCGGGCTTCTACTTCTGGTGGCCGAAGTTCACCGGGCGGATGCTCGACGAGACGCTCCGCAAGTTGCACTTCTGGTTGCTGTTCATCGGCTTCCACACCACCTCCCTCGTACAGCACTGGATGGGCCTGGAGGGGATG
>NZ_CAXTOQ010000233.1:0-3477 GCF_964245895.1 uncultured Amnibacterium sp.
GGATGTCCGCGATGACCGGGATCTGGCTCTTCTTCGCGATGATCGGCAGCGCCTCGGCGTCGTCGCGCGACGGCACCGCGACGCGGACGATGTCGCAGCCGGACGCGGTGAGCTCCGCGATCTGCTGCAGCGTCGCGTTGATGTTCGGCGTCGGCGTCGTGGTCATGGACTGGACGCTCACCGGGGCGTCACCGCCCACGAGGACCTTCCCGACCTTGATCTGCCGCGACTTCCGCCGGGGCGCGAGCACCTCGGGAGCGGGCTTCGGCATGCCGATGTTCAGTGCGGGCACGGCACCTCCTTGCAACGCTCCAGCGTATGCGGCGGAGGAGGACGGGCCGCGCAGCCCGCTCAGGCGGCTCTGCTCACGCTTCGTGCCGCTGGATCGGCGGCACGAAGCGTGAGCAGAGCGGGTCAGAAGATCTGGATCGGGTGCACCAGGTCCGCGTAGATCAGCAGCAGGCTCATGCCGCCCAGCAGGATCGACACCGCGAAGGTCAGCGGCATCAGCTTGGCGGTGTCGACGGGGCCGGGGTCGCGGCGCCCGAACAGCTTCGCGATCCGGCGCCGCAGCCCCTCCCACAGCGCGCCGATCACGTGGCCGCCGTCGAGCGGCAGCAGCGGGATCAGGTTGAAGACGAACAGCGCGATGTTCAGGCTGCCGAGGATGCCGATCAGGCTCGCGACCTTCGACGTGAGGGTGATCTGGTCGTTGGCCGCGATCTCCCCGGCGACGCGGCCGACGCCGACGACGCTGATCGGCCCGTTCGGGTCGCGCTCGCCCGAGCCGAAGGCGGCCTGCGCGACGGCGACGAGGCGGGACGGCAGGTTCACGATCACCCCGGCGACGGTGGTCACGTTGTTCCAGACCGCGGGGACCACCGCGGTGACCGGCTGCTGCTGCAGCGTCTCCGTCGGGCCGATGCCGATGAAGCCGACCGTCTGCGTCCTCGTCGTGCCGTCCGGGTCCTTCTGCACGGCGCCGGCGGCGTTCGTCACCGCGATGGTGTTCGTCGCGGGGGTCACGGTGATCCGCTCGGTGCCGCCGGCCTTCGCGGCGACGGTCAGCTCGAGCTCGACGCCCGCGGACCGGCGGATGATCGCCGTGACGTCGTCCCAGGTGGTGACGGCGGTGCCGTCGATCGCGGTGATGCGGTCGCCCGGCCGCAGCGCGGTGCCGGCGGCGGGCGCTGCCACGTCGTCGGCCGTGCAGGTCGTGCGGGTCTGGGTGGCGGGCACGATGCACTGCGAGATCGACGCGACCGTCGTCGTCGGCGTCAGCACGCCGAAGCCCATCAGCAGGATCGCGGTGAACAGGATCCCCAGGACGAGGTTGACGCTCGGCCCGCCGAGCATGATGACGACCCGCTTCCAGACCGCGAGCCGGTAGAACGCGCGGTGGTCCTCCCCCTCCGGGATGGATTCCGCGCTCGAGTCGCGGGCGTCCTGCACGAGCGTGCCGAACAGGCTGGTCGTGGCCGTGCGGCCCGCGGAGGCCGGCTCGAGCGCCTCCTCGACCGCCTCCCCCACGGTGGCCGGCGGGCGCGCCTGCAGCAGGCGCGCCTTCCGCCCCTGCTTCGCGGGCGGGAACATCCCCACCATCGAGATGTAGCCGCCGAGCGGGATCGCCTTGAAGCCGTACTCGGTCTCGCCGCGACGCCGCGAGAAGACGGTCCTGCCGAAGCCGATCATGTACTGCGTCACCCGGACGCCGAACAGCTTCGCCGGGACCAGGTGGCCCACCTCGTGCAGCCCGATCGAGACCACGATGCCGACGGCGATCACCAGGACCCCGGCCACGTAGAGGATGGCTTCGGTCACGGCCGACAGGGTACGTCCCGCGTCCTGCCTCGTGCGGCTGCCGTGCGGCGAGCGCCTATGAACAACCGCTGAGCACGTGAGCAGGAAGAATCCGCTTCAGCAGGAAGGAATCGGCGATCTCTTCCTGCTGAAGTGCGATCTTCCTGCTCAAGGACTCGAGAATTCCTGCTGAAGGACTCGGGAGCTCGGTTCAGCGGGCGGCGATGACCGCGTCCGCGGCCTCGCGGGCCGCCCGATCCGCCTCCAGCAGGCCGCCGCGGTCCGGCGCGCCGGACGGCTCCGGCACGGTCGCGAGCACCGCCTCGACCAGCGGGACGATGTCGAGGAACGCGAGCCGGCCTGCGTGGAAGGCGTGCACCGCCTGCTCGTTCGCGGCGTTGAACACGGCGGGCCGCGTGCCGCCTGCCCGCCCGACCTGCTTCGCCAGGCCGACCGCGGGGAAGGCGTCCTCGTCGAGGGGCTCGAAGGTCCAGGTGTGCGCGGACGTCCAGTCGATCGGAGCGCCGACGCCGGGCACGCGGTGCGGCCAGTCGAGGCCGAGGGAGATCGGCAGCCGCATGTCGGGCGGCGACGCCTGGGCGATCGTCGCGCCGTCCGTGAACTCGACCATGGAGTGGATCACCGACTGGGCGTGCACGACGACCTCGATGGCGTCGAACGGGACGTCGAAGAGCAGGTGCGCCTCGATGACCTCGAGCCCCTTGTTCACGAGCGTCGCGGTGTTGGTCGTGACCATGAGCCCCATGTCCCAGGTCGGGTGCGCGAGCGCCTCGGCGGGCGTCACGTGCTGCAGGGAGGCTCGGCTGCGGCCGCGGAACGCGCCGCCGGAGGCGGTCAGCACGAGACGCCGCACCTCCGCGGCGGTGCCGGAGGCGAGGCACTGCGCGATCGCGGAGTGCTCGCTGTCGACCGGCACGACCCGCCCGGGCGCCATCAGCGGCTTGACGACGGGGGCGCCGATGATCAGCGACTCCTTGTTGGCGAGCGCGAGCGTCGCCGGCCCCTCGAGCGCGGCGATCGTGGGCCCCAGGCCCGCCGCGCCCGTGATGCCGTTCAGCACGACGTCGGCCTCGACGTCGCGCACCAGCGCCTCCGCCGCCTCCGCCCCCTCCGCGATCGCGGTCACGCCGAACCGCTCGGCCTGCTGGTCGAGCAGCGCCCGGTTGCGCCCGGCGGCGAGCCCGACGACCTCGAACCGGTCGCGGTTCGCGGCGATCACGTCGAGCGTCTGGGTGCCGATCGAGCCCGTGGAGCCGAGCAGCAGGACCCGGCGGCGGCCGGTCACGGCGCGACCGGGGCGTGGTGGACGGGGAAGCTCACCGAGTTCGCGATGAAGCACAGCCGGTTCGCCTCGGCGTGCAGGGAGTCGGCGAGCGCGCGCTGCGACTCGTCGGCCAGCCGTACGCGGGGGCGCAGGTCGACGCGGACGAAGTGCCCGGCGTCGTCCGGGGTGACGACCATCTCCCCGGTGGCCTCGTCGGTGTAGCCGGTCACCACGACGCGGTGCTTGACGGCGACGTGGAGGTAGGAGAGCAGGTGGCACTCGGAGAGCGCGGCGAGCAGCAGCTCCTCCGGGTTCCAGCGGTCCGCGTCGCCGCGGAACGGGACGTCCGCGCTCGCGAGCAGCTCGGGCTTGCCCTCGGTCCGCAGCACGAC
>NZ_CAXTOQ010000234.1:0-3452 GCF_964245895.1 uncultured Amnibacterium sp.
CGAGCTTCCACGTCGCCATCAGGATCGGGAAGTTCCAGGGGATGATCTGGCCGACGACGCCGAGCGGCTCGTGGAAGTGGTACGCGATCGTGTCGTGGTCGATCTCCGACACCCCGCCCTCCTGGGCGCGCAGCGCGCCGGCGAAGTAGCGGAAGTGGTCGATCGCCAGCGGGATGTCGGCGGCGAGGGTCTCGCGGACCGGCTTGCCGTTCTCCCACGTCTCGGCGACCGCGATGGCCTCGAGGTTCGCCTCCATGCGGTCGGCGATGCGGGTGAGCATCAGCGCGCGCTCGGCGGGGGAGGTGCGGCTCCAGGAGGGGAACGCCTTCCAGCCGGCCTCGACGGCGGCGTCGACGTCCTTCGCCGTGCCGCGCGCCATCTCGGTGAACGGCTTGCCGGTCACCGGCGTGATGTCGTCGAAGTACTGCCCCTCGGCGGGCGGTACGTACCGGCCGCCGATGAAGTGGTCGTACCTGGGCTTGTAGCTCACGACCGAGCCTTCGGTGCCCGGGGCCGCGTAGACCTGGGGGTTGGAGGCCGGTGCCGCCTCGGTGGGGGCGTCCGCAGCAATCGTCATCGTGGGAACTCGTCCTTCCAGACGTCGTCGTCCGTGCCGCGCCGGTCGTCGGTGGACCTCCGTGCGCGGCCGAGCACGTGGTGCGTGCTCCTGCTGGACGCTAGGCGGGCGAACGTTGCGCCGGCTTGCGGGTCAGACCATGGCGTCGAGCCGCGCGACGATGCCGGCGCGCTTCGGCGAGCGGGCCGGCAGCAGGCGCAGCGCGGTGACGAGCGGCTCCGGATCGGCGGGCGCGACGCGCTCCGCGTACGACAGCAGCAGGTCCGGCGCGGCGCTCTCCAGCAGCGCCTCCCGCAGGCGCCCGCCCACCTCCTCCCGGATCTCCTCGATGCCGGGGGCGACGGAGGCCGGCAGCACCTCGCCGCGGTACGCCTCCAGCGCCGCCCGGTGCGCGCCGCGGTCGAGCATCGCGAGCAGCTGCCGCACGTCCAGGTCGACGGGGACGGGGAGGCGGTAGGGGCGCGCGAGCGGCGCCAGGCCGGGAGCCGTGCCCGACAGCACGTGCCGCAGCCGGACCATCTCCGGCCGGACCGTCGCGGTCGCATCGGCCCGCCCGTGCACCAGCTCCGCCAGGCGCTCGGCGGACAGCCCGGTCCGGTGCCAGGCGAGCAGCGTGAGCAGCTCCGCGTGCCGCACGGAGAGCGCGACGCTGCGGCCGTCGACGGTCAGCTCCGCCTGGTCGAGGCCGAGCACGGACAGCCGCGGCGCCCTGGCGACGCCGGGCGGGCGCTGGCGCCGCGGCCGGCCGCGCTGCAGGTGCTGCAGCAGCAGCTCCCGCTCGACCGCCGCCGCGGTCGCCTCGAGCAGCGGCAGCGCCCTCGGGCCGACCGCGTCGGGGCCGCCCGTGATGTCCAGCACGCCGATCGTCTCGTGCGTGCGCAGGTCGTGCACCGGCACCGCCGTGCAGCTCCACTGCTGCACCTGGACCGCGAAGTGCTCGCCGCCGGCGATCTGCACGGGGGCGTCGAGCGCGAGCGCGGTACCGGGGGCGGAGGTGCCGACTCGCGCCTCCGACCAGTCCGCGCCCGCGACGAACCGCATCGCCTCCGCGCGGCGGACGAGGGTGCGGTCGCCTTCCACCCAGAGCAGGCGCCCGGCCGCGTCGCCGACCGCGACGACCACGCCGGAGCCGTCGTCGGCGTCGCGGACGAGCAGCGAGCGGATGACGGGCAGCGCGGCGGCGAGCGGATGCGTGCGCCGCACCTCCGCGAGCAGGTCGTCGTCGAGCGGGGCACCGGGCTCGGCGCGATCGGGAGCGAGCCGCCTGGCGCTCGCGCGCGCCCACGACTCGGCCACGAGCCGGCGCGCCGACCCGCCCCGTCGCGTCTCGCCGGTCATCCGACCTCCCGTCGCCATCGACGCAGCATCCGGGCCACACGGTAGCGGCAGGGCACGGGACTCGGGAGCGGCCGACGCACTTCCGTACCGCCTGCTCAGGCGAGCGCGCGGAGGCGGGCGACGATCCCGGCCCGCCGGGGCGACCGAGCGGGCAGGATCTGCAGCGCGGTGAGCAGCGGCGCGGGGTCGCCGGGGGCGACGCGGGCGGCGTACGCGAGCAGCAGGTCGGGCGAGGCGGTCTCGAGCAGCGACTCCCGCAGGTGCCCGTCGACCTCGGCACGGATCTCCTCGATGCCGGGCGCGACGGAGGAGGGGAGCAGCTCGCCCCGGTACGCCTCGAGCGCGGCGCGGTGCGCGCCCCGGTCGAGCAGCGAGATCAGGCGGCGGGCGTCGAGCTCGAGCGGCGCCGGCAGCCGGTAGGGGCGGGTCAGCGGCACGAGCGACGGCGCGGACGCCTCCAGCAGCCGACGCAGGCGGGTCATCTCGGGCCGGATGGTGGCGGTCGCGTCCCGCCGGCCGTGCACCAGCTCCGCGAGGCGCTCCGCGGTGAGGCCGCCGCGGTGCCAGGAGAGCAGCGTGAGCAGCTCGGCGTGCCGGAGGGAGAGCGGCACGACCCGGCCGCCGGCGTGCAGCTCGGCGCGGTCGCGCCCGAGCGCGTCGAGGCGCGGCGGCAGGTCGGCGACCGGCTCGGCCGGTCGCTCGGCCGCGCGCAGGAGGCGCTGCAGCAGCAGCTCCCGCTCCGCCGCGGCGACCGTCGCCGCGAGCAGGGGCAGCGACCTCGGGCCGACCGCGGCCGCGCCGCCGCTGATGTCGAGCGCGCCGATGACCTCCCCGGTGCCGAGGTCGTGGATCGGCACCGCCGAGCAGCTGAGCCGCTGCACCTGCAGCGCGAAGTGCTCCTCCCCGGCGACCTGCATCGTCCGGTCGAGGGCCAGCGCCGTCCCGGGCGCGTTCGTCCCGACCCGCGACTCCGCCCAGTCGGCGCCAGGCACGACGCGCAGGGCCTCCGCGAGGCGGCGGGTGCGCGGGTCCCCGTCGACCCAGAGCAGGCGCCCGGCCGCGTCCGCGACCGTGACGACCAGTCCGGTGTCGTCCTCCGCCTCCTCGAGCAGCAGCGACCGGATCACCGGCAGCGCCCCGGCCAGCGGGTGCGTGCGCTGCAGCTCCGCCAGCTCGCGGCTGCCGATCGCCGTGACGACCTCGACGCGGTCCGGCGCGAGGCTGACCGCCTCGGCGCGCGCCCACGACTCGGCGACGAGGCGTCGTCGAACCACCGGGCCCGGGTCCCGCGGAGAAGCCGGCATGCGACCTCCCGCGCAGCGCCGTCGCCACCTTGCGCGCACACCGTACGCCCGCGGGCGCGAACCCGTTCACGATCGGCCCAGGCTGATGAGGGGGCTCCCAGGTCGAGCACGACCCACGGGGGCTCCGCGGCGCGCACGCCGCGCTGGAGGTCCCGCGCGGACCTTTACGATCGGGAGATGACCGACCCCGACGAGACCGCCGGCATCACCGTCTACGGGGCCGACTGGTGCTC
>NZ_CAXTOQ010000235.1:0-3444 GCF_964245895.1 uncultured Amnibacterium sp.
GCAGCACCTCGGCGCCGTCGGGGTCGTCGCGGGTCCAGAGCGCGCTCGCGTCGCCGCCCCACTCCTCCTGCACCGCGGCGGCGAGTGCCTGCACGCGGCCAGCCATCGAGCCCGGGTAGCGGTGCACCGCGGGCGGCTGCCGGAACACCGCCGTGAGGCGCTCCGGGTCCTCGCCGGCGAGCGTCGCCGGGGCGAGGTCACCCAGGCGGGCCCGGATCTTCTCCGGCCCCGCGAACGCGGTCTCCATCGGCACCTGCTGGTCGAGCAGCATCCCGACGAGCAGGGCGAAGGGGTCGGAGGAGAGCAGCCGGTCCGCGTCCGCGTCGCCGGTGATGTGCAGGGCGGTCATGGGGCGACGGTACCGGGCGCCGGTGCTGCGGGCGCCGCCTCGACGGGCTCCTGCGCGCTCGCCACGCTGCGGAGGAGCACGGCGCTCAGCAGCACGAGCAGCCCGCAGATCGCCATCGCGGCACCCGGGTCGAGCACCGTGCCGAGCGGCCCGGCGAGCAGCGGGCCGACCCCCTGCCCGGTCATCATCCCGACGGCGAGCAGGCCGAAGCCGATCGACTCCCGGCCGTGCGGCAGCGCGTCGCGGAACGCCGCCTGCCTCCCCAGCTCGTACGCGAGCCCGATCGACGAGATCAGCAGCAGCAGCGCGGCGACGGGCGGCGGCGGGTCCAGTGCGAGGGGCAGGAGGCCCGCACCCGTGAGCACGAGCAGCGGCAGCACGAGCCGCTCGCGGGTGACGGGGCGGGCGAGGCGGCCGACGAGCAGCTGGCCGAGCAGGGCGCCGGCGGGCGGGGCGCCGATGAGCAGCGCGGTGATGAGCCCGTTCGCGTGCGCGGCGCCGGCGTAGGCGACCGCGAGCGACTCCGCACCGACGAACAGCGCGAGCGGCACCCACCAGAGCAGCAGCAGCCCGCGCAGCAGCGGCACCCGCCAGACGTCGCGGTAGCCGTGCAAGGTGTCGGCGGCGCGCCAGCGCTCCCGCGCCGCAGCCACCGGGGCGAGGGTCGGCAGCCCGACGGCCAGCACGGTCGCGGCGAGCGCCTCGACGCCCGCGGCGACGAGCAGCGCCGGACCGGGGCCGAGCGCCTGCAGCGTCGCACCGCCGATCGCGATGCCGACCAGCTGCGCGGTCATGGAGGTGACCGAGAACAGCGACCGCCCGAGCACGTACCGGTCGCCGTCGAGCAGCCGCGAGACGAGCGCGGACTGCCCGGCGCTGAACAGCGGCTGCACCAGCGCGGAGAGCGCCACGACCGCGAGCCCGCCGCCGAGCCCCAGGGCGCCCCAGGCGAGCAGCAGCGCGGCCGCCATCCGCAGCAGCGCGCCGACCGGCAGCAGGACGCGGGCGGGCACCCGGTCCGCGAGGGAGGGGAGCACCGCGCCGCCGACCACCTGCGGCAGGAACCCGGCCGCGAACGCCAGGGACGACCAGAACGGCGACCGCGTCGCCTGGTAGACCGCGACCGAGAACGCGAGCACCTGCAGCGAGGCGCCCATCATGTGCAGCGCGGTGCCCGAGTACAGGGCCGGGTAGCCGCGGGATGCGAACACCTCGCGGTAGGTCGTGCGGTGCTCGGTCACCGGGCGAGCCTCGTGCCCGCCTCCGCAGGCGGCTACTCTTTCGTCCTGCAGCGAAAGGTCGCGGATGATCCGGTTCGAGGTCGGCCCCGAGGACCTCGCGGCCACGCGGTTCGCGGTCTCACCCTCGTTCGAGCTCGCGATGCTCGTCCGCACCCTCTTCCGCGCCGACCCGGCGGCACCGATCGCGCGCCGGTTCCGCAGCCGGTTCGACCCGATCCGCGACCAGTCCGGCGTGCTCGCCCTGCGGTACCTGCACGGGCCGGGCCTCGGCGCCTCCTTCTCCGTGCCGCCGCCGGCCGGGATGGGCCAGACGATCGACGACGACCTCGCCGTGCTGCGCGGCGTCGACCCCGCGGTCGTGGCGACCGAGCTCGCCGGCATCCGCGCGATCCGCCGCCCCCCGCCCGCGGTCGCAGCGCTCCTGCAGGACCCGCGCCTGCCCGAGGTGCTCGCGGACGTGACCGCGGCGGTGTGGGCGGCGCTGCTCGCCCCGGAGTGGCCGCGCGTGCGCTCGGTGCTGGAGCGCGACGTGCGGTTCCGTGCCGAGCGGCTGAGCGAGGTCGGCTGGGCCGGCGCGCTCGCGGGCATGCACGAGAGCCTCACGTGGCTCGGGAACGCCGTCGTCATCGACCGGTCCGCGGAGGCGGTGGAGGTGCTCGGCGGCCGCGGCCTGCTGCTCGTGCCGTCGGTGTTCCTCGGGCAGGGCGTCGCGGTCACCGGCGACCCGCCGTGGCAGCCGACGATCGTGTACCCGAGCCGCGGCGCCGGGCTCGTGTTCGAGGAGGCGGTCGCCGCGACCGACCCGCTCGCGCCGCTGCTCGGGAGGACGCGCGCCGGCCTCCTCCTCGCGCTCGCGACCCCCTCCTCGACGACGCAGCTCGCGGCGCTCACGGGGGCGTCCCTCGGCGCGACCGGCGACCACCTGAAGGTGCTGCTCGACGCGGGCCTGATCGCGAGGGCCCGCCTCGCCCGCTCGGTGGTCTACCGCCGGACGCCCCTCGGCGACGCGCTCACCGCCGCCGCCTGAGGGCGACTGTGCTCGCGCTCTGAACGACTTTGCTCACGCTTCTGATCGCCGTGACGCTGTTCCGGCGGCAGGAAGCGTGAGCAAGGCTCATGTGTGGAAGCCTCGGGGCATGCGCATCGGCGTCGACAGCTTCGTCTCGGCGGTCACCGACCCGGGCACCGGCCACGTGGTCGGGCCGGCGGAGCGGATGGCGCACCTGCTCGAGGAGATCGCGCTCGCCGACCGGTCGGGCCTGCACTCCTTCGGGATCGGCGAGCACCACCGCAGCGAGTACTACGACTCCGCGCCCCAGGTGATCCTCGCGGCGGCCGCCGCGCGCACGGAGCGGATCCGGCTGGGCAGCGCGGTCAAGGTGCTGAGCGCCGACGACCCGGTGCGGGTGTTCCAGCAGTTCGCCACGCTCGACCTGATCTCCGGCGGCCGGATCGATCTGGTGGTCGGGCGCGGCTCGTTCACGGAGGCGTTCCCGCTGTTCGGCCTCGACCTCGCGGACTACGACTCGCTGTTCGAGGAGAAGCTCGACCTGCTGCTGCGCCTCCGCGACTCCGTCGAGGTGACCTGGTCGGGTCGGCACCGCCCGCCGCTGAACCACCAGAGCGTCTACCCGCGCCCGCTGCAGGACCCGCTGCCGATCTGGGTCGGAGTCGGCGGCACGCCCGAGTCGTTCGCGCGCGCCGGCCTGCTCGGGCTGCCGCTGATGGTCGCGATCATCGGCGGGGAGCCGCGTCAGTTCGCTCCGCTGATCGACCTCTACCGCCGCGCGGGCGCGCACGCGGGGCACGACCCGGAGCGGCTGCAGGTCGGCCTGCACGTCTTCGGCTTCGTCG
>NZ_CAXTOQ010000236.1:0-3410 GCF_964245895.1 uncultured Amnibacterium sp.
CGGCCGCCCGTCGACCGCGGGCTCCCCGGTGGCCGTGTTGACGACCGACACGGTGATGTCGTCGCCGACGCGCCCCAGCGCCACGGCGACGTCCGCGCCGGGCGCGTGCCGGATGGCGTTGCTGGTCGCCTCCTGCACGATCCGGTACGCGGTCAGCGCGGTGAGCGGCCCGACGCCGGCGGTCCACGGCCCGGTCGGCTGCTCGAACCGGGCGGAGGTGCCCGCCCGGCTGACCTGCGCGATCAGCTCCTCCACGTCGCCGAGGCCGGGCTGCGGCCGTCGCTCGGCGTCCTCCTCCGCCCCCCGCAGCACCCGCAGCAGCCCGCGCATCTCCTCGAGCGCCTCCCGCGACTGCTCGGCGATCCGGTCGAACTCGGCGGACGCCTCCTGCGGGAAGCCCGGGTGGCGGAACCGCGCGGTCGAGGACTGCACGGTGATGATCGACAGGCTGTGCGCGACGACGTCGTGCAGCTCGCGGGCGATCCGGGCGCGCTCCTCGACGACCACGCGGCGCTCGGCCTCCTCCGCGGCCAGCCGCCGCTCGTGCACCAGCTGCGTGCGCACCCGGCGCCACTGGGTGACGAGCAGCGCGACGACGATCAGGGCGGCGGAGATGGAGCCGAACACGGCGACGTCGACGGCGGTCTCGTCGCCGCTGGCGGGCCGGAGGAGGGCCGACAGCGTCGCCGACAGCACGACGGCGACCAGCCAGTGCAGCAGCGCGACGGGCAGCGTGGTGCGGGAGGCGACCGCGCCGAGCACCAGGCACTGCGTCACGATCAGCACCGGCGACCAGGGCCACAGCATGGAGGGCGACCCCGCGGAGAGCCACTGCAGGACGAGCGCGGCGGCGAGGGAGAGGGGAGCGGCGACGTTCGGGATCCGCAGCGCCATGGGCACCGCGCCGACGTGCACGATGACGATCGCGAAGGCCAGCGGCAGGGGCACGTCCGATGCCGCCGCCAGCGACGCCTCGACGAGCACGAGCACGACGGCGGCCAGCAGCGCCGCTCCCGGCAGCACGCGGTCGCCGCGCAGGCGGCCGAGCGACCGCCACGCGGGAGCGAGGGCGCGCAGCGCGCGCGCGGGCAGCGGCCGTGCCCGGACGACCGCCGCCCCGGTGGCCTCGGCGGCCATGCCGCCCCCTTCCGCCGTCCTCGACGGTGGTCTCTGAGGCCCTCGACGGGCCGACCGCGCCAGCCTACGTCGGCGGGACTACCGTGACGTCGTGCGGACAGGCCGGGTGGAGGCGTTCAGCGACGGCGTGATCGCGATCCTGATCACGATCATGGTGCTCGAGCTGCCGAAGCCCGCCGGCGGCGACTGGGGCGCGCTCGCCGAGGACTGGCCCGTGCTGCTGGGGTACGTGCTGAGCTTCGTCTTCCTCGGCATCTACTGGAACAACCATCACCACACGTTCCAGGCGGTCTCGAAGGTGAGCGGCGCGGCGCTGTGGGCCAACCTGCACCTGCTGTTCTGGCTCTCCCTCGTGCCGTTCGTCACCGGCTGGATGAGCGAGGAGTGGGTGCGGGAGGGCCGGCTGGCGACCGCCGCCGTGGTGACGTACGGCGCGGTGCTGTTCGGTGCGGGAGGCGCGTTCTTCATCCTGCAGCAGGTGCTCATCCGCCAAGAGGGGCCCGGCTCCACGCTTGCGGCGGCCGTCGGCCCCGACCTGAAGGGCAAGGTCTCGTCGGTGGTCTACAGCGCGGGCATCCTGCTGACGTTCGTCAACCCGGTGGCGGGCATCGCGGCGTACGTCGCAGTCGCCCTGCTCTGGTTCATCCCCGACCGCCGCGTCGAGCGGCAGCTCGCGCATCAGGCGACGGCGGAGCGCCCGGACGCCTGACCGGCTCCGGGCCCGCCTCGACCGCGGCGAGGACCGCGGCCGCGTCGAGCTCGTACGGCCCGAACCGGCTGAGCACCCACGTCGCGCCCGCGTCCGCCCACGGTCGCGGATCGGTGCCGGCGGGGACGTCGACGACGACCTCGAAGGCGTCGAGGTCGCCGCGCCGGCTCGCGACCGCCTCGCGGACCTCGCGGACCCCCTCCGGCCCCGGGTAGCCGATGACGAAGGCGCCGTCGAACCGGGCCGCCCGCTTCAGGGGCGCCTGCTTGCCGAACCGGCCGGCGATCCAGATCGGGATCGGCCGCTCGGGGGCCGGCAGGAACCGCACGTCCTCCGCCCGGTAGTGCGGGCCGAGGTGCTCGACCAGGTGGCCGGACAGCAGCCCGGTGACCACCTCCAGCCCCTCGTCGAGCATCGCGCCGCGGACGACCGGGTCCGCCTCGTCGCCGAAGCGGCTCATCTCCCCGAGCCAGTCGTCGCCCATGCCGAAGCCGAGCACGAGGCGGCCGGGCGCGAGCCGCTCGAGGCTCGCCGCCTGCCGGGCGACGACGTGCGGGCGGCGTCGGGGGAGCGGGGTGACCATCGGGCCGAGCAGGAGGCGCTCGGTGCGCACGGCCATCGCGGCGAGGCAGATCCACGGGTCGGCGATCGCCGCGACCGGCGCGGAGTAGCGCACGTGGTCCCAGACGAACACGCCGTCCCAGCCAGCCGCCTCCGCGACGACCGCGAGGTCCGCCATCGCCGACGGATCCGACAGGGCGTCGAACGGCGAGACGAAGATCCCGCGCCGCGCGCTGCCCGATCGATCGCTCATCGCTCCATCGTGCTCGCTCGAGGGCTCCCGATGCGGACGACGCCCCCGGACGTCATGGGTGGCGCCCCGGCTGGTCCGCCGGGACCGGCGGGTTGCGCGCCAGCAGCACCACGCCGGTGATCGCCACGGCCTCGGCGGCGGCGAAGACCGCGAACGCCCACCCGGGCGCGTGCGCCGCCTGGCCGAGCAGCCCGATGCCGAGCGACACCGCCACCAGCGGGTCGACCACCGTGAGGGCGGCGACGACGAGGTCGGCCGAGCCGGAGGCGTACGCGCACTGGACGAGGGAGATGCCGGCCAGCCCGGCGGCGCCGGTCGCGGCGAGCACCAGCA
Source organism: uncultured Amnibacterium sp. (assembly GCF_964245895.1). Lineage (GTDB taxonomy): Bacteria > Actinomycetota > Actinomycetes > Actinomycetales > Microbacteriaceae > Amnibacterium. Next base: position 2,994 of record NZ_CAXTOQ010000236.1, read on the forward strand.
GGGTGAACGGCGTCGTCGGCCCGATCAGGCCGCCGTGCTGCACGGCCGCGCTCGACCGGTCCAGCACCACCTTCATCAGCGTGGCCACGAAGCCGAAGCAGAGGCCGCCGGCGACCGCGAAGCCGACGGCGGGGATCCGGTCGCGCGCCGCGGCGTAGCCGACCGTGAGGACGACCAGCACGAACCCGACGAGCACGAGCACCGGCGCGACGACGGGCGGCGCCGCGGAGGCGCTGGACGTGGTGAGCGCGGCGGTCAGCACGAAGCCGGTGGTGCCGACGATGCAGACGCCGATGCCCGCGATCCCGCGCCGCTGCAGCCGCGCGTGCGCCAGGCGCCGGTTCAGCAGGGCCGTGACCACGAGGGACAGCACTCCCAGCGGCTGCACGACGGGCAGCGGCGCGAGCAGCAGCCCGA
>NZ_CAXTOQ010000237.1:0-3407 GCF_964245895.1 uncultured Amnibacterium sp.
CGTGGCGTCGCGCGGTACGCATGCGTACCGCGCGACGCCACACCTATCGCGCGACAGGCATCGAACCGACGCGGCCAGCACCTCGCCCCCGACGAACTTCCGAATCAGACGACTACCCGGTGCCGCGCCCCCTCCCAGGAGCACCGGAGCACGACAGCAGGAATCCTCGAGCACGACGGCAGGAAGAATGCACATCGGCAGGAAGTACGGGCCCGGTTCTTCCTGCTGAAGTGAGTTCTTCCTGCTCTCGTGCTCGTGGGCTCGGTGGCTCAGGAGGCGGTCGGGCGCCGGTTGCGGATGCCCGCGAAGGAGATCAGGCCGCCGACGACCATCAGCGCGGCGACCACCGCCGCCACGCGCACGAAGCCGGGGGTGTCGACGGCGCCGCCGAGGATCAGGCCGACGGTGGCGGTGGTCATCAGGCCGGCGACGCGCGCGACCGCGTTGTTGACGGCGGAGCCGATACCGCTCTCCGACTCCGGCACGGCGCCGAGCACCGCCGCCGTCAGGGGCGCGACGGTGGTGGCGATGCCCAGCCCCAGCACGATCATGCCGACGGCGACCAGCACCACCCGCCCGCCTCCCGATGCGGGCACGAGGCCGACGCAGGCCCACACGAGCGCGCCCGCCGCGGCGACGACCGGCCCTGCGGTCATGAACGCGCGCGGTCCGAACCGCCCGGCGAGCGCGCCGAAGCGCCCGGACAGCAGGATCATCAGGATCGTCGACGGCAGCCCGATCAGCGCCGCGGCGGTCGCGCTGAGGCCGAGCACCTGCTGGATGTAGACCGCCGGCACGAGGCTCGCCAGGCCGAGCGCGCCGTAGACGAACAGGGTCGCGCCGTTGCCCGCGGTGAAGTTGCGAGCGCGGAACAGGTCGGGCGGCACGAGGGGGTGCGGCACGCGCCGGTTGCGGAGGAGGAACGCGACGACCAGCACCGCGCCGACCGCGAGCAGGGCGACCGACGCGGCGGTGGGCAGCGCCGCGTTCCTCCCGCCGCCGATCTCGATCAGGCCGACGGTCAGCGCGCCGAGCCCGAGGGCCGTGAGCGCGGCCGACAGCAGGTCGATGCGCGCCGGCGTCCCGTCGTGGGCCGCGTCCCGGTCCCGACGCAGCAGCAGCATCGAGCCCGCGGCGGGCAGCAGGCCGATCAGGAACACGCTGCGCCAGCCGAGCTGGTCGACGAGCAGGCCGCCGACGACCGGCCCGAACAGCATCGAGACGCTCGTCCAGCCCGTCCACGAGCCGATCGCCTTCGCCTGGGCCGGCCCCTCGAACACCGCGATGATCAGCCCCAGCGAGCCGGGGACGAGCAGGGCCCCCGCGACACCCTGCAGCACGCGCGCGCCGATCAGCACGCCGGCGGTGGGCGCGACCGCGCAGAGCAGGGAGGTCGCGGCGAACGCCACGAGCGCGATCCGCAGCACCCGCAGCCGCCCGAAGCGGTCGGAGACGGCGCCCGACAGCAGGATGAAGGCGGACACCGCCAGCAGGTACCCGTCGACGACCCACTGCTGCGTCACGACGCCGCCGCCGAGGTCCCGGTCGATGGCGGGCAGCGCGATGTTCACGATCGAGCCGTCGAGGAACGACACGAACGACGCGAGCACCGCGGCGGCGAGCAGCCGGCGCTGCGTCCCCGTGGAGGGGGGCGCCGCGGCGGTCATGGGCCCAGTATGCGGGCGGCCAGGCGCCCCGGCCGTACACTGACGCCGATCTCGGCGCAGCCGGGCGCATGGGGAGAGACCGGATGACGGAGCAGGCCGAGACCGGTCCCGGCACCCCTCCGGACCCCGCCGCCGGCGCTGCACCGATCGACGCGAAGGCGTGGGCGGCCGGTGCGGACGGGCTGCCCGACCAGCGGGCGGTGCCGGACGTGTGCGCCGCCGAAGAGCCGCGCAGCGGCCGGTTCTCCCGCTGGGCGCTGCAGGGCTCCGCCGCGGCCGGCAGCCACGACGGCCCGCACGGCACCCCCGAGCGCACCAACTCGTGGCTGCGGGTGATGTGCCTGACCGGCGTCGACTACTTCTCGAGCCTCGGCTACCAGCCGGCGATCGCGGCGCTCGCGGCCGGGTTCGTCTCCCCCGTCGCGACCCTCGTGCTCGTGGCGCTGACGCTGTTCGGCGCGCTGCCGGTCTATCGCCGGGTCGCCAGCGAGAGCTTCCGCGGCGAGGGCTCCATCGCGATGCTGGAGCGGCTGCTGCCCTGGTGGGCGGGCAAGCTGTTCGTCCTCGTGCTGCTCGGCTTCGCGGCGACCGCGTTCATCATCACCATCACGCTGTCCGCCGCGGACGCGGCGGCTCACGCGGTCGAGAACCCGTTCATGCCCGCCGCGCTGCACGGCGCGAACCTGCCCATCACCCTGCTGCTGATCCTGCTGCTCGGCGCGGTGTTCCTGCGGGGCTTCCACGAGGCGATCGGCATCGCCGTCGTGCTCGTGGCGGTGTACATGTCGCTGAACGCGGTCGTGATCCTGAACTCGTTCGTGCTCGCGTTCCAGCATCCCGCCGTGTTCGGCGACTGGACGGGCGCGATGCTGCGGCAGGGCGGTGGCAGCCCGCTCGGCGTCGTCGCCGTCGCGCTACTGGTGTTCCCGCAGCTGGCGCTCGGCCTGTCCGGCTTCGAGACCGGCGTCACCGTCATCCCGCAGATCCGCGGCGACGGCGACGTGCCCGGGAAGCGGCCGGTGCACCGGATCGCGGGCGCGAAGAAGCTGCTCACCACCGCCGCGCTGACGATGAGCGTGTTCCTCATCACCTCCAGCCTCGTGACGACGCTCCTCATCCCGCAGAAGGAGTTCCAGCCCGGCGGGCAGGCGAACGGCCGCGCGCTGGCGTACCTCGCGCACGAGCACCTCGGCGAGGTGTTCGGCACGGTCTACGACCTGTCGACGATCGCGATCCTCTGGTTCGCGGGCGCGTCGGCGATGGCCGGGCTGCTGAACATCGTGCCCCGCTACCTTCCCCGCTACGGGATGGCGCCGACCTGGGCCCGCGCGGTCCGGCCGCTCGTGATCGTGTTCACGCTGCTCGCGATCGCGGTCACGTTCGTGTTCGACGCGAACGTGACGGCGCAGGGCGGCGCCTACGCCGCCGGGGTGCTGGTGCTGATCACCTCCGCGGCGATCGCGGTGACGCTGTCGGCGCGCCGCAAGCGCCAGTGGAAGCGCACCGCGGGCTTCGGCCTCGTCGCGCTGATCCTGCTCTACACGCTCGTCGTCAACCTCGTGGAGCGGCCCGACGGCCTGCGGATCGCCCTGCTCTTCATCCTCCTGATCCTGATCGTGTCCCTGGCCTCCCGCGTGCGCCGCTCGTTCGAGATCCGCGCCACGAGCGTCACGTTCGACGAGGACGCGCTGGAGTTCCTCCGCGAGGCCGAGGACTTCGGCGAGGTGCACCTGGTCGCGA
>NZ_CAXTOQ010000238.1:0-3369 GCF_964245895.1 uncultured Amnibacterium sp.
GTCGGGATCCTCGCCGGCATCGGCGCGGACCCCTCCGGAGCCGACGGGATCTTCGCCGTGTTCTCCGACGACCTGACCGCGGCCTACGAGGCGGACCCGCCCGTGCTGCTGCCCGGCGTCGCGGAGGCGGTCGAGCAGCTGCGGGCCGGAGGCGTGCGGGTGGCGCTGCAGACCGGCTACCGGCTCGAGGTCGCGCAGGGCCTGCTCGACGTCGTCGGGTGGCAGGTCGGCCGCGACGTCGACGCGCTCGTCACCGCCGAGGACGTGACCGCCTCCCGGCCCGCGCCGTACCTGGTCTTCCGGACCATGGAGGCGACCGGCGTCGTCGACGTGCGCGAGGTGCTCGTCGCGGGCGACACCGTCAACGACGTGACCGCCGGCACCCGGGCGGGCGCCCGGTTCGTGGTCGGCGTGCTCACCGGCTCGCACACGTCGGAGGAGCTGGGCGCCGCGCGCCACACGCACCTGCTGTCGAGCATCGCGGACGTGCCGGCGCTGCTCGACGCGGAGGGCTGAGCGCGCCGCGCCTGCCTCCGGCCCTCACCCGCGGGTGAGCGGGTCGCGGACATCGGAGCGGGTCACGACCCGCTCACCTGCCCGCGCCGCGCTCAGTCGGCCGCCCGCCGCAGACCCGGTGGGACGATCGCCCCGTGACCGAGAGGGACGAGGTGCTGGGCGAGGTGGCAGCGCGGCTCGTCGCGGCAGCTCCGGGTCACCCGCTCCGCGTGGCCATCGACGGGATCTGCGGTGCGGGGAAGACGACCTTCGCGGTCGACCTGGCGGACCGCCTCCGCCGACTCGGACGCCCGGTGATCCACGTCGACTCGGACGGCTTCCATGCCGTCCGCGCGATCCGGTACCGACAGGGCCGCGACTCGGCTCGCGGCTACTACGAGGACGCGTACGACCTCGATGCGGTACGAGCGCTCGTGCTGGCACCGCTCGGGCCCGGCGGGTCCCATCGCTACGCGGAGCACGTGCACGACCTGGAGACCGACGAGGTCGCTCCGCGCTTCGCGACCGCTCCGGCGGACGCGATCGTCCTGTTCGCGGCGACCTTCGTCCAGCGGGTCGCGCTGCGCGACTGCTGGGACGAGGTGATCTGGCTCGAGGTGCCGCCCGCCGTCGCGGAGGAGCGCGGCGTCGCGCGAGACGCGGCGGCGCTCGGCGGGGAGACCGCAGCCAGGGAGGCCCATGCGATGCGGTACTCGGCCGCATGCGCGATCTACGTCGCCGAGGAGCAGCCCGGGGAGCGCGCCTCGATCGTCGTGGAGCACACCGATCCGGCGCGTCCGACGATCACCCGGTCGTGACCGGGTTCCGGACACCTGAGCGGGTCCGGACCCGCTCACGTGTCCGGACGGCGCTCACACGTCCTCGATGTCCGTGAAGAGCGCGGTGACCTTGCCGTTCGCGGCGGGGAAGAATGCGCCGAAGAACTCGCCGGCCTCGGGCCCCGCGACGGCGGCGGACGCCTCGTCGTAGCCGGCGAAGTACAGCAGCAGCGAGCGGTGCGCCGGCGTCGGCGTGCCGTCCTCCTTCGGCCAGACCTTCCCCGACTCGAGCCGCTGCAGGCCCGGCAGGGCGCGCGCCTTCGTCAGGAGGTCCGGCCACGCCGCGTCGAACGCGTCGTTGTCGTCCTGGTTGTCCACGATGAGCTCGATCTTGGTCGGCATGCGGTCAGCAGAGCACGCGGGCGCTGGGGGTGGGCCGACTGTTCCGCTCGCCGCGTCCGGCGAGCACCGCTGCGTGGAGTACGCCATGCCTTCCGCGCCTGATCGCGCCGTACACGGTGCAGGATCCCGTTCCGCGATCAGGATCAGATCGCGGACCTCGTCCTGCACGCGGTACGTGATCCTGCAGATGCCACGGGTCGGTCGGCACAGCCACTCGATCCTCACCGCCACGTGACGAAGACTGCTGCCGTGCCCAGCGAGATCCGTTCTGCGCTCGATGCGGACCTCGACCTGCTCGCCGGGATCGAGGACGCCGCCGACCGCCGCTTCGTCGACCTGTTCCGCCCCGAGCGCTGGGATGCGGCGCCGAGCGGACGGGTGCGGGCGGCGCAGCCGGGGTTCGTGCTCGTCGCGGCCGAGCGGCCGAGCGGGCCGCCGATCGGGTTCGTCCACGTGCTCGAGCACGACGGCGCGCACCTCGAGCAGCTCGCCGTGCTGCCGGAGGCGGGTCGCCGCGGGCACGGCCGCGCGCTCGTCCGCGCCGCGCTGGTGGAGAGCGCCCGTCGCGGCCACGAGCGGGTGACCCTGCGCACCTACGCGGACGTTCCCTGGAACGCGCCGTTCTACGCCTCCCTCGGCTTCGTCGAGAGCGAGCCCGACACCCCGTTCCTCCGCGGGCTCGTCGCGACGGAGGCGCGCCTCGGCCTCGATCGGCACGGCCGCCGGGTGCAGCTGACCGCGTCGAGCGGTGTCCCCGGCCCGCGCTAGGGTCCTTCCCGATCACCTTTAACGGACCGTCCGGAGAGACGGGGAAGGAGGTCGGATGACGCTGCGCACCCTCCTGGAGGCCGACGACGTCCGCCGCGCGGTCACCCGTATGGCGCACGAGCTCGTCGAGCACGATCCCGACGCCGAGCGGCTCGTCCTGCTCGGCATCCCCACCCGCGGCGCGGTGCTCGCCCGCAGGCTCGGGGAGCAGATGACCCGGATCGCGGGACGCGAGGTGCCCGTCGGCCTGCTCGACGTCACGCTCTACCGCGACGACCTCGCCGGGCAGCCCACTCGGGCCACCGGCCGCACCGAGGTGCCGTTCGACCTCGACGGCGCCACGGTCGTGCTCGTCGACGACGTGCTCTACTCCGGTCGCACGGTGCGCGCCGCGCTCGACGCGATCACCGCGCTCGGCCGGCCCGCCGTCGTCCGCCTCGCGGTGCTCGTCGACCGCGGGCACCGCGAGCTGCCGATCCGGCCGGACGCCGTCGGGCGCAACCTGCCCTCGGCGAAGTCGGAGCGGGTGGCGGTCCGGCTGTCGGAGGTCGACGGGGAGGACTCGGTGACGATCGGATGAGCGGGCACCTGCTGTCCACCCGCGGCTTCACCCGGGACTCCGCCGTCGCGCTGCTCGACGTCGCCGAGGACATGGCCGACACCCAGCGGCGCAGCGTGAAGAAGCTGCCGACGCTGCGCGGCACCACGATCGTGAACCTCTTCTTCGAGGACTCGACCCGCACCCGGATCTCGTTCGAGGCGGCCGCGCAGCGGCTCTCCGCCGACGTGATCACCTTCAGCGCGAAGGGCTCGTCCGTGTCCAAGGGCGAGAGCCTGCAGGACACCGCGCAGACCCTGCAGGCGATGGGCGCTGACGGCATCGTCCTGCGGCACGCGTCCTCCGGCGCCGCGCACACGCTGGCGA
>NZ_CAXTOQ010000239.1:0-3351 GCF_964245895.1 uncultured Amnibacterium sp.
TGCGCCGGCGGGTAGCCGACGCGGGGAGGCGGCGTCGAGCGGTGCCGATCACCCAGCGGGGCCCTGGTAGATCTGGGACATGGCTGAGCCGCTGGCGCTCGCGCTCGACATCGGCGCGACGAAGCTCGCCGTCGCGCTCATCGGGCCCGACGGCCTGGTCGTCCGCGGCGACCGCGCGCCCACCCGACGCGACGAGGGGCCGCAGGCGGTCCTCGACCGGCTGCTCGACCTGGCGCAGCGCGTGCGCGGCGACGCGGCGATCACCGCGGCGGGCGTGGCGTGCGGGGGCCCGCTCGACGCCCGGGCCGGCGTGCTGCTCGGCCCCCTCCACCTGCCCGGCTGGGACCACGTCGAGATCGTGCGCCTGGTCGAGGACCGGTTCGGCGTGCCCGCCGTGCTCGCGAACGACGCCTCGGCCGGCGCCTGGGGCGAGTTCCGCGCGGGCGCCGCGAAGGGCGCGGGCTCCGCGGTGTACCTGACGATCTCGAGCGGGCTGGGCGGCGGCGCCGTGCTCGACGGCCGGCTGCTCGTCGGCGCGACGACGAACGGCGGCGAGCTCGGCCACGTGTGCGTGCGGCCGGGCGGCCGCCGGTGCACCTGCGGCCGACTCGGCTGCGCGGAGGCGTACGCCTCCGGCACCCAGCTGGTCGAGCGGGCGCGGGAGGCGATGGCCGACGGCCGCGCCTCCGCCCTCGCGGACGTCGACGACCTCGACGCGGAGGCGATCGTGCGGCTCGCGGCCGACGACGACCTCGCGGGCGAGCTGTGGGCGGAGGCGCTGACCTGCCTCGGGCAGCTGGCGACGGACCTCGTGAACGTCTTCGAGCCCGAGGTGCTGGTGCTCGGCGGCGGGCTGGCCGAGCAGGAGGCGCTGCCCGCCGCGGTCCGCACCGCGGTGACCCTGAACGCGATGGTCCCGATCCGCCGGACCGTGCGCGTGGAGCGGGCGGCGCTCGGCGGCACCGCACCGGCGGTCGGGGCGGGCCTGCTCGCCCTGGAGCGCGTCGCATGAGCGACGAACGGCCCGACGGCGAGGCCCCGCTCGCGAACGCCCCGCAGGACTTCGAGCCGGCCGAGGCGCCCTTCGTGCCGCGACCGGGCGCCTCCCCGGACCGCGTGGTGCACATGATCGGCAACGCGCACCTCGACGTCGTGTGGCTGTGGCCGTGGCAGGAGGGGTACCAGGAGGCGCGCGCGACGTTCCGCAGCGTGCTCGACCGGCTGGACGAGTACCCCGACTTCGTGTTCACCTGCGACCAGGTGGTGCTGCTCGCCTGGGTGGAGGAGCAGGATCCCGCGCTGTTCGAGCGGATCCGCGCCCGGGTGGCCGAGGGACGGTGGGTGAACACCGGCGGCTGGTGGGTCGAGCCGGACTGCAACCTGCCGGTCGGGGAGTCGTTCGTGCGCCAGGGGCTGTACGGGCAGCGGTTCCTGCGCGACCGGTTCGGCCGGCAGGCGACCGTGGCGATGAACGTCGACCCGTTCGGGCACGCGGCGACGCTGCCGCAGGTGCTCGCGGGCCAGGGCATGTCCGCCTACTGCTTCCTGCGCCCGATGGCGCACGAGAAGGCGCTGCCGAGCGCGCTGTTCCGGTGGCGGGGGCCCGACGGCACCGAGGTGCTGGCGTTCCGCATCCCGTTCGAGTACCAGTCGAGCCGCGAGACCGTCGACCGGCACATCGAGAAGTCCCTCGCCGAGCACGACGAGCGACTGCCCGAGACGATGGTGTTCTTCGGCGTCGGCAACCACGGCGGCGGCCCGACGATCCAGCAGATCGAGACGGTGCACCGCTTCGACCGGATCGGGTCGTTCGGGGCGCTGCCGCTCTCCAGCCCGGAGGCGTACTTCGATCGCGTGCGCGAGCTGGGGCTCGACCTGCCGGTCGTCGAGGGGGAGCTGCAGCACCACGCGCCGGGCTGCTACTCCGCCCACTCCGGCATCAAGCGCTGGCAGCGCCGCGCGCAGAGCACGGTCCTGGTCGCCGAGCGCTGGGCGGCGATCGCCGCGCTGGACCGGGGCGACCGGTACCCGAGGGAGGACCTCGAGCGCGCCTGGAAGCAGGTGCTGCTGAACCAGGCGCACGACATCCTGCCGGGCTCCGCGATCGAGGCGGCGTTCGTCGACGCGCGCGACCAGCTGGGCGAGGCGATCGCGACGGCGAAGCGCATCACGGCCCGCGCGCACAACCGGATCGCCGCCGCGATGGACGTGCCGCTCGACCCGGCCACGCTGCCGGTGCTCGTCTTCAACCACCACCCGTGGCCCGTGTCGACGACGGTCGAGGTGCACCTCGGCTTCGGCATGGAGGTGGACGCGCAGCGGGTGACCGCGGCCGACGGCACGCCGACGCCGAGCCAGTCGATCTCCTCCCGGTCCCAGATGGGTCGCGGCGCCGGCGCGGCGGTCGCGTTCCGGGTCGACCTGCCGCCGCTCGGCGTCGCCCGCTACGCGCTGCACCTCGCCGACGGCGGGGCGCTGCACGCCTCCGCGGTCGCGAACCCCGCGCACCTGCCGGCCGTCGAGGGGCCGGAACCGCCGCGGACCACCGGGCCGTCCCTCCTGACGCGCTGCGGGCACGAGACCGTGCTGGAGAACGCGGTGCTGCGCGTCGTCGTCGACCACGGCACCGGCTGGCTCACCTCCCTGCTCGACAAGCGCAGCGGGGTCGACCTGCTGGACGGCGCGCGCGGCCCGCACCTGCAGGTGTGCCGGGACCCGACCGACACCTGGGGGCACCGGGTCGTCAGCTACGCGTGGCCGGGCGTCGAGATGCCGGTCACCCGGGTGCTCGTGCGCGAGGACGGGCCCCTGCGCGCGCAGCTGCGGATCGAGCGCCGCTGGAACGCCTCGACGCTGTCGGACGACCTCGTGCTCGAGGCCGGCAGCGACGTGCTGGAGGTGCGGGTCGAGCTCGACTGGCGCGAGCGGATGCACCTGCTGAAGTGGCGGGTGCCCGTCGGGCTCGAGGCGCCGACGGGCCGGGTCGAGGTGCCGTTCGGCTCCGTCGAGCGGGCCGTGTCCGGGGCGGAGGAGCCGGGGCAGTCGTGGATCGACCTGTCGACCGCCGACGCCGGTCTGGCCGTGATCAACGACGCGAAGCACGGCTACGACCTGTCGCCCGCCTCCGCCGACGCGAGCGCGAGCATCGGCGTCACCGCGGTGCGCAGCCCGCCGTACGCGTGGCACGACCCGAGCACGCTCGACCCGGACGGCGCCTACGCGTTCCAGGACCAGGGGCTGCAGCGCTTCACCGTGCTGCTCGCGCCGCACGGCCCCGTGGACGTGCCCGACCTGCACCGCCGAGCCGCGCAGCTGTCGATGCGGCCCCGCGCGATGCTCGAGAGCTTCCAC
>NZ_CAXTOQ010000240.1:0-3340 GCF_964245895.1 uncultured Amnibacterium sp.
TCATGTGGATGGGCGAGCTGATCACGGAGCGCGGCGTCGGCAACGGCATGTCGCTGCTGATCTTCACGGCGATCGCCGCCCGCTTCCCGCAGTCGATCATCGCGATCGCGCAGTCGCAGAGCATCGAGACCGCGGTCGTCGTGGTCGCGATCGGGGTCGTGATCGTCGGGCTGGTCGTGTACGTCGAGCAGTCGCAGCGGCGCATCCCTGTCGAGTACGCGAAGCGCATGGTCGGCCGGCGCACGTACGGCGGCAACAACACGTACATCCCGATCAAGGTGAACATGGCCGGCGTCGTGCCGGTGATCTTCGCCTCCAGCCTGCTGTACCTGCCGGCGCTGATCGCGCAGTTCAACCAGCCCCGCAACGGGCAGGCGGCACCCGCGTGGGTGACCTGGATCCAGAACTACCTGACCACCGGCGACCACCCGCTCTACATGGCGCTGTACTTCCTGCTAATCGTCGGGTTCACCTACTTCTACGTCGCGATCACCTTCAACCCGGAGGAGGTCGCGGACAACATGAAGAAGTACGGCGGCTTCATCCCCGGCATCCGTGCCGGCAGGCCGACGGCGGAGTACCTCGACTACGTGCTGACCCGGGTGACGCTGCCCGGCTCGATCTACCTGGGCCTGCTGGCGCTCATCCCGCTCGTCGCCTTCGTCGCGATCGGGGCGAACTCGAACTTCCCGTTCGGCGGCGCCTCGCTGCTGATCATCGTCGGCGTCGGCCTCGAGACCGTGAAGCAGATCGACTCGCAGCTGCAGCAGCGGCACTACGAAGGCCTGCTGCGCTGATGCGCATGCTGCTGATCGGCCCTCCCGGCTCCGGGAAGGGCACCCAGGCGGTGCGCGTCGCGCAGCACTACGGCATCCCCGCGATCTCGACGGGCGACATCTTCCGGGCGAACGTGTCGGAGGGCACGCCGCTCGGGCTGCAGGCCAAGGACTACATGGACCGCGGCGCGTACGTGCCGGACGACCTGACGAACGCGCTGGTGCTCGATCGCCTCGCGCAGACCGATGCGGGCGCCGGGTTCCTGCTCGACGGCTTCCCGCGGACGCTCGCCCAGGTCTTCACGCTCGACGACTGCCTGGAGGCGACCGAGGGCGGCCTCGACGCGGTGGTGCAGCTGGTCGCCGAGCAGGACGAGGTCGTGCAGCGCCTGCTGAAGCGGGCGAAGGACCAGGGGCGCAGCGACGACACCGAGGACGTCATCCGCAAGCGCCTGGAGGTCTACCAGGAGCAGACGCATCCGCTGGTCGCCGTCTACGCGCAGCGGGGCGTGCTCGTCAGCGTCGACGCCATCGGCGAGGTGGACGAGGTGTCCGACCGGATCCTCGCCGCGCTCAGCGGCGGCATCCTCGGCGCTCGCGGCTGAGCCGGGTCGGCGCTGAGCCGGGGCTGGAGCTGCGCCGGCCCCGGGAAGGAGTCGGGGCGGCTCCGCGTTATGGGCTATGATCGCCTGTCGGCCATGCATGCCCCCGTTGCGGGCTGCGTGCGACGGCCGATCCGTCTGCAGGGCATCCCCGTCCGCGGACGTCCCGCATGACCAGCGATCAGTCACGGCAGCGTCGTGACCAGTGACGAAGTGAGGCTATGGCTCAGAAGGACGGCGTTATCGAGATCGAGGGCGCAGTGGTCGAGGCGCTGCCCAACGCGATGTTCCGGGTGGAGCTGAGCAACGGGCACAAGGTACTCGCCCACATCTCCGGCAAGATGCGGCAGCACTACATCCGCATCCTGCCCGAGGACCGTGTCATCGTCGAGCTCAGCCCGTACGACCTGACCCGTGGCCGCATCGTCTACCGCTACAAGTAGCCGGTCGACACGTCGCACGATCGCTGAGAAGTAACGGCCGACCCGTCGAGGATCGGTACGAGGACAGCGAGAAGAGGACATCCCATGAAGGTCGCGCCTTCCGTCAAACCCATCTGCGAGCACTGCCGCGTGATCCGCCGTCATGGCCGGGTCATGGTCATCTGCTCCGTGAACGTGCGTCACAAGCAGCGTCAGGGCTGACACCCACCACTCACAACTGAACACAACGGCGGCACCAGATCCCTCCCCACGCGGGGAGGGGGACACCCCGAGTCGGAGGCTCGGGCACCGGCGCCGCTCCATACCCCCGGATCATCCCTAGGAGATCAGCATGGCGAGACTCGCCGGCGTCGACATCCCGCGTGAGAAGCGCGTGGAGATCGCGCTCACCTACATCTACGGCGTGGGACGCACCCGCGCCATCGAGACGCTCAAGGCGACGGGCATCGACCCGGACGTCCGCGTCCGCAACCTCACCGACGACCAGCTCGTGGCGCTCCGCGACCACCTCGAGACCTACAAGGTCGAGGGCGACCTCCGCCGCGAGGTCGCCGCGGACATCCGCCGCAAGATCGAGATCGGCTCCTACCAGGGCATCCGCCACCGCCGTGGGCTCCCGGTGCACGGTCAGCGCACCAAGACGAACGCCCGCACCCGCAAGGGTCCGAAGCGCACCGTCGCCGGCAAGAAGAAGGCCGGGCGCAAGTAGCGCTCGCCCCCGAGATCCGTAGGAGAGAGAAGACATGGCGACTCCCAAGGCCGGTGCAGGGCGCAAGCCCCGCCGCAAGGAGAAGAAGAACGTCGCGATCGGGCAGGCCCACATCAAGTCGACGTTCAACAACACGATCGTCTCGATCACCGACACCACCGGTGCCGTGATCAGCTGGGCGTCGTCCGGCGGCGTGGGCTTCAAGGGCTCGCGCAAGTCGACGCCGTTCGCGGCGCAGCTCGCGGCCGAGTCGGCTGCCCGTCAGGCGCAGGAGCACGGCATGAAGAAGGTCGACGTGTTCGTCAAGGGCCCCGGCTCGGGCCGGGAGACCGCGATCCGCTCCCTCCAGGCCGCCGGCTTGGAGGTGGGCTCGATCAACGACGTGACGCCGCAGGCCCACAACGGCGTGCGTCCCCCCAAGCGCCGCCGCGTCTGATCCGTTTTGAAGGCGATCCGGCCGCGCGAAGCGCCGCCGAATCGCCTTCAGAACGAAGGCTGGAACGCAGCCACCTCGAGAACCATCCCACCCCTTGTGCGTCATATATCGGACGCCGAAAGGACACCACCGTGCTCATCGCACAGCGCCCCACCCTCGCCGAGGAGCCCATCAGCGAGTTCCGCTCGCGGTTCGTCATCGAGCCGCTCGAGCCGGGCTTCGGCTACACCCTCGGCAACTCCCTGCGCCGCACCCTGCTCTCGTCGATCCCGGGTGCCGCGGTCACGTCCATCCGCCTCGAGGGCGTGCAGCACGAGTTCACGACGATCCCCGGTGTGAAGGAGGACGTCACCGAGATCATCCTGAACATCAAG
>NZ_CAXTOQ010000241.1:0-3324 GCF_964245895.1 uncultured Amnibacterium sp.
GACGACCAGCGACGGCTCGGCCGGAAGCGGGACCACACCCGGGATCCCGAGATCCGCGACGCCGCGCTCGCCGTGCTCGCCGAGACCGGGTACGACGCGATGACGATGGATCTCGTCGCGGCCCGCGCGAAGGCGGGCAAGGCGACGCTCTACCGCCGCTGGCCGTCGAAGGCGGAGCTGGTGATCGAGGCCGTCGCCTGCATGAAGCAGAGCCAGTCGTCGATCGAGCACGCCCCCGACACCGGCAGCCTGCGCGGGGACCTCCTCGCGCTGATCCGGCCGCACTCGATGGAGGACGCGGAGCGGAAGCTGCAGGTGATGGGCGGCCTGGTCTCCATGCTGTCGCGCGACCCGCAGCTGGCCGACGCCGTCAACGAGGCGATCACCGAGCCGCGGGCGCGGCTGAACCGGCTGCTGATGGAGCGCGCGATCGAGCGCGGCGAGATCCGCGCCGACGCCGACCTCGACACGATCGCGCACATCGGCCCCTCCATGACGGCCTACCGCACGCTCGTGCAGCGGAAGCCCGTCGATCGCGCCTTCCTGATCGGCCTGATCGACGGCGTCGTGCTGCCGGCGCTCGGCCTGCCCGCGGGCGACCGCGGCTGACTCCAGAGAAGTCGTCGGACGGGTGCGCGAGACTCGGGGGATGGTCGGTTCTCGCGGGGTGCCACGGTCCGACGAGGTGATCGGCCGCTGGTTCGCCGAGGCCCGTCGCGGCCTGTCCGGCCGCCGCCTCGAGCGGGTGCGCAGCGCGGAGGCGGACCTCCGCGCGTGCCTGGAGGCGAACGCCCCGCAGCTGCTGACCGCGACCGAGCGGGCGCTGCTGACCCTCGAGCGGCAGTTCGACGACCGCGGCGCGGCGGCGCGGGTGGCGGAGGCGGGCGTCGTCCTGCTCGTGCTGCCCGTCTTCCTGGAGGAGCCGCGCTGGTTCGGCGAGGACGTCGAGGACCGGCGCGTGCGGATCCGGCTCGCGGAGCCGCTGGCGTACTCGGTCGCGCGCGCACCGGGGCTGCGCGCCGCCTCCCTCGGCCCCGCGGTCTGGACCGTCGAGGCGACGGTCGAGCACGCGATCTGGATGCTGCGCATGGAGCGCGCGGCGCTGCGCCACGGCTGACGCCTACCAGGGCCGGCGCGGGACGGCCGAGCGGGACACGCCCCCGGAAGACGGTCTGGCGGTCGCCTCCCGCGTCGGCTGGGATCGACCAATGCGCGCGCTCCCGAACGTCGTGGCCGGGAGGCGCCGTCGCGGCGCCCTGATCGCGCTCGCGATGACCGTCGCGACCGTCGTCGGCTTCTCGACCGGCGCGTTCGCGACGCCGCTCGCGGCCGGAGGGGGCGCGGCGGCCGCGAAGGCGCCCGCCGTGACCGAGTACACGCTGGGCCAGGCGTACTTCGCGGGCAAGGGCGCCTCCCGCAGCTCCGTCGTCGGCAACGGCGGCGTGCTCGTGGTCGGCGGCGCGTACCGCGTGCGGTGGTGGGGCGAGCAGGCGCGGCCGCGCCTGACGCTGCAGCGCAAGGTGGGCTCGGGCGCCTGGCGGACGACCGCCGCGAAGGTCGCGCTGACCGACGACGGGATCGTCACGCGGACGCCGGCGTACTCGACGTCCGCGAGGACGAGGACCGTCGCCTACCGGATCGTCTCGTCCGCCTACTCGAGCGCGAGCGGGCGGGTCCGGGGGACGTCGCGGTCCCACGTCCTCACGGTCGTGTACGAGAACCAGCAGCGCTACACCGGACTCGCCCGCACGATCTACGAGGCCGCGAAGCCGTACTGCCCGAGCACGGCGGTCCACGTCGGCACCCTCGACGGCGCCGCCGGCGACTACCGCACCGGCACCCTCCTGATCCGCGCGATCCCGGAGATCGCCGCGTACGAGCCGATCGACGTGCGCGCGGTGGCCCTGCACGAGTGCTCCCACGAGCGCCAGTGGCTGAACTACGGCGGCTCGGCCGCCGGCCACGTCCGGATGGCGAAGGACGCGAAGGCCCTGTTCTCCGACTGGACCAAGCCAGCCGACGTGACCACGCCGTACCGCTACGAGGACCCGGACGCCGCCATCACGCCGATCGAGCACGCCGCCGACTGCGGCGCGCAGGCGCTGAACCCGGGCGGCTACCTCGGCTACGGCGGCTGGTGCAGCGACGCGGAGCTCGCGGCCGGGAAGCGCCTGCTGCTCGGCAGGCGCTACTGACCGGCGCCACCGACCGGCGGCCCGCTCAGTCCGGCGCGTCCTCGGACCAGGCGGCGTAGACGTCGATCGCCCGCGCGAGGAAGCGCTGCACCACCTGACGGTCCTCGGCGGTCAGGTCGCGCGCGGCCGCGTCGAGACCGGCGATCAGGGCGTCGAGGTGCTCGAGCACGGCGCCCGTCGCGTGCGGCGTCGCCTCGAGGCGGATGCGCCGACGGTCGGCCAGGTCGCGATGCCGCTCGACGTGTCCCGCCGCGGTCAGCCGGTCGACCAGCTCCGTGGCGGCGGCGGGGGAGAGGCCCAGCCGGTGCCCGAGCTCGCCGGGTCCGACCGGGTCGTCCGACCACGTCAGGTGCCCCATCGCGGCCAGGTCGGTCGGATGCATCCGCATGCGTCGCCCGAGCGCGGCCTCGGCGTCGCTCATCGCGGTCTGCAGCGCGCGGAGCGCGAGCGTCTCCGGCTCGATCTGCGGCGCGGCGTCGTCCATCTCCCCATCCTCCCTGCTTCGTCTGCCGTACAGTTCGGTGACCGAAAGATCTGGGGGAACCATGAAGCGGGTCGCCGCCTTCGTGTCCGGGCGCCGCTCGGCGTGGGTCACGTTCCTCCTCGGGTTCGTCGTCGTCGGCGCGCTGTTCGCGCTGCTGCCGTCGGCCGGCTCCGCCCCGGCGCCCGGCACCGGGCTGCCCTCCTCCGCGGACTCGCAGCGGGTGGCCGCGCTGCTGCAGCGGTTCCCGGGCGCCGACCGGTCGGTCGCGATCGTCGTCTTCGACCGGGACGGCGGCCTCAGCGCCGCGGACCGGACCGCGATCGCGGCGCGCGCCGCCGCCCTGGCCACGCGCTCCGTCGTGCCCCAGGCGGTCCGCCCGCAGGTCAGCGACGACGGCACGGTCGCGGTGGTCGCGGTGCCGGTGAAGGCGAAGGACGTCGAGGACGACGCGGAGGCGGTCGCCGGGACGATCCGCACGACCGCGCGCGAGGGCCTCCCCGCCGGCCTCACCGCGAAGGTCACCGGGCCGGTCGGGTTCCAGGCCGACATCGTGGGCGCCTTCGCCGGCGCGGACCTGCGGCTGCTGCTCGTCGGGGCGGTGGTCGTCGCGGTGCTGCTGCTCGTCCCCGACCGCAGCCCGCGCCC
>NZ_CAXTOQ010000242.1:0-3309 GCF_964245895.1 uncultured Amnibacterium sp.
TGAAGCCGATCCTGGAGTCGATCGCCGCGGAGGCGGAGGGCGAGCCCTGCGTCACCCACATCGGCCACGACGGCGCCGGCCACTTCGTGAAGATGGTCCACAACGGCATCGAGTACGCCGACATGCAGCTGATCGCGGAGGCGTACGACCTGCTGCGTCGCGTCGGCGGCCTTGACACCGACGCGCTGGTCGAGGTGTTCGACGAGTGGAACCGGGGCGACCTGGAGTCCTACCTGATCGAGATCACCGTCGAGGTGCTCAAGCAGAAGGACGCGGACACCGGGACGCCGCTCGTCGACCTGATCGTCGACCAGGCGGGCTCGAAGGGCACCGGCGTCTGGACGGTGCAGAACGCGGTCGGCCTGGGCATCCCGGTCTCCGGCATCGGCGAGGCCGTGTTCGCCCGCGCCGTGTCGTCGAAGCCGAAGCAGCGGGAGGCGGTCCGCGCGCTGGAGAAGGGGCGCCCGACGCCGGTCGCGAAGCCGGACGGGTTCGAGGACGACGTGCGCGCCGCGCTGTACGCCTCCAAGGTCGTCGCGTACGCGCAAGGCTTCGACATCATCATCGCGGGGGCCGAGCAGTACGGCTGGACCATCGACAAGGGCGCCGTCGCGAAGATCTGGCGGGCCGGCTGCATCATCCGCGCGCGGTTCCTGAACCGGATCGTGGAGGCGTACGAGCGGGACGCCGAGCTGCCGACGCTGCTCGCGGACGAGTACTTCGCGAAGATCGTCGCCGACGGCGAGGCGGCCTGGCGCCGCGTCGTGTCGACGGCCGCGCTGTCCGGGGTGCCCGCGCCGGGCTTCTCCTCCGCGCTGTCGTACTACGACTCGCTCTCCTCCGACCGCCTCCCCGCCGCGCTGATCCAGGGCCAGCGCGACTTCTTCGGCGCGCACACCTACGGCCGCATCGACAAGCCGGGCACCTTCCACACGCTGTGGAGCGGCGACCGCACCGAGATCGAGTCGGCCGGCTCATCGCACTGAGGCAGCTGCTGCTCGTCCGGCACGGCGAGAGCCGGGCGAACGTCGCGGCCGCGGAGGCGGACGCGGCGGGCGCGCTGCGCATCGCCGTGCCGGCCCGGGACGCGGATGTCGAGCTGTCGGAGGTCGGCGTCGCGCAGGCGGAGGCGCTCGGCCGCCGCCTCGGCGAGCTGACCCGGGACGAGCGCCCGCACGCGCTGTGGGTGTCGCCGTACCGGCGCGCGCGCTCGACCGCGCAGCACGCCCTCGACGTCGCCGGCCTCACCCTGCCGACGACGGTCGACGAGCGCCTCCGCGACCGCGAGCTCGGCATCCTCGACACGCTGACCTGGCGCGGCGTGCAGCAGCTGCACCCGGAGGAGGCGGCGCGGCGTGCGTTCCTCGGCAAGTACTACCACCGGCCGCCGGGCGGCGAGTCCTGGGCCGACGCCGCGCTGCGCCTCCGCTCGGTGCTGCACGACATCGAGGGCGCCGGTGCCGAGCGGGTGCTCGTCGTGTCGCACGACGCGATCGTGCTCATCATCCGGGCGGTGCTGGAGGGGATCGAGGAGGCGGAGCTGCTGGAGCTGTCCCGCACGGACCCGGTGAAGAACGCCTCCGTCACCCGGCTCGTGCGCGAGGACGGGCGCTGGGTCGCCGAGCCGGTCAACGACGTGACGCACCTGGCGGGCGACGCGCCCGTCACGGAGCACGGCGGGGAGCACCGTGGCACGCGACCCTGAGCCGATCGACCCGGCCGGCCTGCCGCCGCTGCCCGCGCCGGCTCGGGCGACCTCGACGTCGACTGCATCGTCGTCGGCCCCGGGCTCGACGACCCGGACGAGGCCGGCGCGCTGCTCGAGCGGCTGCTGCCCGCGATCCCCGACCGCACGACCGTGCTGCTCGACGCGTTCGCGCTCGGCGCGCTCGGGAACGCGCCGACGCTGGGCGACCCCCTCCGCGGCCGGCTGGTCCTGACGCCGAACGCGCTGGAGGCAGGGTTCCTGCTCCACGAGGACGTCGACGACCTGCTGCCGGCGATGCTCGAGGTCGCGGACCGGTTCGACGCGGTGGTGAGCGGCGGCGGGATGGTCGTCGAGCCCTTGGGGCGCGTCCGCGCGGTGCGGGCCGGCGGGCCCGGGCTCGGCACCTCCGGCAGCGGCGACGTGCTCGCCGGAGCGATCGGCGGCCTGATCGCCCGCGGCGCCGACATCGCGGACGGCACCTGCTGGGCGACCTGGCTGCACGCGAGCGCCGGCGACCGCCTGGCTCAGCGCATCGGGCCGCTCGGCTTCCTCGCGCGCGAGCCGGCGGACGAGCTGCCGGCCCTCCTCCCCCGCTGATCCCGTCCAGATCAGTGCACGGAGAACCCGCCGTCCACGAAGAGGCTCTGCCCGGTGACGTAGGCGGAGGCGGGGCTCGCGAGGAACAGGGCGGCGGTCGCGAAATCCTCGGGCACCCCGTTGCGGCCGACCATCGTGCGGGCGGCGAGCGCGGCGACCCGGGCGGGATCCTCCTGCAGCCGGGCGTTCAGCGGCGTGAGCACGAAGCCGGGGACGAGGACGTTGCTGGTCACGCCCGCGCTCGACCAGGCCTCGGCCTGCGAGCGGGCGAGCGCCTCCAGGCCCGCCTTCGAGACGCCGTACGCACCGCTGTCGACGAAGGCGCGGTGCGCCTGCTGCGAGGAGATCGCGATCAGGCGGCCGGAGCCGCGCGCGGCCATGCCGGGCGCGAACCGCTGGCCCAGCAGGAACGGGGCGTCGAGGTTGAGCCGCATGGTCGCGTCCCAGACCGCTTCGTCGACCTGCGGCATCGGCGGCCGGCGGTTCACGCCCGCTGCGCTCACCACGATGTCGGGCTCGCCCGCCGCCGCCACGATCGCGTCCGCCGCCGCGTGGACCCCGTCGCGCGAGCCGAGGTCCGCGGCGACGACCAGCACGTCGCCGTCGTCCACGCGCATCGCCGCTGCCGCCGCCGCCAGCCGCGCCTCGTCCCGCGCGACCAGGACCGTGCGGGCGCCGGCGCCGGCGAGCGCCGCGGCGATCGCCCGCCCGATGCCGGAGCTGCCGCCGGTCACGACCGCGGTTCGGCCCTCGAGGGAGAACAGGGCGGTCAGGTACTCGGCGGCGCGCATCCCCCGAGCATTCCGTTCTGAAGGAGCTTCTGGACCCGGGAGGAAGAAGTTCCTTCACAACGGAACGCGGAGGAGGACCGCCAGCGCCACGACGACCGCCAGCTGCACCAGCGCGAGCGGCAGGAGGGCGACGAGCGACCAGCGCGCCGCGACCGCCGGATCGACGCGAGGCAGGCGCCGGCCGACCGCGACGAGCAGCAGCGCGAGGACGAG
>NZ_CAXTOQ010000243.1:0-3255 GCF_964245895.1 uncultured Amnibacterium sp.
CGGTGCACGACGGCCTGGCGGGCCTGCGCCGTGGTGCGGGCGAAGCCGGCGCGGAGGACCAGCGCGTCGAGCCGCAGCTCGAGCAGCTCGACCAGGTTCTCACCGGTCAGGCCCTGGGTGCGACGGGCCTCGTTGAAGACGATGCGCATCTGCTTCTCGCGCAGGCCGTACTGGGCGCGCAGGCGCTGCTTCTCGCGGAGGCGGACGGCGTAGTCGCTGTCCGTGCGGCGCTTGGTGCGGCCGTGCTCACCGGGAGCGTAGGGACGCTTCTCCATGTAGCGGGCGGCCTTCGGGGTGAGCGCGACGCCGAGCGCGCGCGAGAGCTTGACCTTGCCGCGGGTGCGGGCCTTCGTGGACATGCGTTCCTTCGAGGAGAGAGATCGGACCCTGCCGCGCGCAGCGCAGCAGGAAGATTCGAGGGATGCGGCGTGCGAGGACCAGCCGGCTACAGGCTCAGGTCCGCTCGCGGATCCCGAGTCGCAGCCGCACGACCGCGGGGCCGCTCCAGGCCGCCGACAAGGATAGCAGCACCGCGGTGGGGGCGGATCGCCTCCGCACCTCAGCAGGCTGGTCGCACTCCAGCAGGCCGATCGCGCTCCAGCAGGCTGTCCGCACCTCAGCATGCTGGTCGCGCTCCAGCAGGCCGGTCGCACTCCAGCAGGCCGATCGCGCTTCAGCAGGCCGCGACACCGCGGTGCAGCCTGCCGAAGCGACCACAGCCTGCCGAGGTGCTCATCCAGCCTGCCGAAGTGCCGACGCAGCCTGCCGAAGCCCGCCCGCACCCAGGACGGCTCAGTCGCCGGTCCCCCGCACGCGCGCCCGGAGGCGCTCGACCCGCGCCGCCGTCTCGCGCTCGAACCCGTTCCCGGTCGGCAGGTAGTAGTCCCGGCCGACCAGCTCGTCGGGCGGGTACTGCTGCTCGACCACGCCGTGCTCGCCGTCGTGCGCGTACCGGTAGCCCTTCCCGTGGCCGAGCCGCGCGGCGCCCGGGTAGTGCGCGTCGCGGAGGTGCGCAGGCACGCGGCCGATCCGCCCGGCCCGCACGTCGGCGAGCGCCGCGTCGAGCGCCAGGTACGACGCGTTCGACTTCGGCGCGAGCGCCAGGTAGACGACGGCCTCCGCGAGCGGGATGCGCCCCTCCGGCATGCCGATCAGCTGCACCGCGTCCGCGGCGGCCATGGCGAGCGGCAGCGCCTGCGGATCCGCCATGCCGACGTCCTCGGCGGCCAGCACGATGATGCGCCGCGCGATGAAGCGCGGGTCCTCCCCCGCCTCGATCATCCGCGCCAGGTAGTGCACGGCCGCGTCGACGTCGCTGCCGCGCACCGACTTGATGAACGCGCTGATCACGTCGTAGTGCTCGTCGCCGTTCCGGTCGTACCGCAGCAGCGCCCGGTCGACCGCCGTCGCGACCAGCTCCTCGGTGACGAGCGGAAGCGGATCCGCGTCCTCGTCGTCCGCGAGCGTCGCGGACGCCTCGAGCGCCGTGAGCGCGCGGCGGGCGTCCCCGGAGGCGAGGCGTACGAGCGCGGCGCGGGCGGCGGGATCGAGGCGGTACTGACCGGCCAGCCCTCGCGGATCCTCGACGGCCCGGTCGACGAGCAGGCCGAGGTCCTCCTCGGTCAGCGGCTGCAGGGTGAGCAGCAGGGAGCGGGAGAGCAGCGGGGCGATGACCGAGAACGACGGGTTCTCCGTCGTCGCGGCGATCAGCGTCACCCAGCCGTTCTCCACGCCCGGCAGCAGCGCGTCCTGCTGCGCCTTCGAGAACCGGTGGATCTCGTCGAGGAACAGCACGGTCGAGAGGCCGTACAGATCGGCCTGCTCCCGCGCCTTCTCCATCACGGTGCGCACGTCCTTGACGCCGGCCGTGACGGCCGACAGCTCGACGAACCGCCGTCCGGAGCTGCGGGCGACCGCCTGCGCGAGCGTCGTCTTCCCGGTGCCGGGCGGGCCCCAGAGGATCACCGACACCGCGCCGGACGTGCCGTCCGGCGACGCGAGGCGGCGCAGCGGCGATCCGGTCCGCAGCAGGTGCGACTGCCCTGCGACCTCGTCCAGCGAGGTCGGCCGCATGCGTACCGCCAGCGGCACGGGTCCCTGCCGCAGGGCGGTGCGCACCTCCATGACCGAGACCCTATGCAGCGCCTCGGACACCGCCAGCCGCGGTGGGCGCGGGCGCGGCGCTCTCCTACGATCGGGGCGGCGCTCGTTCCCTCGAGCGGTCGGAGGGAGCGGGCGTGGCACGTCTGAGCGCCAGGGAGCGGGAGGAGCGGGAGGCGCGGAGGCGCACCCGCTCGTACTCCATCCGCCAGCAGGTCCACACCGAGCGCGGGCGCAGGCGCCGCCGCGACGACGTGATCGCCGCGATCGTGCTCGTCGCGGTCCTCGCGCTCGCCACGACCGCGCAGGTCGGGTTCTTCACGGTCGGCCCGGGAGCGCCGAAGCCGACCGCGTCCCTGTCCGCCACCCCGACGCCGACCGTCGCGAGGACGCTGCCGCCCTCATCGCTGTCCGAGGACCGCACGTGGACCGGCACGCTGGTGCTGAACACGACGTCGCTGTCGATCTCGCTGAACGGGAAGAAGGCGCCGCAGGCGGTCGCGAACTTCGTGTCGCTCGTGAGGAGCGGGTTCTACGCGGACGTGCCGTGCCACCGGCTCACGACGGCCGGCATCTACGTCCTCCAGTGCGGTGATCCGACGGGCACCGGCAACGGGGGGCCCGGCTACACCTTCGGCCCGATCGAGAACGCGCCGAAGGCGACCGTGACGAAGACGGTCGGCGGCACGAAGGCGAAGTACGGCGTCTACCCGGCCGGCACCATCGCCATGGCCAGGGGCACCGCCGCGGACAGCCAGGGCAGCCAGTTCTTCATCGTCTACCGCGACAGCGAGCTGCCGGCGCCCGGCTACACCGTCTTCGGGAAGGTCACGAACGGGCTCGGCGCGCTGAAGACCGCCATCACGGGCAAGGGCACCGCCGACGGCTCCACCGACGGGGCGCCGAAGGTGTCGACCAGCATCGCCCAGGTCGTGGTCGAGTGACGGCGGACCGTCGCGGGGGCCCGGTGCACTACCCTCGGGCAGCGAGGTGAGCGCTGTGACCACGCCCGAGACCGGTACGGCGGCCGAGGCGGCCGAAGGCTCGACGCATCCCTGGGGGCGCGTCGACGAGCACGGGGTCGTGTTCGTCCGCGATCGCGACGGGGAGCGCCAGGTCGGCGAGTACCCCGACGCCGCCGCCGACGAGGCGATC
>NZ_CAXTOQ010000244.1:0-3252 GCF_964245895.1 uncultured Amnibacterium sp.
CCGTGGCCGCCGTTCAGGATGCCGCCGAGGATGCCGCCGAGCACGACGCCCGTGACGAGGTCGCCGCCTCCGCCGCGGTTCCCGCCGCCGAAGCCGCCGCCGCCCCAGCCGCCTCCGCCGTTCCGGAAGTCGTCGATGTCGCGCTGGGCGAGGTCGGAGGCCTCGCTCGCGAGCGACGACGCGTGCTGCGCCGACCCGAGCGCGTCGACCGGGTCGGACGACTGCAGGGCCACGGCTCGATCGAGCTCGCGCTGCGCCTCGCTGAGGCGGGTGCGGGCCTCGCTGCCGACGCCGCCCCGGCGGTTCTCGATGTACCGGCGCGCGTCGCGCACCGCGGTCTGCGCCGAGTCGAGCGCGCGGGGGAGGGTCGCGACGGCTCGCGCGAGCCGCTGCTGCTGGTCGCGGATCGGCGCCATCGCCTTCTCGAGCCGGCCGTTCGCCGCCTCCACGGTCGCGAGTCCCGCCGGCGGCGCCTGCAGATCGGCGGTCTCGATGGCCGCCTGCGCGCCCGCGACCGCGGCGGCGAGGTCCTTGTTCCGCACGCCGGCGCGCTGCGCCTCCGCGATGTCGCTGCGGGTGTCCTCGACGGCCGCGTCGAGCTGCCGCTTCACCGCCATGAACTCGTTCGGCGCCGCGACGATGCCGTCGAGCAGCTGCGTCGCCTGCCCGAGGGCGCGCTGCGCGCTGCGCAGCGCGACGGCGCCGCCGCCCGCGCCGCCCGCGCTCGGCGAGCCCGCCTCCGACAGGGCCGTCCTGGACAGCTCGAGCAGAGCGTCCGCCTGCTGCAGGTCGTCGGCCGCGCCGTGCACCGCGTCCTCGCCGAACCGGGAGCGGATCGTGTCCAGCGAGCCCGAGGCCTCCCGCGAGCGGGCCAGCAGCGCCTGCTGCTGCTGCGAGGCGGCCGGGACGGCGACCGGCAGCTGCTGCTCCAGCTTGCGCAGATCGTCGAAGGCGTGCTTCTGGTCGGTGAGCGTCTTCTCCGCGTCGGTGCAGAGCGCGATGATGCGCTGCGTCAGCTGCTGCTTCTGGGCGGGGGTCTCCGGGATCTCGTCGTCCAGCCGCTGCCGGATCGCGAACGCGTCGCGGGCCCGCAGCCTCGCGGTCGCGAGCGCGTCGCTGAAGGGCTTCGCGGCGACCTCGCCGAACTCGGCGACCGCGAACCCGAGCTCCTGCTCGCTGGTCGTCAGGTCGTCGTCGAGCGCGATGAGGGCGCGGCTCGCCTTCCGGTCGAGCTCCTTCTGATCGACGGGAGGGGGGCCCACGGGCGCGGCGCCCGCGCCGCCTCCGCCCCTCGCCGCGACCTGCCGGCGCGACGCGCGACGGGCGATCACGACCACCACCACGACGACCACGACGATCAGCGCGACGAGCAGGAAGAGGGTGATGGCGCCGCTGCCGCCGTCGCTGCTGGACGAGGCTCCGTCGCCGCTCGAGGAGCCGCCGGTGCCGGAGTCCGTGCCGGTGCCGGACGCGGCGGCGGCGAGGCCGTCGGTGAACGCCTCCACCCCGCCGGCCCAGTCGTCGTTGCGGAACTTCGGTACGAGGTCGTCGGTGGCGACCTGCTGCACCTCCGCCTGGGACAACGGGAAGTCCTCGGAGGCCCAGAAGCCGAAGTTGCGGGCCGCGGGCGCGGTCGCCACGGCGAGCACGAGCGTCTTGCCCGGGCTGTCCGCGGTCTCCTCGACCGCCTGCGCCCAACCCGTACGGTCGGACGGGTCCGTGAACGTGTCCACGAACACGACGCGGAGGTCCGCGCCTGATTCAGCGTTGTAGGAATCGATCGCGTTCGAGACCTGAGTCTCCTCGCCTGAGGAGAGCACGTCGGAGGCATCGATCAGATGGGAGCCGCCGAGATCGACGGGGGAGTCCGCCCACGCCGCCGAGGCTCCGGTCACGGTCAGCAGCCCGGCCACGGCCAGGCCCACCGCCACGCGGCGCAATCGCATTCGTCCTCCTGAGATGCCCCGGATCGTACCGATGCCCTCCGCGAGGCCGGTGTGCTCCTCCGATGCGTGGGCACAGCGCGCGCGATGAGAGGATCCGGGCATGCGGTTCCCCGACGGGTTCGTGTTCGGCAGCGCGACGGCGTCCTACCAGATCGAGGGGGCGGTGGCCGAGGACGGCAGGAAGCCCTCGATCTGGGACGTGTTCAGCCGCACGCCCGGCCGCGTGCAGGACGGTGACACCGGCGACGTGGCCGACGACCACTACCACCGGCTCGACGCGGACCTGGACCTGATGGCCTCCCTCGGGCTGCAGGCGTACCGGTTCTCCGTCGCCTGGCCGCGCGTCGTGCCAGACGCGCGCGGCGCGGTGAACCGGCCGGGGCTCGACTTCTACTCGCGCATGGTCGACGGCCTGCTGTCGCGGGGCATCACGCCGGTCGCGACGCTGTACCACTGGGACCTGCCGCAGGTCCTCGAGGACGAGGGCGGCTGGACCGTCCGGTCCACCGCGGAGGCGTTCGGCGAGTACGCCCGCGTCGTCGCGGAGGCGCTCGGCGACCGCGTCGACACCTGGACGACCCTGAACGAGCCGTGGTGCTCGGCGTTCCTCGGCTACGGCGCGGGCGTGCACGCGCCCGGTCGCACGGAGCCGCTCGCGACCCTGCAGGCGGCGCACCACCTGAACCTCGCGCACGGGCTGGGCGCGCGGGCCGTGCGCGCGGTCGTGCCGGAGGCGAAGGTCTCCGTGACCCTCAACCTCCACGTGTTCCGGCCAGAGGGGCCGACCGGCGCGGAGGCCGTCCGCCGCCTCGACGCGATCGGGAACCGGGTGTTCCTCGGCCCGATGCTCGACGGCGAGTACCCCGCGGACCTGCTCGAGGACACCGCGTCGATCACCGACTGGGCGTTCGTGCAGGACGGCGACCTCGAGACGATCCGGCAGCCGATCGACGTGCTCGGCGTGAACTACTACGCCACCTCCCGGGTGCGGCTGCGCGACGGCGACGGCGCGGGCGAGCGGAACGACGGGCACGGCGGCGGCGCCGGGTCGCCCTGGCCGGGCGCCGACGCGGTGGAGTTCCTCCCCTCCGCCGGCCCGCTCACCGACATGGGCTGGAACATCGACCCGAGCGGGCTGACGGAGCTGCTGGTGTCGCTGCACGAGCGCTACCCGGGCCTGCCGCTGATGGTCACCGAGAACGGAGCGGCCTTCCCCGACGTCCCCGGTGACGACGGGGTCGTCCACGACGCCGACCGCATCGCCTACCTGCGCGACCACCTGGCCGCGGTGCACGACGCCATCGAG
>NZ_CAXTOQ010000245.1:0-3247 GCF_964245895.1 uncultured Amnibacterium sp.
CACCGGGGAGGGCGCCAAGCGCGTCGCCGAGGTGCAGTTCGACACGGCCGGCCGGAAGCGGCTGCTGGTCAAGGTCGCCCCGATCGTGAAGCTGTGACCGTCGTCGTCCGGCCCTTCGCGGACGCCGACGAGCAGCAGGTCGTCGCGCTCTGGCAGGCCGCCGGCCTGACCCGGGCGTGGAACGACCCGCACCGCGACATCGCGCGGAAGAAGCTGGTGCAGCGGGAGCTGTTCCTCGTCGCGGCCGACGGCGACGACGTCGTCGGCAGCGCGATGGCGGGCTACGACGGCCACCGCGGCTGGGTCCACTACCTCGCGGTCGACCCGCGGCGGCAGGGCCACGGACTCGGACGGCTGCTGATGATGGAGGTCGAGGCGCAGCTGTTCGCGCTCGGCTGCCCGAAGGTGAACGTGCAGGTGCGCAGCGGCAACGAGGCCGTGCTCGCCTTCTACGACCGCACCGGGTACGCGGCCGACGGGGCCTCCGTGGTCGGCAAGCGCCTGATCCCGGACGCCTGACGGGCGCCTCCGCGGTCGCGTGCGGGCGGTTCCGGCCCGGTGCGGGCGGCCTCGGTGGCCCGGTTCGGGCCGATAGCACCCGGAGACGGCAGCGGAGCGCGGCGCAGCTCGTCGGTGCTCAGGGCGTCGGCGCTCAGCCCGTCGGTGTTCAGCTCGTCTGGGGCCGCAGCAGGCGCGGGGTGCGCGCAGGGGACACGACGGGCTGCACCTGGGCGGCGCCGGACTGCGCCGCGGTGCGCTCGAGCGCCTCCCGCTCCGCCGACGACAGGTGCTCCAGCAGCAGCGCGCGGACCGCCGCGACGTGCGCGTTGTCCGCCAGCTCGAACTTCCGCACGCCCATGCGCGTGACCTCGACGGCGTGCACCCGCCCGGACTTCTGGCGCTCGATCAGCTCCCGGTGCTGCATCCGCGTCAGCTGGTGCGACAGCCGGCTCTTGTCCCAGCCGAGCATCGTCGCCAGCTCGTTCTGCCGCAGCTGCCGGTCAGGCGCCGCCACCAGGCAGCCGAGCACGTCGAACTCCGCGGACGAGAGGTCCGCGGCCGACCGGATCTGGTGCTCGACGACGCCCGACGCGAGCTCGGAGAGTCGCTGGATGAGACGCCAGGTCGACGCCTCACCGCTGGTCAGCTCCGCGGGCATCCCCGCACCGTATCCCGCTGAGGGTTGACGTGGCAACGCGGGCGCCCTCGGGGGCCCACAGGGCGCCGAGGAGGCGGCCGCTAGGGTGGCACGGTTCCGCAACCGGTGAGGGAGACGACAGCGCCGATGGACCTCTTCGAGTACCAGGCACGTGACCTGTTCGAGCAGTACGGGGTGCCGGTGCTCGCCGGTGTCGTGGCGGACACCCCGGCGGAGGCGCGGGCGGCGGCCGAGCGGCTCGGCGGGGTGACGGTCGTGAAGGCGCAGGTCAAGGTCGGCGGTCGTGGCAAGGCCGGCGGCGTGAAGGTCGCGCGGACGCCGGACGACGCGGAGGCCGCCGCGGCGGCGATCCTCGGCATGGACATCAAGGGCCAAACCGTGCACCGCGTGATGGTGGCCGCGGGCGCGGACATCGAGGAGGAGTACTACTTCTCGGTGCTGCTCGACCGCGCGAACCGCAGCTACCTCTCCCTCGCCAGCTACGAGGGCGGCATGGAGATCGAGGAGCTCGCGGTGACGCGGCCGGAGGCGCTCGCCCGCGTCGAGGTCGACCCCGGCGTGGGCGTCACGCTCGAGCAGGCCACCGCCATCGCGAAGGCCGCGAACTTCCCGGCCGAGCTGGTCGACAAGGTCGCGCCGGTCTTCGTCAAGCTGTACGCGGTGTACACCGGCGAGGACGCCACGCTCGTCGAGGTGAACCCGCTGGTGCTCACGGGCGCGGGCGACGTGGTCGCGCTGGACGGCAAGGTCTCGCTCGACGAGAACGCGGACTTCCGGCACCCGCAGCACGCGGAGCTCGAGGACACGGCCTCCGCGGACCCGCTGGAGGCGAAGGCGAAGGCCTCGAACCTGAACTACGTGAAGCTCGACGGCGAGGTCGGCGTGATCGGCAACGGCGCGGGGCTCGTGATGTCCACGCTCGACGTCGTCGCGTACGCCGGCGAGCGGCACGGCGGCGTGAAGCCGGCGAACTTCCTCGACATCGGCGGCGGCGCCTCCGCCTCCGTCATGGCCGCGGGGCTCGACGTCATCCTCGGCGACCCGCAGGTGAGGAGCGTGTTCGTCAACGTGTTCGGCGGCATCACCGCCTGCGACGCGGTCGCGAACGGCATCGTGCAGGCGCTCGAGATCCTCGGCGACACGGCGACGAAGCCGCTCGTCGTGCGGCTCGACGGCAACAACGTGGAGGAGGGGCGCCGCATCCTCGCGGAGGCCGCCCACCCGCTCGTGACGCTCGCGCTCACGATGGACGACGGCGCCGACAAGGCCGCCGAGCTGGCTTCTGCCGGCCCCGCGGCGAGCGACAAGAAGTAAAGAGGGATCCGAGATGTCGATCTTCCTGAACAAGGACTCCAAGGTCATCGTCCAGGGCATCACCGGCGGCGAGGGCACCAAGCACACCGCGCTGATGCTGAAGGCGGGCACGCAGGTCGTCGGCGGCGTCAACGCCCGCAAGGCCGGCACGACGGTCACCCACGGCGATGTCCAGCTGCCCGTGTTCGGTACGGTGAAGGAGGCGATCGCCGAGACCGGCGCGGACGTCTCCATCGCGTTCGTGCCGCCCGCGTTCGCGAAGGACGCGATGATCGAGGCGATCGACGCCGAGATCCCGCTGCTCGTCGTGATCACCGAGGGCATCCCCGTGCAGGACGCCGCGGAGGCGTGGGCGCACGCGAAGGCCACCGGCGGGAGGACGCGGATCATCGGCCCGAACTGCCCGGGGATCATCACCCCGGGGGAGTCGCTCGTCGGCATCACGCCGGCCACCATCACCGGCAAGGGCCCGATCGGGCTCGTCTCGAAGTCGGGCACGCTGACTTACCAGATGATGTACGAGCTGCGGGACCTCGGCTTCTCGACGGCCATCGGCATCGGCGGCGACCCGATCATCGGCACGACCCACATCGACGCGCTCGCCGCGTTCGAGGCGGATCCCGAGACGACGGCGATCGTGATGATCGGCGAGATCGGCGGCGACGCCGAGGAGCGCGCCGCGGAGTTCATCAAGGCGAACGTGACGAAGCCGGTCGTCGGCTACGTCGCGGGCTTCACCGCGCCGGAGGGCAAGACGATGGGCCACGCCGGCGC
>NZ_CAXTOQ010000246.1:0-3214 GCF_964245895.1 uncultured Amnibacterium sp.
GCGGTGTCCCCGTCGGGGAAGCTGAAGGGACCGTGGGTGCAGAAGGCGCCGCTGCTGCGCGCCGACGCGGGCCACGGGATGATCTTCCGCACGCTGGCGACGGCCACCCGGAAGGCCATGCCGATGCTCGTCGTGCACAAGGGGACGAAGGCCGTCCACGCGAGGCTCTACGAGATCGAGCTGCGCCGCGACGGGCTGCGCCTCGGCAAGCACCGCAAGGACCTCGACGGCACGAGGTAGCCGCCGTCAGGAGGCCAGCAGGCCGATCACGATCAGCACCACCGAGAGCAGCGGCGGCACCGCCTGCACCAGGGCCGGCCGCGCCTTCGAGCGGTCGGAGACGATCAGCACCGTGCCGGCCGCGACCATCGAGCCCGTGCCGATCAGCACGGCCGTGTACCCGATCGTGCAGGCGCCCGCCGCGACGAGCACGATGCCGGCCACGACCTCGACGGCGAGGAACAGGTTGTAGAAGCCCTGGTTCAGCGCGAGCGCCGCGGTGACCCCGGCCTCCTCCGCGGTCGTGCCGAAGATCCTCCTGGCGCGCTCGCTCCGCCAGAGGACGGACTCGAGCACGAAGATGGAGACGTGCACGAGCGCGCCGATCGCGGCGAGCACCAGACCGGCGATGAGCATGCGCCCATCCTGGCGCGGCGGTCGGTCCCGCGCTCGGGAACCCGTCCTCGCGCGATCCGTGCGGACGGAGGACGCTGACCGCATGACCCTGCGCGCCGACGCCGCCGCCTCCACCGCCGACGGCACCGCCGCCGCGTTCGACCGCGCCGCGGCGCTCGCGCGGGGGTGGCTCGGGCGCCTGCCCGATCGCCGCGTGCCCGCCTCCGGATCGGTCGACGACGCGGTCGCCCGGCTCGGGACCGCGCTGCCGGAGGGGCAGGAGGATCCCGTCGCCGTCGTCGAGCGGCTCGCCGCGGCGGTCGAACCGGGCCTGATGGCGAGCGGATCCGGCCGGTTCTACGGCTGGGTGATGGGCGGCTCGTTCCCCGCGGCGCTCGGCGCCGACGTGCTGGTGACCGCGTGGGACCAGAACGCGGGCATGCGCGACGCGACCCCGGGGGTCGTCGCGGTGGAGGAGGTCGCGGCGGCCTGGGTGCTGGACCTGCTCGGCCTGCCCGTCGGCTCGGGCGTCGGCTTCACCACCGGCGCGACCATGGCGAACTTCACCTGCATCGCCGCCGCCAGGCACCGCGTGCTGCAGGACGTCGGCGTCGACGACCGGCTCGTCGGCCTCGCGGACGCGCCGCGGATCCGGGTGCTCGCCGGCGCGGAGCGGCACGGGTCGATCGACCTGGCGCTGCGCCTGGTGGGTCTCGGCGCCGCAGAGCTCGTGCCGTCGGACGCGCAGGGCCGCGTCGACGCCGTCGCGCTGCGGGAGGCGCTCGCCGGCTCCCACAGGCCGACGATCGTCTGCCTCCAGGCCGGCAACCTGCACTCGGGCGCCTTCGACCCGTTCGGCCCGGCCGTCGCGGCGGCGCGGGAGGCGGGGGCGTGGGTGCACGTCGACGGCGCCTTCGGCCTGTGGGCGCTCGCGACCCCGACCCTGGACGCCCTCACGGCCGGGCTCGACGGAGCCGACTCGTGGGCCACGGACGCGCACAAGACGCTGAACACCCCCTACGACGGCGGGATCGCGATCGTGCGCGACCCGGCGACGCTCGAGGCCGCGATGGGGCAGCACGCCACCTACCTCCTGACGGGCGCGCGACCCGACCCGCACCTCCACGTGCCGGAGATGTCGCGGCGGGCGCGCGGCGTCCCGGTCTGGGCGGCGATCGCCTCCCTCGGCCGCAGCGGGGTGCGGGGTCTCGTCGACGGCCTGCACGACGCGGCGTCGGCCATCGCGGAGGGGGCGCTGCGCATCCCGGGCGCAACGGTGCTGAACGACGTCGTGTACACGCAGGTGAGCGTCGCGTTCGAGACCGACGAGCGGACGCGCGCCGTGCTGGCGGAGCTGCTGCGGGACGGCACCGTGATGCCGTCCGGCAGCGTCTGGAGCGGGCGCGCGGTCATCCGCTTCTCGGTGAGCTCGTGGCGGACCGGCGACGCCGAGGTCCGGGCGACCCTGGAGGCGCTGCGCCGGGCGGTCGACGCCGTCCCGGCCTGACCGGCGCGCCCCTCGGTAGCCTGGCGACGTGCCCGACGCCGACCTGCTGATCACCGGCGCTCGCATCGTCTCCGGCGGCGCGGTCGTCGAGGACGGCTGGCTCCGCGCGGCCGACGGCCGGATCGTCGCGCGTGGGTCGGGCGCGCCTCCGCCCCATGACGGCGAGGTCGTCGATGCCCGCGGCCGGATCCTCGCGCCGGGCTTCGTCGACCTGCACGTCCACGGCGGAGGCGGCGGCGAGGTCGGCGGCGGGCCCGGCGACCTGGCCCGGATGCTCGCGGCGCACCGCCCGCACGGGACGACACGGACCGTGCTCTCGCTCGTCAGCGGCACCGTCGACGCGCTCGCCGGGCGGCTGCGGGCGCTCGCCCCGCTCGTGCGCTCGGACCCGCTGCTGCTCGGCGTGCACCTGGAGGGCCCGTTCCTCAGTCCTGACGCGAAGGGCGCCCACGACCCGACCGCGCTCACGACGCCGTCGCCGGCCGACGTCGCCGCGCTGCTCGCCGCCGCGGGCGGCACGCTCGCGCAGGTGACGATCGCGCCCGAGCGGGACGGCGCGCTGGCCGCGGTCGCGGTATTGCGGCCGGGATTGGTCGCCACGGCGCTGAGCGCGTGCGTGCCTGCCGCGAGCGTGGTCGCGAAGCTCCAGGTTCCGGCAGGGCCGAGAGCCGCTGGGCCGAGGGCCGTCGTGCCGTCGAACACCTGTACGGTCGTGCCGGCGGCACCCGACACGGTGCCGGCCAGCGTGACGGCCCCGTTGCTCGTGATGCGGTCGCTCGCGCTGGTGCCGGTATCGGAGGCCAGAACCTGGGCGCCGATGGCGATGGTCGGCCGCGGAGCCGGGGCGGGGGCCGCTTTGAGGCTGGTAGCGCCGTACAGGCCCGGATCCTGCGCGTCGGGCGAGGAGACCTGGCCGAGGGCGACCGCTGCGGCGGTGGGGTCGCTCGAATAGGCCCTGATATAGTCGATCTTCGACACCATGGGGGCACCGGTCGCGCCGACATAGCTGCGCGTCGCCAGATCGGCCAGCAGGTACATGGGTCCATGCATGTCGCTGGGCGTCGCCTTGGTGCCCGTCAGCACGCCGTCGAC
>NZ_CAXTOQ010000247.1:0-3095 GCF_964245895.1 uncultured Amnibacterium sp.
TCGGGCGCGGAGCCGGCCGTCCGCGGCGGGGCGGGGTCGAGCTGGACGGGGTCGGCCGAGTCGCCGACCGCGAAGCCGTTCGGCCGCAGTCCGAGGCTCGCCGATCCGTTCGCGGTGGCCGCCGCCAGCAGCTGGGCCGGGGAGAAGCGGCCGCGGCGCCCGGAGGCGAGCCGCTCCCCCGCCTCCAGCCCGCGGATCTCGAGCAGCGGGTCGATCACCGACTGGCCGTCGGAGCCGAGCGCGATGCGCGCGCCCGCGTCGGCCAGCGCCCTGGCCGGCCCGACGCCGTCGCCGAGGTCGGCCTCCGTCGTCGGGCAGAACGCGACCGTCGCGCCCGCGGCGCCGACGCGCGCGACGTCCTCCGGCGACAGGTGCGTGCCGTGCACGAGCGTCGTGCGCGGCGAGAGCACGCCGAGCCGATCGAGGGCCGCCGCCGGGGTCTCGCCGTGCAGGGCGAGGAAGGCCGCGGTCTCCCGCGGCTGCTCGGCGAGGTGCAGGTGCAGCGGTACCGCGGCCGGCAGCGCGGCGATGATGCGCTCGATCGCGGGAAGCGGCACGGCGCGGACGGAGTGGATCGCGGCGCCCACCGTGACGAGCGGGTCGTCGCCGATCGCCTCCCGCAGCGCGTGCCAGCGGGCGAGCCAGCCCTCGGCGGTGCCGTCGCCGAAGCGGCGCTGCTCGGGCGCCAGCGCGCGGCCGTCGACGTCGGCGGACAGGTAGCAGGCGTCGAGCAGCACGAGCCGGATCCCGACCGCCCTCGCCGCCTCGGCGAGCGCGAGCTCCATCGCGTGCGGCGGCTCGTACGGGCGCCCGTCCGGGCGGTGGTGCACGTAGTGGAACTCGCCGACCGCGGTCCAGCCCGCCCCTGCCATCTCCGTGAACACGGACTCCGCGATCGCGCGGAGGGCGTCGGGCGTCAGCGCGGTCGCGAGCCGGTACATCGCGTCCCGCCAGCGCCAGAAGTCGCCGCCCTCGCTGTGCGTGCGTCCGCGGAGGTTCCGGTGGAAGGCGTGCGAGTGCGCGTTGACGAACCCCGGCACCACCAGCTGCAGCACCCGGTCGCCGTCCATCGGGTCGACGTGGTCCGCGATGGAGGCGATCCGGCCGTCCGTCACCGTGAACCGCACCGCGCTGCGCCGTCGGCCGGGGCTGAGGACGAACTCCGCCCAGTAGCCGGTCACGACGGCACCTTCACGGATCCGCAGAAACTGCTCGACACGCCGCGACCGAGCCGCCGGACGCGGCGTGTCACCCCAGAACTGCGGAACCGCGAAAGAAGTGCGGATCCGCGAGCCTCCGAGTGGCCGGTCATGCGGCGAGGTGCCGCACCACGGCCTCGAGGGCGTCGACGCCGGCGTCGAGGTCCGCCTGCGCGGCGTCCTCCCCGGGCGCGTGCGAGACGCCGGTCGGGTTGCGGACGAACAGCATCGCGGTCGGCACTCGCGCTGCCAGCACCCCGGCGTCGTGCCCGGCACCGGTCGGCAGCTGCGGCACGTCCCCCAGCAGGTCCACCAGCGCCGCGCGCAGCGCCGGATCGAAGACGACCTCGTCGCTCCAGCTGCGCTGCTCGATGCCGAACGCGCACCCGCTGAGGGCCGCCGCGAGCGCGCCGTCCTCCTCGATGCGCGCCAGCACCGACCGGACCGCGGAGGCGGACGCCGCGCGGACGTCGAGCGAGACCTCGACGCGGGAGGCGATCACGTTCGTGCCGCCCGGCACCGCGTCGATGCGGCCGACGGTCGCCCGGGCGCCGTCCGCGGCGAGCGCCGCGGCCTCGACGGCGAGCACGACGCGGGCCGCCGCGACCACGGGGTCGGCGCGGTCGGGCATCCGGGTGGTGCCGGCGTGGTCGCCGCGGCCGGTGACCGTGATCTGCCAGCGGCCGTGGGCGAGGATGCCGGTCGCGATCCCGACGGGCGCGTCCAGGTCGGCGAGGGCGCGGCCCTGCTCGACGTGCAGCTCGACGAACCGGCCGATCCGGGCGAGCGCGGCGTCGTCGCGGCCGATCCCCTGCGGATCGACGCCCGCGGCCCGCAGCGCGTCAGCCAGGGCGGTGCCGTCCGCGTCCCGCAGCGCTCGCGCGTCGTCCGGCCGCAGCGCGCCGGTCATCAGCCGGGAACCGAGGCAGGCGACGCCGAACCGCGAGCCCTCCTCCTCCGGCAGCACGACCACCGCGATCGGGCGCGCGGGCCGGAAGCCGGCGGCGCGGAGGCGACCCACCGCGACGAGCGCCGAGACCACGCCGAGCGGCCCGTCGAGGCGTCCGCCGCCTGGCACGGAGTCGAGGTGGCTGCCGGTCACGACCGCGTCCGGCCCCGGCGCGCCCCACCACGCCCAGAGGTCGCCGTTGCGCCCGGGCACCACGTCGAGCCCCAGCGCGGTCGCCTGCTCGGCGAACCAGGCGCGCAGCCCGAGGTCGGCCTCGCCGAACCCGGGGCGCGACCACCCGCCGCGCGGATCGCGGCCGATGCCGTCGAGCCGCGCGAGCAGGTCCGTGACGACGCTCATGGCCTGGGCCCACGCTCGCCCGTTCCGGCGCGCTGCGAAGCAGCGTGACGGCGGAGCGAGTGGGGACGGTCGAGGGCGGGCACCGACGGCACCCACAGCCCGCGCTCGGCCGCGACCTCCGCCGCCCGCTCGTACCCGGCGTCCACGTGCCGCATCACGCCGGTCCCCGGGTCGTTGACGAGCACGCGGGCGATCTTCTCCGCGGCGAGCGGGGTGCCGTCCGCGACGACCACCTGGCCGGCGTGGATCGACCGGCCGATGCCGACGCCGCCGCCGTGGTGGATCGACACCCACGTCGCACCGGAGGCCGTGTTCAGCAGCGCGTTCAGCAACGGCCAGTCGGCGATCGCGTCCGAGCCGTCCGCCATCGCCTCGGTCTCCCGGTACGGGGAGGCGACTGATCCGGAGTCGAGGTGGTCGCGGCCGATGACGATCGGGGCGCTCACCGCACCCGATGCCACAAGCTCGTTGAACGCGAGCCCCGCCCGGTCCCGCTCCCCGTGCCCCAGCCAGCAGATCCGCGCCGGGAGCCCCTGGAACGCGACCTTCTCGCGGGCCGCGCGGATCCACCGCTGCAGCTTGTCGTC
>NZ_CAXTOQ010000248.1:0-2998 GCF_964245895.1 uncultured Amnibacterium sp.
AGAACTCCATCTCCATCTGCTCGAACTCGCGGGTGCGGAAGATGAAGTTGCCCGGCGTGATCTCGTTGCGGAAGCTCTTGCCGATCTGCCCGATGCCGAACGGCGGCTTGAGCCGCGACGACTGCACGACGTTCGCGAAGTTGACGAAGATGCCCT
This sequence comes from uncultured Amnibacterium sp., assembly GCF_964245895.1. GTDB lineage: Bacteria > Actinomycetota > Actinomycetes > Actinomycetales > Microbacteriaceae > Amnibacterium. Next base: position 157 of record NZ_CAXTOQ010000248.1, read on the forward strand.
GCGCCGTCTCCGGCCGGAGGTAGTGCATGCCGGCCTCGTCGTCGACCGGGCCGAGGAAGGTCTTCATCAGCCCGGAGAAGGCGCGGGGCTCGGTCCACGCGCCGGGCTGGCCCGTCTCGGGGTCGCGGATGTCCGCGAGGCCGTTCTCCGGCGGGCGCCCGTGCTTCGCCTCGTACGCCTCGATCAGGTGGTCGGCGCGGTAGCGCTTGTGGGTGTGCAGGCTCTCGACCAGCGGGTCGGAGAACACCTCGACGTGGCCGGACGCCTCCCACACCTGCCGCGGCAGGATCACGGACGAGTCGAGGCCGACGACGTCGTCGCGGCCCTGCACCATCGTGCGCCACCACTGGCGCTTGATGTTCTCCTTCAGCTCGACGCCGAGGGGGCCGTAGTCCCAGGCGGACCGGGATCCGCCGTAGATCTCACCCGCCTGGAAGACGAATCCCCGGCGCTTGGCGAGGGCGATGACGCTGTCGAGCGAGGCGGCTGCCACGGGTCTCCCGTCCTGGGCCGCACCGGCTGCGAGGCCCGAAGTGTTCCAGCCGGACAGCCTACCGAGCGGCGGGCGCGCCTCCTCCGACCCCCGTCCGGGTCGAGTGCTACGCCCCGTGTCGGCGGTCCTGGTGCGGGCGGAGGCGCCGACCTACCGTGGCCGCACCACCCCCTTCGAAGGAGCAGTCGATGTCCCACCGCACGCGCACGCAGCAGGCCCTCGAGGCATGCGAGCACGGCGCGATGTGCATCGACGACCGGCCGGGGCACGCGGTGACGCTGATGCACCTGCGCCTCGCGCACCTGGACCAGGACGGCTGGGTCGACGCGGTCGTCGGGGACGTGGAGGGCGACGGCTCGATCGTGCTGCACCGCTGGTCCGGTGGCGCGGCGATCCGCGCGTGGCACCACACCGACCGACGCGACCTGCTCGTGCCCGGCTCCGTGGTGTCCGTGCACGAGCGCTACGGCGTGCTCGCAGCCGGGGCGCACCGGCTGAACGTCGCGGTCGGCTAGCGCCTCAGGCGTCGGCCCTCAGGCGTCGGCCGCCATCGAGGCCAGCAGCGCGCTGCACGCGGCGTCGCACGCCTGGCAGGCGTCGGCGCACATCGCGCACGTGGCGCTCATGTCGGCGTGCATGCGACACTCGGTCATGCAGGCGGCGCACATCGCGATGCAGGCCTCGAGCATCGCGACCATCGCGGTCCGGTCCATGCCGGCGGGCCGCATCATCATGCGCATCGTCGTCATGCAGACGTCAGCGCACATCGCGCAGCGCGACGCGCACGCGCCCATCCCCTCCATGCCGCCCATGGCGTCCGAGCACATGGTGCAGGCCTGCATGCACATCGAGCAGGCGTCGATCGCCTCCTGCATCATCCGCATGTCCATGCCCATGTCGCTCGGCATGGTCATGTCGCGCATCATCGCGGTCGTCGTCTCCATCACGCGCACGTCCCCGTCCCGCGCGGCCGACGAGCCGCCCGGCCGGGCGCCTTCGATCCGGTCGGCCGCGCTGGGTCGCACGCTAGAGATCGACCCTTGGGATCGGCTGCGGCTTCCGGCAGCCGATCCCGAGCAGCGCTCAGGCCGGCTCGACCTCCCGCAGCGCGCCGGTCGCGACGTCGAACACGAAGCCGCGGACGGAGGCGGTCTCGGGCACGAAGGGGCTCGAGACGATGCGGTCGATCGACTTCCGCACGTCGTCGTCGAGGTCCGGGAACGCCTCCGCGGTCCAGCCCGGCTCGATGCCGGTGGCGTCCTTCAGCTGCGCGGCGAACTGCTCGTCGGTGAAGGTGAGCATGCCGCAGTCGGTGTGGTGGATGAGCACGACCTCCTTCGTGCCGAGCAGACGCTGGCTGATGGCGAGCGAGCGGATCTCGTCGTCGGTGACGACGCCGCCCGCGTTGCGGATGACGTGCGCCTCCCCCTCGTGCAGGCCGAGGATGCGGTAGACGTCGAGGCGCGCGTCCATGCACGCGACGACCGCGACGTGCTTGGCGGGAGGCAGGGGCAGCTCGCCGCCGAAGGAGGCGACGTAGGACTTGTTGTTCTCGAGCAGCTCGTCCGTGACGGACATGGGGGTTCCTCCGATTCGGCGCCGGGTGGCGCAGGTCCATCCACGCCGATCGAGCCTGGGATCGCCACGGTGTGACGGGATGTGACGATGGCGGGATGCAGCCGGTGCGTCGGATCGTGGTGGCGGGAGCGTCCGGATCCGGCAAGACGACCCTCGCCGAGCGGATCGCGGCCGTGACGGGTTCGCCGCACGCCGAGATCGACGGTCTCTACTGGCGGGCGGGCTGGACCGCGAGCGAGTCGTTCGAGGACGACGTCCGCGCGCTCGCCGATCGCGACGCCTGGGTGACGGAGTTCCAGTACCGGCAGGTGCTGCCGATGCTCGCCGACCGGGCGCAGCTGCTCGTCTGGCTGCGGCCGTCGCGCCCGGTGGTGCTGTGGCGGGTCGTGCGGCGCACGCTGCGACGGCGCTTCCGCCGGGAGCTGCTGTGGGGCGTCAACGTCGAGCGGCCCCTCTGGACCTTCTTCACCGACCGCGATCCTCCCTACGCACGGCCGCCACACCGCTTCGCGGCGCGTCGGAACCGGCACAGGGGCCCCTCGTCCGGTACTCGATGCGCGGCTTCCGCATGACCGAGCAGCGGGTGCGCGCTGCGGTCGACGCGAATCCGTCCCTCCGCGTGCTCCAGCTCCGCTCGCGCCGGGACGTCGAGCTGCTCCTGGCGGCGCTCGCGATGGATTCCGGGCGGGTTCGGTCATTCCGGGCGTGAATTCACGCCCGGAATGTCCGAAGGCGCCCGGATTCGCGAGCGACGGTCGGCGTCAGGAGGCG
>NZ_CAXTOQ010000249.1:0-2992 GCF_964245895.1 uncultured Amnibacterium sp.
GCCGTCGTCAGGTGCTGGCCTTCGAGGGCCGCGACGCCGCCGGCAAGGGCGGCACGATCAAGCGGTTCACCGAGCACCTGAACCCGCGGGGCGCCTCCGTCGTCGCGCTGGAGAAGCCCTCGGAGCGCGAGAGCACGCAGTGGTACTTCCAGCGCTACGTGCAGCACCTCCCGGCCGCGGGCGAGATGGTGCTGCTCGACCGCAGCTGGTACAACCGCGCCGGCGTCGAACGGGTGATGGGCTTCTGCTCCGAGACCGAGTACGACCGCTTCCTGCGCGACGCCCCCCGCTTCGAGCGGATGATCACCTCCGACGGGATCGATCTGATCAAGTTCTGGTTCTCCGTGTCGCAGCACGAGCAGCTGACGCGGTTCGCCATCCGGCAGGTCGATCCGGTGCGGCAGTGGAAGCTGTCGCCGATGGACATCGCGTCCCTCGACAAGTGGCACGCGTACACTGCGGCCAAGGAGGCGATGCTCGCGACGACGAACACGTCCGAGGCGCCGTGGACGATCGTGAAGAGCAACGACAAGAAGCGGGCCCGCCTCGAGGCCATGCGCTGGGTGCTCGCCCGCTTCCCCTACGCGGACAAGGACGCCGAGATCGTGGGTGAGCCGGACGGCCGGGTCGTCGGGCCGCCGTCCGTCGTCTACGAGGTCGGCGAGCACGAGGCGCAGCAGGCCCCGAGCGCTGCCTGACCACTTCGTCGTTCAGGCCGGTTCCGCCGACGCGCCGTCGGCGGGCGGCCGAGCTGCGGCGGGTCGGGAATCGGGCCGTAACGAGGCGAGACGATCGAGGAGCGCCCGCAGCGGAGGCGGCTCGGCACCGGGCTCGAGGCGCGCGGCCAGCGCCGCGTCGATCCGCTCCTTCCGCCCCGAGCCGGCCCCGAGGAAGCGGTGCGCCTGCTGCTGCCACGCGTGCCCGCGGTGCTGCGGCTGCCCCTGCAGCGTGCGGAACGACCGCAGGTCGCCCGTCCCGCCGAGCACCTCGAGCACCGCCCGCTCGCCGAGCGCCCGCAGCAGCTCGTGCTCGAGATCGGGATCGGGATCGCAGACGAACAGGGCGTCGTCCGCCCCGGTCAGCGCGAGACGGAGGTGCGCGGCCTCCCCCGCGTCCCCGAGCCCCAGCACGACCGGTGGCCGTGCCGCCAGCGTCCGCAGCGCCCGGGAGGCGCCCATCGCGCCGCCGGTCGGCAGGAGGAGCCAGCCCTCCTCCGCGATCGATCGCCGGGCGGCGAGCAGCCGCACGACCGCGGCGTCGCTGCGCCCCTCCACGAGCACGACGACCCCCGGGTCCGTCATGCGGGCCAGGCGGGCTCCCCGCTGCCGAGCGGGGACGGGCCGAGATCGAAGCGCAGGTCGACCCCGTCGACCGCGACCGGCAGCGGCAGCAGGTCCGCCTCCCCCCACGGCGTCGGGATGCGCGATCCCCGGAGCCCGGCGGGCGGGCTCGCCGTTCCGGGCTGCGCCGGCAGCAGCTCCGCCGCGGTCCGCGCGAGCGACAGGGTCGCGCGGGAGCCGCTGCCGCCCCGGAGGCGGTCGCGCAGCCCGGCGACGGCCGCTGCCGCCATGAGCCACCCGGTCGCGTGGTCGAGCGCCTGCACCGGCAGCGGCACGGGCCGGTCCGCGCCGGCCAGCCGCATCCCGCGCTCGGCGATGCCGGACGACATCTGCACCAGGGAGTCGAAGCCCCGCCTCCCCGTCCACGGCCCGCTCCAGCCGTAGGCGGTCAGGGCGACCTCGACGAGCCCGGGCCGGACGTCCTGCCGGTCCGCGTCGCCGAGCCCGATCGGGTCGAGAGCACCCCGCCGGTAGCCGTGCACCAGCACGTCCGCCCCCGCGAGCAGGTCCTGGAGGCGCTCGCGGCCCGCCGGCGTGCGGGCGTCGAGCCGCACGGTCTGCTTGCCGAGGGTCATCTCCGGCACGACCGCGGGCTCGTCCCAGTCGGGCGGGTCCACCCGCAGCACGGTCGCGCCGAGCGCTGCGAGCGCGCGGGTCGCGACCGGCCCGGCCAGCACCCGCGTGAGGTCGAGCACGCGCACCCCCGCCAGCGGGCGCGCGGCCTGCGGATGCCAGACCGTGCTGGCGGGCACGGAGTGGAGGCGGTCGACGAGCGGCTCCCGCCGGGCGGCCGCGCCCTGCGGGTGGATCATCCACGCCTCCGGCGAGCGCATGGCCGCGGCCGCGCCGCCCGCCTCCACCACCGCGGTCTCGAGGTCGTCCGCGCGCCAGGTCGCGACGCGATCGGCGACGGCCGTCCGGTCGGCCGCCGTGCCGAGCACCCCGATCGCCGCGGCTCGGTGCCGCGGCGCGTTGGTGTGCAGCCGGATCCAGCCGTCCGCGGCGGCGTAGTCCCCGGCGACCGCGTCCCACGGCGACGGGAGGGACCAGCCGACGGGCCGCAGCGCCTGCTGGAACCAGGCGCCGACGAGCGGGCCGTCGACAGCCGCCGAGGTCCCGATCCCGGCCTCGCGCAGCAGCGCGACGACCGCGTCCGCGAACGCGGCGACCGACCCGGTCGCGAGCGCGTCGACGTCCCACGCCGCCTGCAGCCCGGTCGAGCCGCGGACCGCGGCGACCGGCTCGGCGTCGAGCAGCCGGGCCGACTCGGACTGCACCGGCGTGATCATGGTCGACGAGTCTTCGCGCCCCCGCCCGCGAGAACCCCGACAGCGCGCGCTGCCCCGGAGGAGGGGTCAGGCCGCGCCGTTGAACATCGACGTGACCGAGCCGTCCTCGAACACCTCGTGGATCGCCTGCGCGATGAGCGGCGCCATCGACAGCACCTCGAGCCCGGGGAAGCGCTTCTCGGGCGCGAGCGGCAGCGTGTCCGTCACGATCACGCGGTCGATCGCCGGCGAGGCGAGGCGCTCGACGGCCGGGTCGGAGAAGATCGCGTGCGTCGCAGCGACGATCACGCCGGTCGCCCCGTTCGCCTTCAGCGCCTCCGCGCCCTTCACGATCGTGCCGCCGGTGTCGATCATGTCGTCGAC
>NZ_CAXTOQ010000250.1:0-2897 GCF_964245895.1 uncultured Amnibacterium sp.
GTCGGGCGGCCGGTGCCCGGGGCGCCGAGCACGACCGCGGAGGCGCCGTCCAGCAGGCCGAGCACGGCGCGCTGGTCGTCGTCGAGCTCGGGGGTCCTCAGCACAGCAGGGACGGTAGGCGGCGGCTCCGACACCGGTCGGGCTGTCCGCCCACCGCGGACGCGGCGACCTGTTCAGCGGCGGTCGCGGGATACTGGCCGGGGCCGATCGCCGATCGGCCGCACACGTCGAAAGGGGGCGCCTCGTGGAGGTGCGCATCGGGATCCAGAACTCCGGCCGGGAGCTCGCGTTCGAGAGCGCCGAGTCGCCTGCGGCGGTCCAGAAGACGATCGGCGACGCGATCGAGAAGCAGGCGTCGCACTTCACGCTCACCGACGAGAACGGGCGCCTGTACCTGGTGCCGGTCGCGACCCTCGCGTACGTCGAGGTCGGCAGCGAGCGCACGCGCCGCGTCGGGTTCGTCGCCTGACGTGCAGCTGATCTACGCCGAGACGGTCGCGATCGTCCTCGGGCTGGCGGCGCACGCGGTGCTGCCGCTGCGCGCGCTGACGGGCGTGCTGCTGCTGCCGGCGGTCGCGGGCGTCGCGTGCGCGATCGTCTGGGTCGGGCTGACCTGGGCGGGCGTCGAGGACGGCGGCGCGGTCATGTGGCTCGCGTCGCTGCTGGCGGCCGTGCTGTCCTCCGCCGCGGTGGGCGCGGTGCTCCGCCGCAGCAGGCACCTGCACGACGAGGCGGCACTGGCGCGGGCCTGAGCGGACCTGGCGCCGTCCTGCCGGGGGCGAGCTCCTCATCGGGGCCGCGCACGGTGATGTCGGCGTCCGTGGTGCGGCCGACGCAGGCCGATGTGGAGGGCGCAGGCCGGATCGGACGGATCGGGCCTGCGTCCGTCACGACCGTCTGCAGGCGCCGCGGCGCGACGCCCCCGTCGCGACGGCTGTGGCGTGCCGCGTGCAGGATCACGTCCGTGGCGCAGGACGAGACGCCCCCTCCTGACCTGCACACCGCACGCGGACCTGCACGCGGCACGGACGGGGCAGCGCGCGGCAGGGTGCCCGCCCGGCCTAGGCCGTGAGGCCGAGCCGGTCCATCCGGCGGGAGTGCGCGGCGATCAGGTCGTTCATGATCGGCTCGACACGGCGCTGCTCCGTCGTCGCGGGGTGCCCCTCGGCGTCGGCGACGTCGGCGAGGGCTCCGCGTGCGAGCAGCAGGGTGTCGCCGACCAGCCGCCTGCCCCACAGGGCGAGGCGGGAGGCGAGGCGCGCGTCGGCGCCGATACCGGTCTGCAGCACGGCGACCAGCGCGTCGTGGCCGATGTCGCGCTCGAGCAGCGCGGCGATCCTGGCGCCGTCCTGGCCGGGCACGCCGCCCGCGAGCGCCGCGAAGAAGTCGTCCAGCAGCCCCGCGGCGAGGTGCAGCGTCAGCACCGACTCGTGCCAGCCGGACTCCGCGATCCGGCGGCGGTACCGGTCGATGTCCGCGGTGTATGGGTGCATCACGACGGCGGGCACGAGCCCGTTCGACTCGATCAGCCGCGCCAGCTCGGTGTGCTGCTCGAGCACGACCGCGGCGACCCGCGTGATCGCCTCGCGGTCGGCCAGGTCCGTCGCCCGTCCGGCCACCGCGGAGGAGGTCTCGAACAGCGCGAGCCGCAGGTAGGCGACGCGCCCGAGCAGCGCCTCCGGGTCCGGCCGCAGGTCGCCGAGGGCGATGCGGTCGACCCGCGGAGGCGTCCCGCGACGGGACCGCGGCGCGGTCGGGCGCCGTCGTCCCGGTCGGATCACCCGTCAAGCATATTGGCAGCGGGGTAGGATGCCCCACGGAGCCCGCCGTGGAGCGGGCCCGCCTGCGCCGGTCAGGAACGCACGATCACGGCGCACCCCCGCGCGATCCGTTCCGCGATCCGCGGCAGCATGCGCGCCACCGCGCGCCACACGACAGGCACCCGCTCTCTTGACATTCGCTTCCCTCGGCGTCGACCAGGACCTGGTCGACGCCCTCGCGTCCCACGGCATCCTCGAGCCATTCCCCATCCAGGCCCAGACCATCCCCCTCGGCCTCTCCGGCCAGGACATCATCGGCCAGGCCAAGACCGGCACCGGCAAGACGCTCGGCTTCGGCCTGCCGATCATCCAGCGCCTCGGCCACGACCCGGAGCCGGGCGTCAAGGTGCTGGTCGTCGTCCCGACCCGCGAGCTGTGCGTGCAGGTCGCGGAGGACCTCGTGATGGCGACCGCGAACCGCCCGACGACCGTCGCCGCCATCTACGGCGGCAAGGCCTACGAGGGCCAGATCGAGGCGCTGAAGGCCGGCGCCCAGATCATCGTCGGCACCCCCGGCCGGCTGCTCGACCTCGCCGGCCAGCGGCTGATCTCCTTCGCCGACGTGCGCGAGATGGTGCTGGACGAGGCGGACAAGATGCTCGACCTCGGGTTCCTGCCCGACATCGAGAAGCTGTTCGCCCAGACGCCCGCGACGCGGCACACGATGCTGTTCTCCGCGACGATGCCGGGCGCGATCGTCGCGCTCGCCCGCCGCTTCATGAACCGGCCGGTGCACATCCGCGCGACGGACCCGGACGAGGGCATCACCCAGAAGAACATCGAGCACATCGTCTACCGGGCGCACTCGCTCGACAAGGACGAGGTCGTCGCCCGCATCCTGCAGGCGGAGGGCCGCGGCAAGACCGTGATCTTCACCCGCACGAAGCGCGCCGCCGCTCGGCTCGTGGAGGAGCTGACGGATCGCGGCTTCGCGGCCGCGGCCGTGCACGGCGACCTCGGCCAGGACCAGCGCGAGCGGGCCATGACCGCGTTCCGCACGGGGAAGAAGGACGTCCTCATCGCCACCGACGTCGCCGCCCGCGGCATCGACGTGGACGACGTGACCCACGTCATCAA
>NZ_CAXTOQ010000251.1:0-2850 GCF_964245895.1 uncultured Amnibacterium sp.
GGTCATGCCGCGGTCCTTGAAGGAGCCCGTCGGGTTCATGCCCTCGAACTTCACGAAGACCCTGGCGCCCGTGCGGTGCGAGAGCGCGGGCGCCTCGATGAGCGGCGTGCCGCCCTCGCCGAGGGTGATGACCGGCGTGGCGTCGGAGACGTCCAGCCGGTCCGCGTACTCGCGGATCACGCCGCGCCACTGCCTGCTGATGGTGCGGATGCTCACGTCGTTCCTCACTCGCCTTCGATGCGCAGCACCCCGGCGACCGCCGCGACCTCCGGCGCTTCGCTCAGGGCCGTCACGACGGCCGACAGCGCCGCCTCGGGCGCTCGGTGCGTGCCGATCACGAGGGTAGCGGTGCCGCCGACGGCCGCTCTCGTCTGCTGGGCCGTCTCGATGGACACGCCCCGCTCGGCGACGATGCCGGCGAGGTGCGCGAGCACGCCGGGCTCGTCGCGGACGACGAGCGTGATCTGGTAGCGGCTCGAGACCACGCCGGGGTCGAGCACCGGCAGGTTCGACGACGGCGGGGCCGCGAGGCCGGGGCCGCCGATCACGTGGCGGCGGGCGGCGGACACGAGGTCGCCGAGCACCGCGGACGCCGTCTCGGGGCCGCCCGCGCCGGCGCCGTAGAACATCAGGTCGCCGGCGGAGTCCGCCTCGACGAACACGGCGTTGTTCGCGCCGCGGACGGAGGCGAGCGGGTGCCGGCGCGGCAGGAGCGCCGGGTGCACGCGCGCGCTGACCCCCTCCACGCCGTCGGGGCCCGTGAGCCGCTCGCAGATCGCGAGCAGCTTCACGACGTGACCGGTCTCGCGGCCGGCCCGGATCTGCTCCGGCGTGACGGACTGGATCCCCTCGACCGGCACGGAGGCGAGCGGCACGCGGGTGTGGAACGCGAGGCCGGCGAGGATGGCGGCCTTCTGCGCCGCGTCGGCGCCGCTGACGTCGCCCGTCGGGTCCGCCTCCGCGTAGCCGAGCCTGGTCGCCTCCGCGAGCGCCTGCTCGAAGCTGTCGTCGTGCTCGTCCATCCGGTCGAGGATGAAGTTCGTCGTGCCGTTCACGATGCCGAGGATCCGCTTCACGTCGTCGCCGGCGAGGCTGTCGCGCAGGGGGCGGATGATCGGGATCGCGCCGCCGACCGCCGCCTCGTAGTTCAGCTGCGCGCCGACTCGCTCGGCCGCGGCGAACAGCTCGGCGCCGTGGGTGGCGAGCAGCGCCTTGTTGCCGGTCACGACGTCCGCGCCGCTCTCCAGGGCCAGCAGCACCAGCTCGCGGGCGCGCTCGACGCCGCCGATCAGCTCCACGACGATGTGGGCGCCGAGCACGAGGCTCTCCGCGTCCGTCGTCAGCAGCGCCTTCGGCAGCGCCGGGTGGCGGGGCGCGTCGATGTTCCTGACCGCGACGCCCGCCAGCACGAGCGGGGCGCCGACGCGGGCCTCGAGGTCGGAAGCGCGGGTCAGCAGCTGGTGCGCCACCTCCGCGCCGACGGTCCCGGCGCCGAGCACGGCGACGCGGATGGGCAGCACGCCGGGGGTCATCGCACCGCCTCCTCGACGAGGCCCGCGTCCCGGGCGAAGAGGTCGGCCAGGGTCTCGCGGGTGATGAGCACGCGCTCCGCTCCGTCGGACACCGCGACCACGGGAGGTCGCGTGATGAGGTTGTAGTTGCTGGCGAGGCTGTGGTGGTAGGCGCCGGTCGCGGGCACGGCGAGCAGGTCGCCGCGGCCCGCGTCGCCGGGCAGCAGGTCGGCCTGCACCACGACGTCGCCGGACTCGCAGTGCTTGCCGACCACCCGCACGAGCACCGGGTCGGCCGTCGAGACGCGGTTCGCGAGGCGCACCTCGTACTCGGCGCCGTAGAGCGCGGTGCGGGCGTTGTCGCTCATGCCGCCGTCCACGGAGACGTAGCGGCGGACGGCCGGGCCGTCCGCCGTCGACAGCTCGACGTCCTTCACGGTGCCCGCGGTGTAGACCGTGACGCCGGCGGGGCCCACGATCCAGCGGCCGGGCTCGATCGCGAGGTCCGGGATCGGGATGCCCAGCTCGCTGCAGGTGGCCGAGACGGTGCCGAGGATGCCCGTCGCCAGCTGCTCGATCCCGACGGCCTCCTGGTCCGCGGTGTAGGCGATGCCGAACCCGCCGCCCAGGTTCAGCTCGGGCACCTGGCCGCCCGCGAGCAGGTCGCGGTGCACGGCGAGCAGCCGCCTGGCCGCCTCCGCGAAGCCGCCGACGCCGGAGATCTGCGACCCGATGTGGCTGTGCAGCCCGAGCAGCCGCAGCTGCGGGCGGGCGCGGATCGCGGCGGCGACGCCGGGGACCTGGGTCAGCGCGACGCCGAACTTCTGGTCCTCGCGGGCGGTCGCGAGGTACTCGTGGGTGGAGGCGTGCACGCCGCTGTTCACCCGCAGGCGCACGGCCTGCACCGTGCCGGCGCGGCGGGCGGCGTCGGCGACGCGGCCGACCTCCTCCGCGGAGTCGAGGACGATCGAGCCGACGCCGGCCTCGACGGCGAGGGTGAGCTCGTCGTCGGACTTGTCGTTGCCGTGCAGGCCGAGCGATGCGGCGGGGACGCCCGCGGCGAGGGCGAGGGCGAGCTCGCCGCCGGTCGCGACGTCGACGCGCAGGCCCGCGTCGCGCATCCAGCGGGCGACGTCCGCGGACAGGAACGCCTTCGCGGCGTAGTAGATCTGCACCGCGGCGCCGAGCGGCGCCGCGTTCTCGCGGAAGGCGGCGACGACCCGGGCGGCGCGACCGCGCACCTCCGCCTCGTCGAGGACGTACAGCGGGGTGCCGTGCTGCAGGGCGAGGTCCGCGAGCGCGACGCCGCCGATCTCGATGCGGCCCTCGTCGTCGCGGC
>NZ_CAXTOQ010000252.1:0-2753 GCF_964245895.1 uncultured Amnibacterium sp.
CGGCTCTGCTGCTGCTGCTCGCCGTCGTCCCGTCGGCGCAACGGTTCCGGCTGGACCTGAGGGCCGCGGAGGGGGTCGCCGCGGCCGGTGTGCTGCTCGCGATGGGCGGCCTGCTCGTGCGGTCCCCGCTGCAGCCCGGCGTCCTCGCGATCGCCGCGGCCCTGCTCGCGCTCGCCGCCGCGGTGCACCTCCGCCGCGGCGACCCGCGGCTCGAGGCGGCGGTGTCCGCCGCCGTCGGTCCGGTCGCCACCGCGGTCGTGCTGCCGCTCGTGCTCGCGGCGGTGCTCCCGGCCGGCGGGGACGACGGCGGGCTCGCCCTCGCGGCCGGCGTGCTGCTCGCGGCGCTGGTCCGCGCCGTGCTGCTCCGCCGTGCCGACCGCCCCCTCGGCACCGTCCACGACGCCGTGCTGCTCGCGATCGCGGTCCCGCTGCTCCCGTGGACGGGCTGGGCGGCGACCCTCGCGCTCGCGGCGGCGACCGCGGTCGTCGCGTGGCTGGACGGCGAGCCGTTCCGGTCGAGCACCTGGCGCCGGCACGCCGGCTGGGCCGCCGCGGCGCTCGTCGTCCTCGCCGTCTGGCGCGGCCTCGGCGCCGCGGCCGTCCCGGACCAGGAGGCGTACGGGCTGCCGGCCGCCGCGGTGCTGGTCGCGCTCGCCGTGCTGCTCGCGTGGCGGTCCCCCTCCTCCCCGCCGTCGCTGCGATCCGCGCTGGCCGGCATCGGGCTCGGCTTCGCGCTGCTGCCGACCGCGATCGTCGCCGCGGCCGCGCCCGCCGCCACCCCGCGCGCCGTCGTGGTCGTGGCCGGCGCGGGGCTGCTCGTCGTGGCCGCGCCGCTGCTGCCGATCGCGATCCGCGGCGTCGCGGTCCGGATGGTGCTGGTCGTCGTCGCCGGGCCCGTGCTCGTGCTGGTCGCCGCGGCGCGCGCCGCGGGAGAGGGCGGGCCGGTCGGCGCGGCGGAGGCGTGGTGGCTGCCGGCGACCGCGGCGCTGGCCCTGTCGGCCACCGCGCTCGCCGTGCGCCGGGCGCGCCCGGCGTGGTCGCCAGCGGTGCCCGGCGGGCTCGCGGTCCTGCTCGTCACCGCGGTCGGGCTCGCCGCCGCAGGCAGGCCCGAGGAGGTGCCGATCCGCCTGCTCGTCGCGCTCGTGCTCGACGGGGCGCTGCTCGCGGCGATCACGGCCTCCGGCGCCGACCGGACGGTCGCGGGCCGGCCGCTGCAGGTGGCGGGGCTCGTCGGCGCGGCGCTCGCCGCGGTCGTCGGCCTCAGCGTCGCGGCGCCGCTCTCGGACCGCGTCGGTCGGATCGACCCCCTCGAGCTCGTCACCGCGCCGCTCGCGGTCGCCCTGCTCGTCGCGGGTGCCGCCCGGCTGCGCCGGGACGGCCGGCGGCGCACCTGGCCGGAGCTCGGTCCAGGGCTCGTGGTGCTGCTCGTCCCCTCCCTGCTGCTCGACGCGGCGCCGGGCCAGCTGTGGCGCGTCGCCGGGCTCGGCGTCGTCGCGCTCGCCGTGCTGCTCGCCGGCGCGCTGCGCGGCCTCTCCGCCCCGTTCCTGCTGGGCGGCGTCGTCTTCGTGGTGCACGCGCTCGTGCAGCTGTGGCCGGCGATCGCCGCGGTCTACGGCGCGGTGCCCTGGTGGCTCTGGGTAGGGATCGGCGGCGTGCTGCTGATCGTGCTCGCGGCCCGCTACGAGCGCGGGGTGCGCGAGCTGCGGCAGGTCGCCCAGCGGCTGGCGGCGCAGCGCTGACGGCCGGCGCTCGGAGATCGAGACCGGCGCGGCGGCACCGGCACCCCTCTGGCGCCGGCATGCTGTCGGAGGACCTGTTCTCGCGGCGGTCGACATGGGGCCGGTCATCCGCCGTGCCCCTCGCGCAGCGCGTGCGAGACCTCGTCGACCGGCTGCGCGAGCTCCGCGCTGAAGCGCACCACCGGACCCTCGACATCGCGCCCGGGTCTCTGGTCGAGGCCTCACCCGTGGGTGGTGATGACCCGCCAACCGAACGTGCCGACCGCGAACGAATCGGTCTCGGGGCCGGAGCGCAGCAAGGTGCCCGGCGTCACCGCCGGCACCGTCGAAACGATGACGCGACCTTCTCGGTTGACGAGCGACATCGGTCCTGCCGTCAGGAGTTGAGGAGCGAACTCGAGCTCGAACTGCTCGACGGGCATGTCCGCGGCGGCGACGCCGATGAACCCCGCAGCGGTCAGGACGGGCACGGCCAGCGTCAGGACGTAGTCGTCGACTCCGCCGGAGTCGACGTAGGGACCGACGACGATCGGAGTCTCCGACATCCACGCCGCACGGGAGTAGTCGTAGAAGTCCGGCTGCGTCTCGTCGAACTCATGCGGGTGCCGCAGGATCTGACTGGCCTCTCGAACGAACCACGCGCCGGCCAACCGGTTCTCGGGCAGGACCCCGGCGCGGAACAGCACCCCGCACCCGTGCACGGTGCGAGGCATGGCCGAGATGGCGTCGAACGAGGCGCGGTCCAACGCGAGGAGGCCCTCGTCCAGTCCGTGCTCGTCGCGGATGATCGCGGTCATCTCATGTCCGGCCGACTCGGCGAACATCGTCAGTCGCGACATGATCTCGTCGACGTGGGACTGAGCGGCCGTCGCGATGGTGCGGGGATCGTCGAGGCCATCGCCGCGCCGGACGTCACGCGTGGGAGTCAGCGCCGTGAGGCGCAGACGAAGGAGTGCTTCCAACTCGATCTGCGACGCCGCGCCCGCTGCGTTCGCGGCCGCCTCCGGCCCGCGC
>NZ_CAXTOQ010000253.1:0-2665 GCF_964245895.1 uncultured Amnibacterium sp.
ATATGGGAACCGAGCACGGGGATCCGCGTGCTGATCCGCCGGGCCGCCGCGTCCTCGAGCACGAACGCGGTGAACCCCTGCGTCTCCTCGGTCACCCGCACGGTCCAGTCCGCCGGTGATCCCCCGGCCAGCGCGATCGTCGACGTCGGCACGCCGGCGTCGGCCACCACGCGGGCGCCCCAGTCGGTGTCGAGCGACACCACCGCGCGGCGGGAGCGGTCGGGCTGGAACAGCACGGCCTTGGCGGCGTAGTACGCGTCCATGTCCGCGTAGTCGTCGAGGTGGTCGTGGCTCAGGTTCGTGAACCCCGCGACGTCGAACACGATGCCGTCGAGGCGGTGGCGCGAGAGCCCCTGGGCGCTGACCTCGATGGCGGCCGCTTCCACCCCCGCCTCCACCATGCGTGCGATCAGCGCGTGCAGCTCGGTTGCCTCGGGCGTCGTGAGGCCCGCGACGCGACGCTCGGCGGCGACCCGGCGCTCCGCGGTCGAGCTGAGCCCGTTCGGCACCTCGAGCAGGTCCAGCAGGCCGGCGAGGAAGTGGCTGGTGGAGGTCTTCCCGTTCGTGCCGGTGACGCCGATCAGCAGCGGGTGGTGCTCGCGGGTGCGGTACACCGCGGCCGCGAGCTCACCCAGCAGGAGGCGGGGCCGGGGCGCGACGAGGACCGGGACCGCGACGTCGAGGTCGGCGTGGTCGGGGTCGGTCAGCACCGCGACCGCGCCGCGCTCGACCGCCTCCTGCGCGTACGCGGCGCCGTGGCTGCGGACCCCCTGCAGCGCGATGAACAGGTGTCCCGGCCGCACCGCACCGGTGCCGAGGCTGATACCGGTGACATCGACGTCCCCCGGTACCCCGCCGAGGTCGAAGCGGGAGGCGAGCTGCGCCAGGGCGATGGGCGGGGTCGACTCGGGGACGAACGGGGACGGGACGGGCGCAGGCATGACCGGTCCAGCGTAGGCGGGCGGTCGGCCGCAGCCCCTCGCCCCTGTGGCGTGTGCGCCCGGAGGTCCGCGGATCCGCAGTTCTCGGCCGACACGCCGCTCCGCGAGCGCTCCGTCCGGCGCGGCGACGCAGAACTGCGGAACCGCGAGAGGAGTGCGGATCCGCGAAGGGCCGGGGGAACGACGAAGGGGCCGGGCCTCGCGGCCCGACCCCTTCGCTCAGCGAGCGTCAGCTCACTTGATGATCTTCACGACCGTGCCGGCGCCGACCGTGCGGCCGCCCTCGCGGATGGCGAAGCGCAGGCCCTCCTCCATGGCGATCGGCTGGATCAGCTCGACCGACATCTCGGTGGTGTCGCCCGGCATGACCATCTCGGTGCCCTCGGGCAGCGAGATGACGCCGGTGAGGCGCGACTCATGCCCGGACTCACCTTCCGAGCCTCAGTCGCGGGGACGTTGGTAGCGCGAAGCGCGGTATGCCTCGACGTCGTGTCGACTGGATCGCCACTGCCCGTCTGACCCGCGTTGCGCCCGGAGGCGCCCCCGCGAGGCAGCCTGCCGGAGTGCCTGGTAGGTCAGGTCGTCGCTCTCCAGAGCGCGCAGCGGCACGATGCGCGCTGGCCCGGCGATGTTCGCCAGGACAAGCTCGTGAAGGTTGCCGATGACGGATCGGGCGAGCACCTCCGCGAGCGGCGCGACGTCCCCGTGATCTGCTCTGTCGAGCGCCTTCAGATACCGATCGCGCGACCGCTTGTACACGATGGCCGGCGGATAACCGAGGCGGGTGAGCAGCAGATTCAGAACGAGGCGACCCGTTCTGCCGTTCCCGTCGATGAAGGGATGGATGCGCTCGAACGCGCTGTGCAGGTTCGCCAGCCTCATCGGAAGATCTGCGAGAGCCACACTTCCGTCGACGAGAGCTGCTCTGACGGCGTTGACCTCATCGACCCATGTCGAGAGCCGTGGGTGCACCTGCACCCACGGCGGCGGCTGCATACCGCCGGAGAACGGATGGATGTCGTGCTCACGAAATCCGCCCGGAGCTTCGTTGCCGCCTGCTTCGGGGTGAGGCGCCACGGTCCAGACGGGGGTCATGGCTACTTCGTGGATGTGGCGGATCTCGCTCAACGTAACGAGCTCCCCGGCAGCGGACCAGTCCGAGCCCCGAGCCTGCGAGTAGACCCATCGCGCGGCGTCACCGTACCCCTGCACTTCGAGGTAGTCCTTGACCGCTTTCGACCCCGTCGCGCGGTGCTCGTCGAGGAGTACTCGCACCTCGCGCAGGACGAGTGTGTTCCCCTCGAGCGCGGTCGAGTTGTGGACTTCGGAGTGCCAGATCGAGTCCCAGATCGGTCGGGCCTCCTGTGGGGTGGGCAGGCCACCCAGAGCTTTCAACTCCGTGGTTGCCGCTGCGAACTGTTCGAAGATCGCGGCCCGGGAGGGCCTGCCTCGCCCATCGGGCACTTGATCACCTGGTTGTTGCACGGACCCTCCACTAAACACACAGATCAAATCTGCCAAAGTGTCGCAACTGACTCCACTGAAATCAACAGATCAAACGCCGTAGTCACCGGGGGAACGACGAAGGGGCCGGGCCTCGCGGCCCGACCCCTTCGCTCAGCGAGCGTCAGCTCACTTGATGATCTTCACGACCGTGCCGGCGCCGACCGTGCGGCCGCCCTCGCGGATGGCGAAGCGCAGGCCCTCCTCCATGGCGATCGGCT
>NZ_CAXTOQ010000254.1:0-2664 GCF_964245895.1 uncultured Amnibacterium sp.
GAGCGGCAGACGGTCGCCGTCTTCGAGTTCGAGGGCGACCCGGACCACGTGCTCGACGCGCTGGCCCCGCTCGTGCGGCCGGACTGGCGCGACCGGGTGGCCGAGGTCATCGAGGGCACGGACGTCGAGACCATCTACGTCGAGACCGTCGCCTACGGCTCGGTGGAAGCGCCCGCCGCGCGCTGAATCCGGGCTCGCTGCCGTCGGTCGTGACCGCCCGGCCACCGACGGACGTCCCGCGGCGCCGGCGCCGGCAGATCCTGTCGCCTCCGGCAGCGGTCCGGATCGCGATCGGCTGCGGGAGCCGACGGAAGCCGCCGGAGCCGACGGCTCAGGCGGCGAGCAGCTCGTCGAGCATCCGGTCGACCGCGCCCACCGCGATCGACAGGTGCCCCTCGCCCGGCATCAGGTGCGCCGTCACCCCGGGCACGTGCGCGGCGAGCCACTGCCCGTGCGCGAACGGGACCATCAGGTCCTCCTCGCCCTGCCAGAGCAGGACGGGCCGCCGGATCTCCTCGAGCGCGAAGCCCCAGTCGGACACGAACGCGAGGTCGTCGTCGAGCCAGCCGTCCGTCGACCGCCGCAGGGCGTCGCCGAACGAGGCGGCCAGGTCCTGACCGTACTCGTCGGTCAGCACGGCCCGGTCGACCGGGGGCAGCAGCGAGCCGAGCGCCTCCACGATGCCGGAGGCGGTCGTCTCGAGCAGGCCCGGCCGCTGGGCGTCGAGTTTCGCGCGCAGCGTCATCTCCCCGTCGAGGGCGGCACCGAACTCGTCGAGGTTGTCCTGGCCCATCCCGGCCAGGAAGTCGAGGTCCAGCGGGCCGTGCGGCGCGACGCCGGCGATCACGAGCGCCGCGGTCGCCCGCTCGAGGCGTGCCGCGCAGGCGAGCGCGTGCGGACCGCCTCCGGAGTGGCCGCCGACGAGGCACCGGTCCGCGCCGATCGAGTCGAGCACCGCGTCGGTGTCGTCGACGACGTCCACGATCCGCCGCCCGGCACGGCGCGACGAGGTCGCGTAGCCCGGGCGGGACAGCGCGACGAACCGCAGCCCGTGCGCGTGCACGGCCCGCTCCATCGCCCGGCTCGGCCGGGCGGCGCCCGGGGTGCCGTGATGGAACACGAACGGCAGCCCGTCCTCCGGGCCGCTGATCCACGTCTCGAGCGATCGGCCGTCGGGCAGGGCGAGGGTTCCCAGGGTCACGCCGTCGATCCTCGCCGACGGCCTCATCCGGAAGGCTGAGATCGGGACGCCGGCCGGTGCCGCGGCGCGCGACGCACCTACCCTTTCCCCGTGTTCCGTCCCCTCACGCAGACGCAGAAGGTCGTCGATCTCGCGATCGCCGCCGCCTTCGTGGTGGTGTTCGGGCTGTTCTCCCTGCGCGGCGCGCTCGAGATCCCGGGTTCCGTCGCCGCGATCGTCGTGCTCGGCGCGGCGCTGGCCGTGCGCCGCTGGTCGCCCGCGCTCGCGCTGATCGTCGGCTGGGCCGGCGCGATCGCGCAGATGTCCGCGCTCGACAGCCCGAACCTGTACGACGCGGCGATCCCCGCGATCGTCTACGGCTGCGCGGCCTACGGCACGCGCGGGGTCCGCTGGGCGGCGTTCACGTCCTCGCTCGTCGGCGCGGGCGTCGCCGGCGTCTTCGTCGCGCGCTACCCGTTCGTCCGGGCGATCACCGGATCGATCGGCGATCTGCCGTCCGCGGTGAACGCGTTCGCGATCGTCGGCACCCTGACCGCGGTCACGCTGCTGCTCGCCTGGACCCTCGGCGTGCTCGTCGCGACCGCGCAGCGCTCGCGGCGGAACCGGCAGGAGGCGGACGAGGCCGGCGAGCAGGTCGCCGCCGAGCAGGAGCGCACCCGGATCGCGCGCGACATGCACGACGTCGTCGCCCACTCCCTCGCGGTCGTGATCGCCCAGTCCGACGGCGCGCGCCTGCTGCGCCGCACGGACCCGGAGTCGGTCGACGAGGCGCTCGAGACGATCGGGGCGGTGTCCCGCGCGGCGCTCGCCGACGTGCGGGTGCTGCTGCAGCAGCTGCGGTACGAGGGCACGACCAGCGTGCAGCCGGGGCTCGCGGACCTGGACGTGCTGCTCGCGCAGCTCCAGGGCTCCGGGCTGCGCGTCGACGTCACCCGCGACGACGACCTCGGCGCGCTCGGCACCGCCACCCAGCTGGCCGCGTACCGGATCGTGCAGGAGTCGCTGACGAACGCGCTGCGCCACGGCGACCTCGAGCGCCCCGCCTCCGTGCTGCTGGTGCGGACGCCGCACGGGCTGGAGGTGGAGGTCGTCAACGCGGTCGACCCGGCCCGGCCGCCGCGGAGCTCCCCCGGCGGGCACGGCCTGATCGGCATGCGGGAGCGCGCGGGCGCCGTGCAGGGCGACCTCAGGGCCGGCCCGGACGGCGACCGGTTCCGGGTGCGCGCCTTCCTGCCGGCGAGCGTGACCGCTGCGATCCCGATCCTCCGACCCGAGGGAGCCCGATGACCGGCATCCGCGTCGCGCTGGTCGACGACCAGCAGATGTTCCGGCGCGGGGTCTCGATGATCGTGCGCTCCCAGCCCGACCTCACCGTCGTCGGGGAGGCGGGGAACGGGGAGGAGGCGATCGCGCTCGTCGAGCGCGAGCGCCCCGACGTCGTGCTGATGGACGTGCGGATGCCC
>NZ_CAXTOQ010000255.1:0-2660 GCF_964245895.1 uncultured Amnibacterium sp.
CGCGGGAAGTTCGTCGATGCCCGGATACTCGGGCGCCCAATGCGCCGGCGGATCGAGCTGCGTGCCGAGCTGATCGGTCCGAAGCGTGTATTCCGTCGCCTCGAAGCCGTGCTTGGCGTAGAAGGCGCGAGCGCGCGGGTTCGCCTCGAACACCCACAGCTCGGCGGGCACGTCCTCCGGCAGCACCGCGGTGAGCAGCTGGTGTCCGAGTCCGCTGCCGTACTCGGACGACCGGACGTACAGGGCCCAGAGCTCGCGATCGCGGACAGGGGGACCGCCGCTCTCGTTCGCGCGACCGGGACCGGCGGTCGCGAGGCCGACGACCTCGTCCCCGCGCAGCGCGATCCGGGAGACGGTGTCCGCGCGGGGCTCGGCGAGGTTCGCCGTCCACCGCTGCATCCAGCGGGCCTCGGCGTCGTCGTCGAAGAAGTCCTGCGGGAGGAGGTGCGCGTACGCCTCACGCCAGGCGGCGAGGTGCATCCTCCCGACCGCCTCGGCGTCGTCAGCCGTCGGCGCCCGGATCAAGAAGGTCACGCTGCATTCTGAAGGCGATCCGGTGGCCTTCGGCCGACCGGATCGCCTTCAAATTGAAGCGCTACCGGAAGTCGCGGGAGGCGTGCTTCGCGCCGATCGGGAGGCGCTCGAAGCGGTCCGCCACGATGTTGACGACGCCCTCGGGGGAGCGCTCGAGGATGCCGCGTACGATCATCGCGGGCGCCTCCCGGGCGACGCGGCGGTAGCGCTGCCAGACGCCGACCGAGGCGATCACGTTCACCATCCCGGTCTCGTCCTCGAGGTTGAGGAACGTGATGCCGGAGGCGGTCGCCGGCCGCTGCCGGTGGGTGACGACCCCGCCGACCTCGACGCGGCGGCCGGACTCCGCTCCCTGCAGCGCGGTGGAGGCGAGCACCCCGCGGCGCCCCAGTTCGGCCCGCACGTGCGCGACCGGGTGGTCGTCGGTGGAGATGCCCGTCGCCCACAGGTCGGCCGCGACGCGGTCCATCCCGGTCGTCTCGGGCAGCAGCGGCGGCTGCACGAGGATCGAGGTGTGCGGCAGGGTGTCCGGCCGCTCCTCCGCGGCGGCGCCGGCAGCCCACAGCGCCTCCCGGACCGTCATGCCGAAGCCCTCGAAGGCGCCGGCGGTTGCGAGCGCCTCCAGCTGCGGGGCCGTCAGCCCCACGCGGCGGGCGAGGTCGCGCTGATCCCGGTAGTCGCCGTGCGCGGTCCGCTCCTCGACGATCCGCTCGGCGAGCGGCGCGCCGATGCCGGTGACGCCCGCGAGCCCGAGGCGCACCGCCAGGTCCCCGTCGCGGCGGTGGAGGTGGTCCTCGACCGGCGCCGTCCGGTCGAAGCCCGCCTCGACCGGCGGCTGCTCGCCGAGGCAGGCCAGCATGCCGCGCGAGGCAGCGGCACCCTCGATCGCCTCCATGCCCGCGTCGGCCCCGGAGCGGTTGATGTCCGGCCGCCGCACCACCACTCCGTGCCGGCGCGCGTCGGCGGTGAGGGAGGCGGGGGAGTAGAACCCCATCGGCTGCGCCCGCAGCAGCGACGCGAGGAAGACGCCGGGGTAGTGCAGCCGCATCCACGCGGACGCGTAGACCAGCAGCGCGAACGACAGGGAGTGGCTCTCCGCGAAGCCGAAGCTCGCGAACGCCTGGATCTTCGTGTAGATCTCGTCCGCGGTCGCCCCGGTGATGCCGTTGCCGGCCATCCCGGCGTACAGCTTCCCCTTCAGCGACTCGATCCTCTCGATCCCGCGCTTCGACCCCATCGCGCGGCGCAGCAGGTCCGCGTCCTCGCCGGTGCAGCCGCCGACGGCCATCGCGATCTGCATCAGCTGCTCCTGGAAGATCGGCACCCCGAGCGTGCGGGCCAGCACCGGCTCCAGCAGGGGGTGGAGGTAGGTGACCGGCTCCTCCCCGCGGCGGCGCCGCACGATCGGGTGGACCGCACCGCCCTGGATCGGGCCGGGCCGGATCAGCGCGACCTCGATCGCGAGGTCGTAGAACCGGCGCGGCAGGAACCGGGGCAGCAGCCCCAGCTGCGCGCGCGACTCCACCTGGAACACGCCGACCGCGTCCGCCCGGCACAGCTGGTCGTAGACGCCCTGCTCCTCCTTCGGGATCGTCTCGAGGGTCCAGCGCTCGCCGCCATGCTCACCGATGACTGTCTGCGCCGCGAGGTCGAACGCGTACTGCAGCGCCGCGAGCATGCCGAGGCCCAGCAGGTCGAACTTCACGAGCCCCATGTAGGCGCAGTCGTCCTTGTCCCACTGCAGCACGGTCCGGCGCTCCATGCGGGCGTGCTCGATCGGCACGACCTCGCCGACGGGCCGGTCGGTCAGGACCATGCCGCCGGAGTGGATGCCGAGGTGCCGCGGCGCCTTCAGCACCTGCTCCGCCAGCTCGACGACGGCGGCCGGGATGTCGTGGTCGTCGGAGGAGGTGACCGCGCCCCAGCGCTCCACCTGCCGGCTCCACGCGTCCTGCTGGCCGGTGGAGGCGCCGAGTGCCTTCGCCATGTCGCGCACCGCGTTCTTCGGCCGGTAGGTGACGACGTTCGCGACCTGCGCCGCGTTCCGCCGTCCGTACTGCTCGTAGACGTGCTGGATCACCTCCTCCCGCCGGTCGGAGTCGAAGTCGACGTCGATGTCGGGCTCC
>NZ_CAXTOQ010000256.1:0-2623 GCF_964245895.1 uncultured Amnibacterium sp.
AGTCCGGCCGCGTCGTACACCGAAGCTCGTGTACGTCCATTCGCCTGCCCGGTACATCTGGAACCCGGAGCTCGATGACCGCGGCTCCGGCGTCGTGGCTCGGGTCGCGTCGCTCATCCTGAAGCCCATCGACCGGTTCCGTGCGCACGAGGCGACCTCCATCGCAGCCAACAGCGACTACGTCCGCGAGCGGATCAAGAAGGCGTGGGGGCGCGATGCGCAGGTCATCCACCCACCGGTCGACGTCGAGCGCATCCAAGCCGTGGACGATTGGGCTGCTGTTCTGCAGCAGGACGAGCGCACGGTGCTCGACGGGCTTCCCGAGCAGTTCCTGCTCGGAGCATCACGTTTCATCGGGTACAAACGGCTCGACCTCGTGATCCGGGCAGGCGAGGCGTCCGGTCTTCCCGTGGTGCTCGCAGGCGGTGGGCCGGAGCGGGACGCGCTTCTCGCCGAAGCGGCGTCAGCGACCGTGCCGGTACACATCGTGGACGAGCCCGAGGACGCCCTGCTCTACGCGCTCTACCAGCGCGCGTCGGTGTTCGTCTTCCCCGCGGTCGAGGACTTCGGGATGATGCCCGTCGAGGCGATGGCGTGCGGTACGCCCGTGATCGGGAATGCTCTCGGCGGGGTCCGGGAGAGCGTGGTGCCAGGGCTCAGCGGGTGCCTGCTGGAGGAGTTCGACGCCTCGAGCCTCCGTCGGGCGGTGCAGGAGGCCGGGCGGCTGGACCGCGCGATCATCCGTTCGTACGCCACCTCGTTCTCGGTCAGTGCGTTCCAGGTCCGGGTCAGAGCCTGGCTGGACGCCGCGCTCGATCGCGAGGTCGTGCCGTGCTCCTGACGGACGCACGGTGGCGTGGGCAGCACGGGATCGCACGGTTCGGCACAGAGGTGCTCGGTCGCCTGCACCTCGAATCGACGCGTCTCCGAGGCCCGGTCGATCCGCTCTCGCCACTCGATCTGCTGAACCCGTTCCGACTCTCGTTGGGGCGGCGAGATCTCGTGTACACGCCGGGCTTCAACGCTGGTCCGACCTTGGCCCGTCAGGTTCTGACCGTTCACGACCTCATCCACCTCTCCCACGCCGATGAAGCGTCCTGGGTGAAACGCCGGTACTACGAGTCGGTGGTGCGACCCGCCATCAAGCGCTCAGGTGTGGTCCTGACCGTGTCGCAGTCGTCGAAGACGGTCATCGAGCGGTGGCTGGACGATGCCGACGTCCGCGTCGCGGACGTCGGCAACGGGTGCGCGGATGTCTTCTTCGAGCCCGCGACGAAGGAGCAGGCCGGAGAGGACCTGCTCTTCGTCGGCAACCTGAAGCCGCACAAGAACCCGACCGTCCTCTTCAGAGCCCTCGCCGCACTCGACGGCATCCGGCTGACGACTGTGACAGCGGACGCCGCCGGCGTGCAGCGCCTCGTCGAGCAGCACGGGCTCGACGGGAGGGTGCGGGTCGTGGCGGGATGCGACGACGCGACGCTGCGTGATCTGTACGCTGCGCATCGGGCTCTCGTCATGCCGTCCCTCGAGGAGGGCTTCGGTCTGCCGGCGGTCGAGGCCATCGCGTCGGGTCTTCCCGTCGTCCACTGGGCGGGCTGTGCTCCGCTCGGGTCGATCATCGGGTCGTACGGGACCGCCGTCGATGATCCGCTCGATGAACTGGCGTGGGCGCGTGCGATCGAACAGGTCCTGAACCGGCCGCGACCACCTCGACACTCGCCTGACGGATGGCGTGCCAGGTACTCGTGGGATGCGGTCGCTCGCCGGGTGCGAAGCGAGCTCGAGGCGCAGCAGCGCGACCAGTAGCTCCGGTCGGCTCGCTCGCCTCTCTACGACTCCGAGACCGGAGTGCCGAGGCGGCGGAGCGTCAGGCGTGGGCGAGACGTCCGAGCAGATCGCCGTAGCGCTCGAGCAGACGCGTCGTCGCGGCCTCCACGAACTCCGGGTGGTCGGCGCGCGGCGCGACCGTCTCGATCGCCTGCGCGGCCGCGGCGTTCTTGCTCATCCGGAACTGGCGCGCGAGGCGGGCGAGGGTCTCGTCCTCGGCGGGGCTGAGGCGGAGCGTCATGGCCATACCTTCAACGTACGGTTGAAGTGGAGGCCTTGGCGGTGGCCCTCCGGGGCGTGTCGTGCCCCCCGTTCGGGGGCCATCGACCCGGCGGGGGAGACCGCCGGGCCGTACGATCGTCCGCCATGGCCCGCGCGACGCATGCCGGCGCGTTCCGCGTGCGGTTCGTCGCCGCCCTCTCGGTGATGTACCTCGTCGTCGTGCTGGTCGTCACGCTGTGGCCGACCACCGTCGACCAGGGCATGGCGCCGTACATCGACCGGCTGCTGGCGAAGCTGTGGTCGAAGGGCATCCCGACCTTCGTCGACTACGGCTTCATCGAGTTCGCCGCGAACGTCGTGTTCTTCGTGCCCGTCGGCTTCCTGCTCAGCGTGCTGCTGCCGTTCCGCCTGTGGTGGGCAGCGATCGTCGGCGGCGCCCTGCTGTCCGCCTGCGTGGAGACGGCGCAGGGCCTCTTCCTGCCCGGCCGCGTCTCCAGCCCCGGCGACGTCGTCGCCAACAGCCTCGGCGCGGTGATCGGCTGCCTGGTCGCCGTCGCGCTGCGGACGCTGATCC
>NZ_CAXTOQ010000257.1:0-2622 GCF_964245895.1 uncultured Amnibacterium sp.
CGTCGTCTTCGGCCTGCTGTTCCGGCTCGTGAAGCTGATCGTGGACCGGTACGAGCACATCCCGGTGCTGGAGGGGAACGCATGACCGCCGTCGCCGCACCCGCGTCCACGACCGCCCCCGCGCCGGCCCCGGTCGGCCGCAGGCGCCGGGCCGACGCCGGCACGGTGCTGCTCGGCGTCTGGGGGGTGCTGGGCTTCCTGTTCCTGTTCTTCCCGGTGCTCGTCATCGTCGCCTACTCGTTCAACGAGGGCCGGCTGCTGCAGTCGTACCGGGGCTTCGGCCTCGGCGCATACGAGGACGCGCTCGCGAACTCCGCCATCACCAGCGGCGTGCAGGTGTCGATCTACGTCGGGATCTTCTCCGCCCTCGTCGCCGCGGTGCTCGGCTCCCTCGCGGGCGTCGCCGTCGCGCGGCGGGCCGGCGCGCGCTGGATCGGCTGGCTGACCGCGCTGCTCGGGCTCGTGATGGTCACCCCCGAGATCGTGAACGCGGTCTCGCTGCTGCCCTGGTTCGTCACCCTCGGCACCGACTGGGGCTTCGCGCCGCTGAACTCCGGCATCGTGCGGCTGATCGTGGCGCACTCGCTGTTCTCCTGCGCGGTCGTGACCTTCATCGTCCGGGCCCGCATGGCCGGGCTGTCGGAGTCCCTGGAGGAGGCCGCCGCCGACCTCGGGGCGCCGCCGATCCGCCGCTTCTTCGACATCACGTTCCCGCTGATGCGGCCGGCCGTCATCTCCGGCGCGCTGCTCTCGTTCACGCTGAGCCTCGACAACACGGTGCTGTCCAGCTTCGTCTCGACCGCGGACGCGACCCCGTTCCCGGTCTACGTGTTCGCGTCGGTCCGGTCGTCGCTGCGGCCCGCGATCGCGGCGATGTCGACGCTGATGCTGCTGCTGACGCTCGTCGCGCTCGCCCTCGTCGCGGTCGTGCTGATCACCTCCCGCCGGCGCACCGGCGAGGGCATGAGCCTCGCCAGCACCCTCGCCGGCGGCTGACCTTCAACGGGGGCATGACGGTTCGCGGATCCGCAGTTCCGAGGCGACACGCCGCGGCGGAGGCCTTCGGAGACGGCGTGTCGACCGAGAACTGCGGATCCGCGAACCATTCTTCGTCCGCGTGTCGAGGGTGGCCGTCACCGCTCGACGTGATCCCGGACCCGATCCCCGGTCTCGGACTCAGCGACGATGCGGCAGTCGTCGTTGCAGCAGTCATCGTGATCGTCCGCCTCCTGATGTCCCGCGCCGCTCAGCGGAGGGCCTCGACGCAGGCCTGAATCGATGATCGTGGTCCTCGCTCAGGTCCGTCCGGACCGATTCACGCATCACAGAGGGTGGGCCGTCAGGGGAATCCGCAGGTCCACGGACCTGCCTTCCCGAGATCCGCACGTTGCGTGCCGTGTTCAGGAAGAGGTATCCGGATCAGGACGGAAGGCGGCATTCGCTCCCGATCCAGGGACCATTCCCTGCGGACGTGACGCCGGCGGACCCGCGCGCATCGACGGCGTCCCTCCTTCAGGACCGGGTGCGGCTTCCGCTCCTGCATCACGGACGGCGTCCCGCTCCGCGTCCTGGATCCGTCCGCGAACTTCAGGCGGTGAAGACGACCTCGCCGCGGACGACCGTCGCCACCACCGACGCGGCGCCGATCTCGGCCGCCGGGGCCGCGGTGATGTCCCGGTCCAGGATCGTGAGGTCGCCCTCCAGGCCGACGGCGAGCCGGCCCGCCCGGTGCTCGTCGTGGTTCACGAACGCGGTGCCGGCCGTCGCGGCCGTGATCGCGTCGCCGAGCGAGAGCGCCTGCTCGCCCCACAGCGGCTCGGCCGGAGGAGCGCCGAACAGCGCGCGGTTCACCGCGACGTGGATGATCTGCAGGGGGTCGGCGGTGGTCACGGACCAGTCGCTGCCGAACGCGAGCGTCGCGCCCGCGCGGGCGAGGGCGCCGAACGGGTACTGCCAGCGTGCCCGCTCCGCCCCGAGGAACGGGATGCAGAGGTCGTCCATCTGCGGCTCGTGCGTCGCCCAGTAAGGCTGCGCGTTCGCCACGACCCCCAGCTGCGCGAACCGCGGGACGTCGTCCGGGTGCACGACCTGGATGTGCGCCAGGTGGTGCCGGGCGTCCCGCGCGCCGTTGGCGGCCTGCGCCGCCTCGATCGCGTCGAGCGCCTCCCGCACGGCCCGGTCGCCGATCGTGTGCACGTGCAGCTGGAAGCCCTCCGCGTCCAGCGCGATCGCCGCCTCCCGCAGCAGCGACGGATCGACGAAGCTCTTGCCCGTCTCGCCGCTCTCGTGGCCGTGCGCGTCGAGGTACGGGGTCAGCATCGCCGCGGTGAAGTTCTCGGGGATCCCGTCCTGCATGATCTTCACGCTCGTCGCGCGGAACCGCTCCCGCCCCGCGGCGAGCGCGCGGCGCTGCACCAGCTCGGGCACCTGCTCGAGCCCGCGATCGCGCTCCCACCACAGCGCGCCGACGACGTGCGCGACGATCGCGCCGCGGTCGGCGAGCCGGAGGGAGGAGGCGAGCAGGTCGGGCAGGCCGTGGACGACGCCGATCATCGCGTCCTGCCAGCCGGTGATGCCCCAGGCGAGCAGCCGCCGCTGGGCGACCAGGAACGCCTCGTCGAT
>NZ_CAXTOQ010000258.1:0-2598 GCF_964245895.1 uncultured Amnibacterium sp.
CTTCGTGCCGTCGGCGTCGATCGAGTTGAGCAGCAGCTCCCCCGCGCCCAGGTCGATCGCCGTCCTGGTCCACTCGAGCGCATCGATGCCGGTGTTCGTGCGGCCGCCGTGCGTGGTCACCGACCAGCCGGAGGGGCTGCGCGGGTCGTGCAGCACGTCGAGCGAGAGCACGCAGACCTGCGCGCCGAACCTGCCCGCGATCTCCGCGACGAGGTCGGGGCGGGCTATCGCCGCCGAGTTCACGCCGATCTTGTCCGCGCCGGACTGCAGCAGCCGGTCGACGTCGTCGACGCTCCGCACGCCGCCGCCGACGGTGAGCGGCACGAAGACCTGCTCCGCGGTGCGGCGGACGGTGTCGAGCAGCGTGCCCCGCGCCTCCACCGTCGCGGTGACGTCGAGGAACGTGATCTCGTCGGCGCCCTCCTCCGCGTACCGGGCGGCGAGGTCCACGGGGTCCCCCGCGTCCTCGAGCCCCTGGAACCGGACGCCCTTGACGACGCGGCCGCCCGCGACGTCGAGGCACGGGATGACCCGGGTGGCGAGCGGCATCAGAGCCTCGCGGCGTGGATCGGCGTGACGAAGATCGCCCGGGCGCCGAGCGCGTAGAGGCGGTCCATCACGAGGTTCATCTCGTCCCGCTTCACGAGCACGCGGACCGCGGCCCACTCCGGGTCCTGGAGGGGGGCGACGGTCGGCGACTCGTAGCCGGGTGCCACGGCGGTCGCCGCGTCGAGCAGCCGCCGCGGGACGTCGTAGTCGACCATCACCCAGCGGCGGGCGACGAGCACGCCGTTCAGGCGGCGCTCGAGCACGTCGAGCCCCGCCGCCCGCTCGGCCCCCGCGATCAGCACCGCCGTCGACTCGAGGATGACCGGACCGAAGATCTCGAGGCCCTGCGCGCGCAGGGTCGCGCCGGTCTCGACGACGTCGGCGACGACGTCGGCGACGCCGAGCCGCACGGCGGTCTCGACGGCGCCGTCGAGGTGCACCAGCCGCGCGTCGACGCCCTCGCGCCGGAGGAACGCGCCGACGAGGCCGGTGAAGCTGGTCGCGACCCGCTTGCCGCGCAGGTCGTCGAGGGTCAGGTGCCGACCGCCCGGCCCGGCGAAGCGGAAGGTCGACGACGCGAAGTCGAGCGCCGCGACCTCCACCGCCGGCGAGCCGGAGTCGAGCAGCAGGTCGCGGCCGGTGATCCCCACGTCGAGCGCTCCGGAGCCGACGTACGTCGCGATGTCGCGGGGCCGCAGGTAGAAGAACTCCGCGTCGTTGCGCGGGTCGGCGACCGTCAGCTCCTTGGGGTCGCGGCGGAGGCGGTAGCCGGCCTCGCCGAGCATCTGCGCGGCGGTCTCGGCGAGCGCACCCTTGTTGGGCACGGCGATTCGGAGCATCTGGGTTCCTGTCGAGGGGTGGTCGGGCGGGGTCTCGTCAGAGATGTCGCCAGACGTCCTCGAGCGTCAGGCCCCTCGCGATCAGCAGCACCTGCAGGTGGTAGAGCAGCTGGGACGCCTCCTCGGCGACGCGGTCGTCGCTCTCCCACTCGGCGGCCATCCACACCTCGGCCGCCTCCTCGACCACCTTCTTGCCGATGCCGTGCACGCCGGAGTCGAGCTCCACGACCGTGCGGGACCCATCCGGACGCGAGGCCGCCTTCGCCGACAGCTCGGCGAACAGCCCCTCGAACGTCTTCACCCGGTCAGGGTATCGGGCGGTCGTGGCCGTCGCGGATCCGGACGGACGGCGCGACGCGCCGCCTCCGGGCGCCTGGACACGGCGTGTCGCCTCGCCGATCCGGATCCGCGCGAGGGATCCGGATCCGCGATCAGGCGGAGGCGAGGGCGCGGAGGTGCCGCACGGCCGCGTCGGGGTCCTCCTGCCCGAACACCGCGGACCCGGCGACGAAGGTGTCGGCGCCGGCCGCCGCCGCGGTCGCGATGGTGTCCGCGCCGATGCCGCCGTCGACCTGCAGCCACACGTCGCGATCCCCGATCGCGGCGCGCACCTCGCCGACCTTGTCCATCAGCCCGGCCATGAAGGACTGGCCGCCGAACCCCGGCTCGACGGTCATCACCAGCACCTGGTCGAACTCCGCGAGCGCGGCCAGGTAGGGGCGCACGTCCGTCGTCGGCTTCACGGCGATGCCCGCGCGGGCACCCGCGCGGCGGATCGCCCTGGCGGTCGCGATCGGCTCGTGCGCCGCCTCCGCGTGGAAGGTCACGGTGTGCGCGCCCGCCTCCGCGTAGCCGGGCGCCCAGCGGTCGGGGTCGTCGATCATCAGGTGCACGTCGAGCGGCAGCGCGCTCGTCTCCACGAGGCGCCGGACCATCGGCAGGCCGAACGTGAGGTTCGGCACGAAGTGGTTGTCCATCACGTCGCAGTGCACGAGATCGGCGGAGGGGATGCTGGCGACGGCGGCGGCGAACGCGCTGAAGTCGGCGGACAGGATGCTCGGTTCGATCCGGACGACCACGGCCCGACCCTATGCGCTCGGCGCGGAGCACTTCAGCAGGCTGCACCCACGTGAGCAGGCTGCAGGACGCCGTTCTGGCCTGCTCGAGCGCGCGCAGCCTGCCGAAGTGCTCGAGGCGGCGCTCCGGCCGC
>NZ_CAXTOQ010000259.1:0-2595 GCF_964245895.1 uncultured Amnibacterium sp.
TTCACCGAGCCGTTCAGCGCGCTGCTGAACCAGGGCATGGTGCTGTCCGGCGGCGCGAAGATGTCGAAGAGCCGCGGCGGCGTCAGCCTGTCCGACGAGCTCGCGCGCTTCGGCGTCGACGCCATCCGGCTGACCATGGCCTTCGCCGGTCCGCCGGAGGACACGATCGACTGGGAGGACGTGCGCCCTGGCGGTCAGGTGAAGTTCCTGCACCGCGCCTTGCGGCTCGCGGCCGACGTGTCGAGCCCCACCGACGTGATCTGGGCGAGCGGCGACGAGTCGCTGCGGCGCCAGACCCACCGGTTCCTCGCGGACGTCCCCGGCCTGGCGGAGTCGTTCAAGTTCAACGTCCTGATCGCCAGGACCATGGAGCTCGTCAACGCCACCAGGAAGGCGATCGACAGCGGGCCGGGCGGCGCGGACGGCGCCGTGCGGGAGGCCGTCGAGACGATCGCCGTCGCGCTCAGCCTCTTCGCGCCCTACACGGCGGAGGAGATGTGGGAGCGGCTCGGCTACCCGCCGTCGGTCGCGCTGCAGGGCTTCCGCAAACCCGACCCGACCCTGCTCGTCGAGGACTCGGTCGTCGCGATCGTGCAGGTCGACGGCAAGGTCCGCGCGAAGCTCGACGTGTCGCCGAAGATCACCGCCGAGGACCTCGAGCGGCTCGCGACGTCCTCCGACATCGTCCAGCGGTCCGTGGGCTCGCGCCGCATCGCGCGGGTCGTCGTCCGCGCGCCGAAGGTCGTGAGCATCGCCACGGAGTGAGCGGGTCGCTCCTCCACAGGGGCGAGCCGCCGTCGGGGGGCTGATCGACCGGTTCCGGGGACTCCGGCGCCTCTAGCGTCCCGGGGTGGATCAGCTGCGCGAGCGCTTCGCCGCCCTGCCGGGCGGGCGGGTGAAGGCGCTCGTCGCCCTCGGCCTGCTCGCCGTCGCCGCGCTGATCGCGGCCGCCGTGCTCGCCGCGGGGCAGGCGGCGGGCAGCGCGACGGAGCTGGCGCCGGTCCGAGCCGAGCGGACCGCGGCACCGGCGCCGACCCCGCTGCTCGTGCACGTCAGCGGCGCCGTGCGGCGGCCCGGCATCGTCGCGCTGCCGGCCGGCGCGCGCGTCGTGGACGCGATCGCGGCGGCGGGCGGCCCCGCGGCGACGGCGGACACCGACGGGATCAACCTCGCCGCGCGGGTGAACGACGGCCAGCAGGTCGTCGTGCCGGATGCCGGCGCGCCGCCGACCGCGGCCGCGGCGGCCGGCGCGGCCGGCACCGGCGGGCCGATCTCGCTGTCCACTGCGACGGCCGAGCAGCTCGAGACGCTGCCGAGGATCGGGCCCGCGATGGCGGCGCGGATCCTCGCCTACCGGGACGCGCACGGCTTCGCCACGGTCGACGACCTCGGGAACGTCGGCGGCATCGGGCCGAAGACGCTCGAGGCGCTGCGCGACCTGGTCGTGCCGTGAGCGACCGGCTCGTCCGCACCGGTCTGCTGCTGCCCGCCGCCGGCGCCTGGGTCGTCGCGCTCACGGCGACAGCGCAGCCGGTCGTGGCCGTGCCCGGCGCGGTCGTCGCCCTGGCCGCGGCCGCGGTCCTCGTGCCGCGCGCCGTGCGGCGCCGCACCCGCGCGGCGGTGCTGCTCGCGTGCGGCGCGCTGGTGCTCGTGGCCGTGCTCGCCGCGGTGGCCGTCGGAGAGGCGCGCCGGCACCCCTCCGGGATCCCGACCGACCGGCCGGTGCTCGTCCACCTGCGGGTCGACACGGTGCTCCGCACGACGGCCGCCGGGGTGTCCGGCGCCCTCGGCAGCCGGGAGGTGGTGCGCGGCACCGTCGTCGAGCTGGACGGGCGGCCCGTCTCGGTGCCGGTCACCGTGTTCGGCGACCGGCTGCACGCGGTGCCCGGCGCCGTCGTGCGCCTGCGCGTCGCGCTGCGGAGGGCCGAGCCGACCGATGCCGCCGCGTACCTCGGCACCGTCCGCGGCGGCACAGCCCTGCGGGCCCCGCCGCCGCCCGAGCAGCAGGCCGCGGCGGCGCTGCGGGCCGGGCTGCTCGCGCGCACGGCCGGGCTGCCCGGCGACGGCGCCGCGCTGCTGCCCGGGCTGGCGGTCGGCGACACCTCGCGGGTGGGCGAGGACCTGCAGCAGGCGATGCGGGACTCGTCCCTGACCCATCTCACGGCGGTGTCCGGCGCGAACTGCGCGGTCGTCGTGATCACCGTCCTCGCGATCGGCGGCGTGCTCCGGCTGCCGCGCGCCGCCCGGATCCTGCTGGCCGGCGCAGCGCTCGGCGGGTTCGTCGTGCTCGTGACGCCGCAGCCGTCGGTGGTGCGCGCGGCGGTGATGGCCGCGGTGGGTCTGGTCTGCGTGCTCCGGGGAGGCCGTGCCGCCGGGGTGCCCGCGCTGGCGCTCGCGCTTCTGGTGCTGCTCGTCGCCGATCCGTGGATCGCGTGGAGCCCCGGGTTCGTGCTCAGCGTCGCCGCCACGGCGGGGCTGCTGCTGCTCGCGCCGCCGCTGGCCGAGCGCCTCGCCCGCGTCCTGCCCCGCCGCCTCGCGCTCGTGCTCGCGGTGCCGGTGGCGGCGCAGGCCGCGTGCCAGCCGGTGCTGGCCCTG
>NZ_CAXTOQ010000260.1:0-2523 GCF_964245895.1 uncultured Amnibacterium sp.
GTCCTCGTAGGTCATGCGGCCCGTGTCGGCGGGCGATGCGGACGGGCGCTCGTACAGCTCCTCGAGCTGGGATGCACTCACCGTGCAGCCCTTCCTGAACGCGGGGTTGTTGGAGAGGGCGGGGTTCGCCATGGGTCCTGCTCCTGTCGGGATCCGGACGCCGATGCGGCCCGGAAGGACGATTCTAAGAAGTTCCGGTGCGACTCGTGGGCGCGAGCGCTATGGCTTCCCTATGGATCGCGCGCGCGTGTCGTAGCCTCTCGCCTGTGCCCGCCCCGCTCGTCATCGCGCATCGCGGCGCGTGCGGTTACCGACCGGAGCTGACGCGCTCCGCGCTGCTGCTCGCGATCGAGCAGGGCGCGCAGGCCATCGAGGTCGACGTGGTCGCGAGCGCCGACGGCGCGCTCGTGGTGCGGCACGACCCGGAGCTGAGCCACACCACCGACGTCGCCGCGCGGCCGGAGCTGCGCGACCGCCGCCGGGTGAAGGTCGTCCGCGGCCGGCCGCGGCACGGCTGGTTCGCCGAGGACCTGTCGCTGGCGGAGCTGCGGAGCCTGACCGGGCGGGAGCGGCTGCCGCGCCTCCGGCCCGCCAGCTCGCAGCACGACGGCTCGGAGGCGGTGCTGACGCTGCTCGAGGTGATGGACCTCGTCGCGGCGGCCGGCACGGTGCGCCTCGTCATCGAGCTGAAGCACGCCTCCCGCTCCGCGCGGCTGGGTCTGCCGGTCGACGACCTGCTGATCGACACCTTCGCGGACGCGGCCCGCCTGCCGCCGATCAGCATCGAGAGCTTCGAGCACGACGCGCTCGAGCGGCTGCGGGACCGGGGGATCGGGCACCCGCTCGTCGCCCTGATCGGGCACGAGCCCGTGATCGACCACCACACCGTGCGCGACCCGGACGCGTTCGCGGCGTACGACGGAGTGAGCCTCGGCACGAACCTCGTGAGCCCGCGGACCGTCGGCGGCTTCCGCGACCTGGGGCTCGACGTCTGGACGTGGACGCTCCGCCCGGAGAACCGCTTCCTGCCCCGGCGCTACCGGCTGCCGGAAGGCCCGTTCGGCCGCTACGCCGAGTACTGGCGGCGCCTGGTCGCCGCCGGCGTCACCGGGGTGTTCGCGGACCACCCCGACCTGGCCCGCGCGGTCGTCGCCGCGCCTCCCGCTGTCGGGGTGCCGACCTACTCTTGACGTCATCATGACGCAGCTGGTCCAGCCCCTGTCGGCGGAGCAGTCCTCCGCCCTGCTCGACGGGCTGAACCCCCGTCAGCGCGAGGCCGTGCTGTACCGCGGCCCCGCGCTGCTGATCGTCGCGGGGGCCGGCTCCGGCAAGACGAGCGTGCTCACGCGGCGCATCGCCTCCCTGCTCGAGACGCGCGAGGCGTGGCCGAGCCAGGTGCTCGCCATCACCTTCACCAACAAGGCCGCCGGCGAGATGCGCGAGCGCGTGAAGCAGCTCGTGGGCCGGGCGAGCGAGGGCATGTGGATCTCCACGTTCCACTCGGCGTGCGTCCGCATCCTCCGGCGGGAGGCGGAGGTGTTCGGCTACGCCTCCGGGTTCACGATCTACGACTCCGGGGACAGCCGGGCGCTGCTGAAGCGGATCGTGAAGCAGCACGAGGCCGACGTGATGGGCTTCTCGGTCGCGAACACGGCAGCGCGCATCTCCAAGCTGAAGAACGAGCTGGTGGACGCCGAGACGTTCTCCCGGTCGGTGAACCTCGCCGACCCGAAGGAGGCGATGTTCCTCACCATGTTCCGCGAGTACTCGCGGACGCTTCAGGCGGCGAACGCGTTCGACTTCGACGACCTGATCACGCAGACCGTCTACCTGTTCCGGGCGTTCCCACACGTCGCCGAGCCGTACCGCCGCCGGTTCCGGCACATCCTCGTCGACGAGTACCAGGACACGAACCACGCGCAGTACGCCCTGATCCGCGAGCTCACGAAGCCCGCGCAGGGGCTGCCTCCCGCCTCGCTCACGGTCGTCGGCGACTCGGACCAGTCGATCTACGCGTTCCGCGGCGCCGACATCCGCAACATCGTCGAGTTCGAGCAGGACTACACCGACGCGACCGTCGTGCTGCTCGAGCAGAACTACCGCTCGACCCAGACGATCCTCGACGCGGCGAACGCGGTGATCGCGAACAACTTCGACCGCAAGCCGAAGAACCTGTTCACGGAGGTCGGTGCCGGCGCGCGGATCACGGGCTTCACCGGCTACTCCGGGCACGACGAGGCCCAGTTCGTCGCCGACGAGATCGAGCAGCTGCACAGCGACGGCGTGGAGTACCGCGAGGTCGCGGTGTTCTACCGGACCAACGCGCAGACCCGTGCGCTGGAGGAGATCCTGATCCGGTCGGCCGTGCCGTACCGGATCCTCGGCGGCACGAAGTTCTACGAGCGCGCCGAGATCAAGGACGCGATGGCGTACCTGATCGCGGTCGCGAACCCGGCGGACGCGCTCGCGATGCGGCGCATCCTGAACACCCCGAAGCGCGGGATCGGGCAGGTCACGGAGACC
>NZ_CAXTOQ010000261.1:0-2509 GCF_964245895.1 uncultured Amnibacterium sp.
GATCGTGCAGCGCGCGGGTGAACAGCGTGACCGCGAGCTTCGCGTCGTTGTACGCGCGCAGCGCCGTGTACCTCCTGTCGTGCTCCAGGTCGTCGAGATCGATCGATCCGGACTGCGAACCGAGGCTCGACGTGCCGACGACCGAGCCCTTCGCGGCGAGCAGGGGCTCCAGCAGCAGGGTGGTCAGCAGTGCAGGAGCGAGGTGGTTCACCTGGAAGGTCTGCTCGTGCCCGTCCTGGGTCACCGTCCGCGCACCGAACATGCCGCCGGCGTTGTTCGCCAGCACATCGAGCGTGTCGGCGCGCTCTCGAACGGCCGACGCGAGGGCCCGCACGTCGTCGAGCCTCGCGAAGTCGGCGACGAACGACTCGGCGCCCAGCTCCTCGGCGATCCGCTCGATCTTGTCGCGGGAGCGCCCGGTCAGCAGCAGGCGCTCGCCTTTTGCGGCCAACCTGCGAGCCGCCGCAGCCCCGATGCCGTCGGAGGCGCCGGTGATCAGGATCGTCTTCGTGTCGGACACGTCGCTCCCGGTGCTTCTGCGCTCGGTCGATGCTGAGGTCGGCGCGTCGTGGAACGCGTGCCCGTCTCGGCCGCGTGCCTTCCCAGTAGACGCCGAAGGCCGGATGGGAGGCAGACCCGGCGGAGAGGGGTACCGGCAAGGACTCCTTGCCGTTGCGGCCCGGACCGTACATTCGGGGTCCATGGACGCGCGGAGCGAGATCGGCGAGTTCCTGACCACTCGTCGGGACCGCCTCACCCCGGCGCAGGCAGGACTTCCCGACTTCGGCGGGCGCCGACGCGTCAAG
Organism: uncultured Amnibacterium sp.; assembly: GCF_964245895.1. GTDB lineage: Bacteria > Actinomycetota > Actinomycetes > Actinomycetales > Microbacteriaceae > Amnibacterium. The sequence continues at coordinate 807 of NZ_CAXTOQ010000261.1, forward strand.
GGGCTCCGCCGCGAGGAGGTCGCCCTGCTCGCGGGGATGAGCACCGAGTACTACACCCGGCTCGAGCGCGGCAACGCCGCCGGCGTGTCCGAGGCGATCCTCGAGGGGATCAGCCGCGCCCTGCACCTGGACGCCGCGGAGCACGCGCACCTCTTCGACCTGGTCCGGAACGCCGGCGCCGGCGTCACCCGCCAGCGGCGCCGACCGGCAGCGCGAGCGGTGACCGTGCGGCCGAGCCTCCAGCAGACCCTCGACGCGATGGAGACGGTCCCGGCCGTCATCCAGAACGCACGTCTCGACCTGGTCGCGACGAACCCGATGGGCCGGGCGCTCTTCGCGGAGCAGTTCGACATGCCCGAGCGACCCGCCAACGCAGCCCGGTACCTGTTCCTCGACCCCCGGGCGCACGACTTCTTCGACGACCGGGCGCGCACCGTCCTGCAGACCGTGGCCGCGCTGCGGATCGAGGCAGGCCGATCGCCGTACGACCGGGCGCTCTCGGACCTGATCGGCGAGCTCTCCACCCGCAGCGAGGAGTTCCGCACCGTGTGGGCCTCCCATGACGTCCGCGAGCACGTGACCGGGACCAAGCGCCTCCATCACCGGATCGTCGGGGAGCTGGACCTCACCTACGAGGTGATGCGAATCGCCAGCGACGGCCTGGGGCTGGTCGTCTACACGGCGGCCGCCGGATCGCCGTCCCACGACGGGCTCAAGCTGCTCGCCACCTGGGTCGCCACGACCTCGCTCCACGAGCAGTCACCCGTGCCGCAGTCGCCGCGATCGGATCCGCGGGATCCGTCCTGATCGGCGGTCGCTGGACGACCACCGCCCACCGCTCCTGTTCCTGAGTTGACACCGTTCGCTTGTTACTGTTCACTCACATACATGACGTCCACGGCTCGATCGGCCCGCTCCGTCCGGTCGACAGCGGAGGACCAGCGCGTGCGGATCGTCGGCCACGCGGTGCGGGTGTTCGCGGTCGCGGGCTACCACGCCACACCGGTGGCGGACGTGGCCACGGCGGCCCAGGTGTCCCCCGCCTACGTGTTCCGCCTCTTCACCGGCAAGCTCGGCCTGTTCACCGCGGCGGTGGACCACTGCTTCGCCCAGGTCGCCGAAGCGCTGGTGGCCGGCGGCGAGTCCGCCGGCGAGACGGACGCGGCCGGACGGCTCGACGCGATGACCGCGGCCTACGTCGAGCTGATCGGCGACCGGGACCTGATCATGCTGCAGGCCCACGCGCAGAGCGCCGCGGACGTCCCCGAGGTCCGCGAGGCCGTGCAGCGAGGACTCGCCCTCGTCGTCCGCACGGTGCGCCGCGTCTCCGGCGCCCCCGAGGCCGATGTGCAGCGTTTCATCGCCTACGGGCAGCTCTGCCACCTCATCGCCCAGACCGGCCTCGACGACCTCGACACCGACTGGGCCGCCCTGCTCACCCGCGGCATCAGCCACCCCGTCCCGCGCTGACGCCCCCTCCCCGATCTCATCGAATCTGCACGCCTGCGCTTGTGACTGTCCGATCAGTACCAGAAGGAGAACCGCATGAACGACCTGACCATCCCCGCCACCACCACGACCGTGGTGCTGCCCGGTCTCGTCGAGCCCGACGGGCTCGAGGTCACCACGACGCCGGTCGCCGCCCCTTCCGCGGGGCACCTGCTGGTGCGGGTGGAGGCGACCGGGATCAGCTACGCGGAGCA
>NZ_CAXTOQ010000262.1:0-2477 GCF_964245895.1 uncultured Amnibacterium sp.
GCACCCCCCGCTCGGTCATCTTCTCCGTCTGCGTCATCAGCCGCATCCCCTGCTCACGCAGCTGCGCCGCCACTTCGATCGCGAGCGCCGGCGCGCCACCCGTTTGGACCGTGGCGATGCGCCACTCGCGGTCGTGGTGCCAGGTGCCGAGCGACGCGAAGTTGACGAGCCGCATGCCCGACAGGTCGTCCGCGCTGCCGCCGAAGACGAAGTCGACGGCGTGATCGTTGCCGCCCACGCCCGACACCATCAGGGCGGCGCCGTCGTCGTCGACCAGGGCGCTCATCGGCAGCGAGATGCGGTGCTCGTGGAAGACGAGACGCGGGCGACTTCCGGGCCCGCTGCCGTCGGCGCGCATCCACAGGCCCTCCCCGTCGGGCAGCAGGTAGCGCCACTGGTCGCGCGAGGAGCCGTCCGGCCGGGGGGTGACCGTTGGGCCGGCGTACTCGTCGAGCGGGTAGTCCTCCGGGCCCGAGAGGCGGATGCGCGTCACCGATCTCGGGCTGCGGCCCGCTTCGGAGCCCAGGGTCACGACCGCGGTGAGCACCAGCTCGCCGAAGTCGCCCGGTCGGGCGCCGGGATGCGGGCGGAACGAGATCAGCAGGCCGCGGTCGACGAGCTCGGCGTGGTCGAGCTGCGCGTCGGCGCCGAAGGACGCGATCCAGTCCGGCCCGTCCGCACCGTCGACCAGGAGCCGGAAGCCTCCGCCGACGCCCGTCACCAACCGGATGCTGACGCCGTCGACGCTCGCGGTGAGGTCTGATGTGCGCATGGTCTGGCCTTTCCTTCGGTGGTGTTCAGGACAGCGCGAGCTCGCCGGCGAACTCGACCAGGAACCGGTCGACCCCGGCGAGCTCTTCGGCGTCGAGCCGGTACCCCGGCGTGCGGCAGCGGTCGGAGGCGATGAGCCCCCGGCGGACCGAGATCGTCTTCTCCACCTGCACGATGAACTCCACGTGCTGCATCCACTCCAGGAGGTACGGCGCCATACGACGGTGCAGAGCGTGGAAGCCGTCGCGGTCGCCTGCGGTCCACAGCGCCCACAGCAGGTGGTACAGCTCGACGACGCTGCATCCGGGCTGCAGGCCGACCGCGCCGCGCGCCAGGGCGTCGGGCAGGTACAGGCCCCCGTAGCCGACCAGGCAGGGCAGCCGGGGCTGCAGCCCGCCGAACCGCGAGACCATCCGGCCGGGTGGCACGGCCTCGACCTTCACCGCGGCCAGGTTGGCGAATCGGGCCGCGAGGTCCACGAGGTCGTCGGGAGCGAAGGAGGCGCCGGTCAGCCCCGGTGCGAGCTGAACGATCACCGGCGTCGCCGGCACGGACTCGAGCACCGCCGCCAGGTGCGCGAGAACCTCGCTTCGGCTCGGGTTCAGGAAGGACGGAGGCAGCACGTTCAGGGCGTCGGCCCCGTGCGCGACCGCCCACTCGGCCTCCTCGACGGCGAGGCGGGTCGCGTGATCCGGCACCGAGAGGACGGAGGCGACGCCCGGCCGGTCCTGGGCCGCAGCGATCACCAGCAGCCCGAGCTCGTGGCGCTCGTCGCGGCTGAGCTTCATGAACTCGCTCGCGAATCCGGGGAACATCAGACCGGAAACGGGTGTCGAGGCCACATGGGCGGCCAGCCGCTCGAATCCCTCGAAATCCACGTCGTCGGTCGCGGTGAACGGGGTCTCCAGCACCGGCAGCACTCCGTGGAAGACCGGATGTCCGGACGTCGCGTCAGCCGACATCGATGACCGACGTCGTCTGGCCGCCGTCGACGACGACGGTGGTGCCGGTGATGTAGGAGGCGCCGTCGCCGGCCAGGAAGAGGATCACCGCGGCGACCTCGTCGGGCCGACCCAGCCGCCCGAGCGACGCCTGGCGGGCCGCGGCGCTGCGTCCGGCGTCGCCCACGCCGTCCCACACCTTCGTCAGGATCGATCCGGGCAGGACGCAGTTGACACGAACCCAGGGGGCGTATTCGATCGAGAGTTGGCGGGTGAGGGCGACGACGCCGCCCTTCGCCGCGGCATAGGCGGGCCGGTCTGGCCAGGCGACCAGGGCGTGCACGCTGCCGACGTTGACCACGCTGCCCCCGGCGGCCTCCAGACTCGCGTGGAACGCGCGCACCGACCGGTACACCGACGACAGCGTGACGGACAGCTGGCGGTTCCAGTCGGCCTCGGTCTGCTCGTGCGCCGGCGCATCCACGAGCGCGTAGGCGTTGTTGACGACGATCGCGGGCGAGCGGTCCGCCGCGCGCAGTTCTGCAGCCAGCGCATCCCACGCCTCGGGATCGGCCACATCGAGGCGGTGTGCGGTCGCCCTCCCTCCGTCGGCGACGAGTGCGGCCGCGACGGCAGCCACCGCCGCCCCGTCGATGTCGGTGGCGATCACGTCGTGACCGGCCGCGGCGAAGGCGGCTGCGGTGGCCGCTCCGATGCCGCTGCCCGCGCCGGTGATGAAGACCGGGCCCGCGGTCATGCGGCGCG
>NZ_CAXTOQ010000263.1:0-2420 GCF_964245895.1 uncultured Amnibacterium sp.
CGACCCGGGTCGAGCGGCGGCAACGTCAGTCACCGTCCCCAACCTGCCGAACACCAAGGCCGCGGCCCCGCGCTGGGACGGCGGCTTCGTCATGCATGTCGAGTGAGAGGATGAGAGAGATGCCGAACGCCACCCGCCGCGTGCTGCCGATCGCGGCTACCATCCTGGTCGTGGGCACGAGTGCTGCTCTCGCCCAGGCCGGCGGCACCCTCCAGCCGGTCCAGTCGACGCTCACCACCCTCGTCCAGGCGCTGACCGGCCAGATCGCGACCGCGCTCGCGACGCTGGCGGTCATCGCCTGTGGGTTCTTCGCCTGGTCCGGCCGCCTCACCTGGGGGATCGCCGGCAGCGTCATCTTCGGGATCGTGCTCGTGTTCGGCTCGGCCCAGATCGTCCAGTTCTTCCAGTCGGCGGTCGGCCAGTGAGCGTCGGAGAAGGAAGGGTGGGCCGATGAACGCCCTCGACCTCGAGGAGCCGCTGATCACGCCGCTGGTGAAGGCGCTGACCCGCGCCCCGACTCTCATGGGAGTGCCGTACATGTACTTCATGTTCAACGGCGTCGCGTCGTCGGTGTGCTTCCTCCTCTCGCACAACCTCCTGATGCTGCTGGTCGCGATCCCGCTGCACCTCTTCGGCTACGTGATGACGCTGCGCGACGACCGGATCTTCGAGATCCTGTTCGTGCGCTCCACCCGCTGCCCGCCGCGCTCCCGCGCTTTCTGGGCGGCCGACAGCTACGCGGCCTGACGCGGTGGTGGCGCGGGCGCTCCTCGACGAGCTGACCTTCGGAGCCGTATCCCGGCGCGAGCGCCCGGTCGCGTCCCACATCCCCTACACCCGCCACGTCGACGACCACGTGATCCGCACGCGCGACGGGCTCGTGATGACGGTCCTGAAGCTCGAGGGCTATTCCTTCGAGACCGCCGACATCAGCGAGATCAACTCGCGGCTGCTGGCCCGCAACGACATCGTCCGCACTCTCGCGAATTCCCGCTTCGCGCTCGTGAGCCACGTCATCCGGCGCGAGGTGCAGCCCTACATCGCGTCGACCTTCGACAACGCGCTCTGCCGCGAGATCGACGAGCGCTACGACGCGGCGCTGTCGCGCCGGCGCATGTTCGTGAACGAGCTCTACGTCACCATCGTGCGCCGGCCCCTGCAGGGCCAGGCCGGCACGTTCGAGGCCATGCTGGGCAAGGTCCTCGGCCGCACCGACGAGGCGGGGGAGTCCGTGGCGGTCCAGGCCGCCCTGACCGAGCTCCGCGACGCTGCGACCGCGGTCCGCGAGAACCTCGCCGCCTACGGGGCACGGCAGCTCGGCGTCGTGCGGCGCGAGGGGGTCTGGTTTTCGGAGCCTCTCGAGTTCCTGGTCCAGCTCGTCAACGGCGCTCTACCGCGCATGATGCACCTGCCCCGCATGGCGCTTGCCGACGCTCTGTCGATGAAACGCATCTTCTTCGGCCGCAACGCGGTCGAGATCCGGGGAGCCGGCCCCGAAGACACGCGCCTCGGCGCAATGGTGTCGATCCGCGAGTACCCGGCCCAGACGGGACCCGGCTCCTTCGACAACCTGCTGCGGGTGCCGCACGAGTTCATCGCGACCCAGAGCTTCGCGATCGTCGACCGGCCGGAGGCCGCGAAGCAGATCGACCGCGTCGCCCGCCAGGTCGACATGTCGGACGAGGCGGGGTCGGTGGTGGCCGAGCACCTGGACGAGGCCCGCGACGAGCTCCTCGCCTCAGAGGCGATCTACGGCGAGCATCACATGTCGGTGATGTGCCTCGGCCGGGACCTCGCCGAGGTCGCGGCCGCCGTCACCTCGGTCGGTGCAGCGCTGACCGACCGTTCCGTGATCTGGACCCGCGAGGACCTGAACTGCGAGCCGGCCTTCTGGGCGCAGCTGCCGGGCAACTTCGCCTACATCGCCCGCAAGGCTGTGATCTCGTCGAAGAATTTCGCCGGGTTCACGTCGCTTCACAACTATCCGAGCGGGCGCCCGGCCGGGAACCATTGGGGGCCGGCGATCTCGGTGTTCGAGACGACCTCGCAGACCGCCTACTACTACAACCATCACGTCCGCGACCTCGGTAATTTCACGGTCGTCGGGCCCTCGGGTTCGGGCAAGACCGTGTTCCTGTCCTTCATCTCGGCTCAGTCGCAGCGCGTCGAGCCGCGACCGAAGCTCCTCTTCGTCGACAAGGACCGTGGCGCCGAGATCTTCATCCGGGCCATGGGCGGGCAGTACGAGGTGCTGGTGCCGGGCGAGCCGACCGGCTTCAACCCGCTCTCGCTTCCCGACACCGCACCGAACCGCGAGTTCCTGTTCCAGCTCATCGGCTTCATGTTGCGTCCCGCCAACGGCGGCGAGCTCTCCGCCTCCGAGGAGCAGGTGATCCGCAACGCCATCCGGTCGGCGCTCA
>NZ_CAXTOQ010000264.1:0-2394 GCF_964245895.1 uncultured Amnibacterium sp.
GATCGCCCTCCAGAGGGTCCGCTCCCTAGACTGAGGCCATGTCCTCCCTGCCGTTCGGCCGGCTGCTGACCGCGATGGTGACGCCGTTCCGCGCGGACGGCTCGCTCGACACCGACGCCGCGGCGGCGCTCGCGACCTCGCTCGTCGACGAGCACGCGCACGACGGCCTCGTGGTGAACGGCACCGGTGGCGAGGCGCCGACCACCACCGACGCCGAGAAGGCCGACGTCGTCCGCGCCGTGGTCGACGCGGTCGGTGACCGGGCGAGCGTCGTCGCCGGGGTCGGGACCAACGACACCGCCCACACCCTCGAGCTGGCGGCGGCCGCTGAGAAGGCCGGGGCGACCGGCCTGCTCGCCGTGACCCCGTACTACTCGAAACCCCCTCAGGAGGGTCTCGTCGAGCACTTCCGCACCCTCGCCGACGCGACCGGCCTGCCCGTGATGCTCTACGACATCCCGCACCGCTCCGGCACGGCGATCGCCACCAGCACACTGCTGACCCTCGCCGAGCACCCGCGGATCGTCGCGGTGAAGGACGCCAAGGGCGACCTGACCGCCTCCGCCACCGTGATGGCGTCGTCCGACCTCGTCTACTACTCCGGCGACGACGCGCTGACGCTGCCGCTGCTCGCGGTCGGGGGCGTGGGCGTGGTGGGGACGTCGACGCACTTCTGCGGCCCCGAGGTGCGGGCGATGCTGGATGCTGCGCTGGCCGGGAACACCGCCGACGCACTGCGCTGGCACCGCCGGCTGCTGCCGATCTTCACCGGGATCTTCGCGACCCAGGGCTGCATCCTCGTCAAGGCGGGACTGGAGCTGCAGGGTCGCGGTGTGGGCAGCGTCCGGCTGCCGATGGTCCCGGCGACCGCGGCGCAACGAGCCGCGCTCGCCCGGGCACTCGAGGCTGCCGGCCTCTCGTCGGGCGCGCCGACAAAGAGCCGCACCGCCGCGACGGAGTGACGTGGCTGACGCGGCGGAGGGAACACCCGCGCGGTCCGGCTCGTTCAACCAGGCGTACGAGCACGGGAGGAGGTGCACAGGTTGTTGACAGGTTTCGTCAAGGGACTCAACAGGTCGGTTCGTCACGATGAGACCCCGGGTTCGGCCGTGCCGGCTGCCCCCGCGATGGAGGAGGCTCTCCCCGTGCGTACGTCCACCGGTTCCACCCCCGCTCCCGCTGTGACGGACCCAACGGTCGCGGACTGGCAGCCGCCGAGCTGGGAGGAGATCGTCCGCGACCACAGCGCGCGGGTCTATCGCCTCTCCTACCGCCTGACGGGGAACGCGCACGACGCCGAGGACCTCACCCAGGACGTGTTCATCCGGGTGTTCCGTTCGCTGCACCGCTTCCAGCCGGGCACCTTCGAGGGCTGGCTCCACCGCATCACCACGAACCTCTTCCTCGACGGTGCGCGCCGCAAGCAGAAGATCCGCTTCGACGGGCTCGCCGAGGGCAGTGACGACCGGATGGCCAGCTCCTGGCCGAACCCCTCCCAGCAGCTCGACGACGCCGACCTCGACCACGATGTGGCCGCCGCGCTGGCCGCACTGGCCCCGAGCTTCCGCGCCGCGGTCGTGCTGTGTGACATCGAGGGACTGACCTACGAGGAGATCAGCGACGTCCTCGACCTCAAGATCGGCACCGTCCGCAGCCGCATCCACCGCGGTCGCGCGCAGCTTCGCCAAGCGCTGGCCCATCGCCGGCCGACCCTCGAGCACTCGCGCTACCTCGGGGTCGACGCTGAGCCCGGGCCGTCCGAGCAGGCCGACGAGCTCGCCGGCGGACGGGTGCCCGCGGGCACGTGGTGAGTCAGCGGTGAGTTCGGCGTGAACCGCTCCTGCGACGACCTCGCGGAGCTGCGGTCGGGCTTCGTCGACGGTGCCCTGTCCGCCGAGGACTCCGAACGGGTCGTGTCCCACCTGCTCGGCTGCGCGGCCTGTCGTGCCGAGGTCGCCGAGCTACGGGCTGTCAGGGATCTGCTCGGCCGGAGCCGCCGGGACGCGGCAGCGCCGGCCCCGTTGTCGGACCGACTCGTCTCGATCGCCGGTGACGGCTCCGCCCGCCCCTGGACCCAGGCCTTCGACCGCACCCGCATCCTCGCCCTGCCGTCGGCCCGACGCCGGGCCCGGGTCCGCACCCTGCTGGGCGCCGTGGCCGTCGCCGCCGTCTTCACGGCGGTGGGTCTCACCGGCTGGTTCGCCGCCCCCTCCGCCAGTCTCGCGACCGTGGCCGACCCCGCCGACGAGGCCCAGGCGGAGTTCGGCGCGGCGGCCGCCGAGCTGTCGGTGACGGGTGCCTCGCTCAGCGCACTGATGCTGCTCGACTCGTTGCCCGAGGCGACCCGCGACGGCTCCGGCGTCAGCCGACCCTCGTCCGCGGGCCACCACCGTC
>NZ_CAXTOQ010000265.1:0-2382 GCF_964245895.1 uncultured Amnibacterium sp.
CCGTCGAGCTCGACCTCCCTGCCGGCGACCGGGTGATCTACTTCCGCACCTTCGCCGACTACCGGCACCTCCGCGCGCTCGCGGACGACCGGCCGCACGTCGCCGTCGTCGGCGGCAGCTACATCGGCACCGAGATCGCCGCCGCCCTGGTCCAGAACGGCTGCCGCGTGACGCTGGTGACGCCCGACTCGGTGCTGCGGGAGAAGGTGCTGCCCGCCGACCTCGCCCGCACCTTCCAGAGCTGGTTCGAGGACGCCGGGGTCGAGATCGTGCCCGGCACCCGGATCGCGTCCGGCAGCGCGACCGACGACGGGGTCGTGCTCACCACCGAGGCCGGCGGCACGATCGAGGCGGACGTCGTCGTGCTCGGCCTCGGCATCGACCCGAGCACGGCGCTCGCCGAGGCGGCGGGGCTCGCGGTCGACGACGGCGTCGTGGTCGACGAGCACCTGCGCACGAGCAGCCCTTCCGTCTACGCCGCCGGCGACGTCGCGAGCTACCCGGACGCGCTGCTCGGCAGGCGCCGCATCGAGCACGTCGATCTGGCGCGCAAGCAGGGGCGCGCGGCCGGGCGGACGATGGTCGGCGACGAGACGCCCTTCACCTACACGCCGTACTTCTACTCGATGGTGTTCGGGCACCGGTACGAGGCCGTCGGCACGCTCGACTCGAGCCTCGAGACGGTCGCCGCCTGGGCCGAGCCGCAGTCGAAGGGCACCGTGTACTACCTGGACGGCGACGCCGTGCGGGGGGTGCTGCTGTGGGGCAACTCCTCCGACGCGGAACCGGCGGCGCGGGACGAGGCCAGGGCGGTGCTCGCGGAGCCCGGTCGGTGGTCCCGGGAGCAGCTCGCCCAGCGCCCGCTCGCCTGACCCCGATCAGGCCTTGGCTGTCGCGAAGACCACGAGGTTGTCCGTGTAGGAGTGCGCCACCGGGTCGAACGGCTCGCTGCACGTGATCAGCCGCAGCTGCGCGTCCGGCGTCGCGCCGTAGACCTGCGCGCTCGGGAAGAGCGCCTTCTGCACGACGTGGCTGTCGTCGACGGCGAACCGCACCGAGCGGTCGTCCGACAGACGCACCTCGATCAGGTCGCCGGGGCGCAGCTGCTTGAGCCGCTCGAACACGGCCGGGCCGAGCACCGTGTCGAGGTGCCCGACGATGACGGCCGCGCCGATGTCGCCGGGCACGACGCCCTTCGCCCACCAGCCGGCAGTGTCGGCGTACTCGGGTGCGACGAGCACGCCTCGGGAGTCCTGCTGCAGCCGCTCGAGGCGGGTGTCGACGCCGATCCGCGGGATCAGGAGGCGGACGGGGCGCGCGGTGCTCGCCGACGGCACGTCGGCGACGGTCGGGTCCTGGAGGCCGTCGGTGCCGCCGCGCTCCCTCCGTCGCTCGGCCGCGGTGAGGCCGGCGACGCGGGCGCGCTCCGCCGCGACCTCCGCGGCCGCCGCGCGCTGCTCGACGACGCCGTGCCAGGTGACCGCCGCCCCGCCGCCCATCGCGAGCAGCAGGACGACGACGACCGCGGCGACGCGGAGGCGCACGGTCAGCTGCTCGCGCCGACCCCGTCGCGGCGACGCGCCATCGCACCGAGGGCCACGGCGCCACCGAGCGCGGCGGCTCCGGCGAGCAGCAGCGCGAGCTGCGTGTCCCCGTCCGCGAGCCCGCCTCCGCCGGCGGCGAGTGAGCCGACGGGCGTCTCCGTCGCGGCCGCGCTGTCGAGCGCCGGCGACACGGTCAGGTCGCCCTTCGCGTCGTCGATGACGAACAGGGTATGCGAGCTGCCCGCGGAGAAGTCCTCGCTGAGGGTCTTCGTGTCCGAGCCGGCGGACAGCTTGATCGAGTTGGAGCCGGCCGACACGGTCGCGTACTTGGAGACGTCGCCGAAGGAGGCGCTGCTCGCGATGTCGGTCGAGCCGGCGGTCGCGTCGACGGAGTCGTGGGTGACGGACGCCTGCACGATGCGCACCCGGGAGTCGCCGCCCGCGACCTCGTCCAAGTCGTCGGTGAACACGGTCGTCTTCAGGTCGGCGTTCTTGCCGATCGCCGCGAGCGTCTCCGCCTTGCCCGCCGAGATCTCGACCTGTCCGCTGACGACCGGCGTCGCGTCCGGGTCGTTCTTCCCCGCGGGGACCATCGCGAGGGCGTAGGTGCCCTGCGGCAGCCGCATGTACTTCGACACCGCGCCGTACCCGACGTTCTGCAGGCGGAACAGCGTGACGTCGCCCGAGAGGCTCGACAGCGTGATGTTGACCGCGGCGGTGTCCGGCGACATGTGCGCGAGGCGGACCCAGCCGTCGCGGGAGGCGGCCGTGGCGGGCGCGCCGGGAACGGCCGCGAGCGCCAGGGCGGCCACGGCGACGGCGAGCAGGGAACGGGTGT
>NZ_CAXTOQ010000266.1:0-2245 GCF_964245895.1 uncultured Amnibacterium sp.
CGGCAAGCTCTACGCGCTCCCCTTCTACGGCGAGAGCGCGATGACCTATTACCGCAAGGATCTGTTCGACAAGGCCGGCCTCAAGATGCCCGCCGAGCCCACCTACGACGAGATCAAGGGCTTCGCCGCCAAGCTGACCGACAAGGCGAACAGCGTCTACGGCATGTGCCTGCGCGGCAAGCCCGGCTGGGGCGAGAACATGGCCTTCGTGACGAGCCTCGTCGACACGTTCGGCGGCCAGTGGTTCGACAAGGGCTGGCGCACCACGATCGACACGCCCGCCTGGCACAAGGCCGTGACCTACTACAACGACATCCTCAAGGAGAGCGGGCCGCCGGGCGCGACCTCCAACGGCTTCAACGAGAACCTGGCGCTCTTCGCGGGCGGCAAGTGCGGCATGTGGATCGACGCGACGGTCGCGGCCGGCCTCCTGTTCGACCCGAAGCAGAGCCAGGTCTCGGACAAGGTGGCGTTCGCCCCGATCCCGACCGGCGAGTACAAGGGCGGGCCGACCTGGCTGTGGAGCTGGAACCTCGGCGTGCCGGCCTCCTCCAAGCAGAAGGAGGCGGCCAAGACCTTCACCACCTGGGCGACCAGCAAGGAGTACCTCGCGCTCGTCGCCAGGGAGAACGGCTGGGTCGCGGTGCCGCCCGGCACACGGCGCTCGACCTACGAAAGCGCGGACTACCGGAAGGCCGCGCCCTTCGCGTCCTTCGTGCTGAAGGCGATCGAGAGCGCGAACCCGAACGGCCAGACGAAGGAGCCGCGGCCCTATACGGGCGCGCAGTTCGTGGCGATCCCCGAGTTCCAGGGCATCGGCACCCAGGTCGGCCAGACGATCGCCGCGACCTTGTCGGGCCAGCAGAGCGTCGATCAGGCGCTGAAGGCCGCCCAGGCCGCGACCGAGCGTACGATCAAGCAGGCGGGCTACCCGAAATAGGCGCACCCTCCTCCAGCGAGACGCGGGTTCCCTCTCCCGTTCGGGAGAGGGACAGGGTGAGGGTGGCGACCTGTCCGGAGAGGGCGGGCCCTCACCCCTACCCTTTCCCGACAGGAAGGGGAGTCGCGGCCGAGCTTGTCAGACACCGCGAGACCGACGCCGGATCGAGATGTGTGTGCATCACCATAGTGTCGTGAGAACCGGATGGGTCGCGTGGCGAGCGTGAGCGCCGCCATGTCCGGCGTCGAGCGACCGCCTGCCCCGTCCGCGCGCGGGCGGCGCTTCAACGGGCTGCCCTTCGTCGCGCCGTCGGTCACGATCCTCCTCCTGTGGATGATCGTGCCGCTCGCCATGACGCTGTGGTTCTCGGCCCAGCGCTACAACCTGCTCGATCCCTCGGTCGCGGGGTTCGCCGGGCTCGACAATTACGAGTTCCTGGTGACGGACCCGGATTTCTGGGCATCCCTCGTCAACACGCTGGTGCTCGTCGGCTCGGTGCTGGTCATCACGGTCGTCGCGGGCACGCTGCTGGCAGTCCTGTTCGACCAGCCCTTCCCCGGCCGCGACGTCGCGCGGCTCCTGGCGATCTCGCCCTTCTTCGTCATGCCGACCGTCGCGGCGCTCGTGTGGAAGAACCTCCTGATGCACCCGATCTACGGCGTCTTCGGCGCCGTGGCCCGGGCTCTCGGGCTGCCGGCGGTCGACTGGTTCGCGCAGTTTCCCATGCTCTCGGTCATCATGATCGTGTCGTGGGAGTGGATCCCCTTCGCGCTCCTCATCCTCCTGACCGCCGTCCAGAGCCTCGACCGCGAGCAGCTCGAGGCCGCCCGCATGGACGGCGCGGGGCCGATCGCGCAGTTCGTCTTCATCGTGCTGCCGCACCTGTCGCGCGCGATCTCGGTCGTCGTCATGATCGAGACGATCTTCCTGCTGACGATCTTCGCCGAGATCTTCGTCACGACGTCGGGCGGCCCCGGCAACGCCACCACGAACCTCGCCTTCCTGATCTACGCCCGCGCGCTGCTGCAGTTCGACGTCGGCGGCGCGTCGGCGGGCGGCGTCGTGGCGATCGTGCTCGCGAACGTCGTGGCGTTCTTCCTCGTGCGCTCCATCGCGCGCCGGCTGGAGGTCTGACGTGACCGGAAGCCTCGCGGGCCGGATCGCCGTCACGGTCGCCGGTTGGGCGGTCGCGCTCCTCCTGTTCTTCCCCATCGGCTGGATGGTGCTGACGAGCTTCAAGAGCGAGACGGCCGCGATCGTCCCGAGCCTCGCCTTCGCGCCCACGACCGAGAGCTACGTCGAGGT
>NZ_CAXTOQ010000267.1:0-2145 GCF_964245895.1 uncultured Amnibacterium sp.
CGATCGCGAGCCACTCGTCGAGGCCGTCCAGGGGGCTGCCCGTCCGCAGGGCGCCGATGATGCGCGCCCACTCGCCGTGGTCGGAGTAGACCCCGGTCCTCGTGCCGATGCCGCCGGCGGACGGCGGCGAGGTGAACGCCGCGACCATGCCCTCGACGACGGCCTGGTTGAAGCGCTGATCCGTGCTCCAGGTCCGCTCGGCCTCGACGTCGATCCAGAACCGGCGCCGCGCCGGATCCGGCAGGCCGGGGATCGCGGCCGCGTGCTGCGCCATCGCCCAGCCGTACACGTACGCGCAGGCCAGCTCGGTGCGCCCGCCGGCGCAGGTCGTGCCGGTCGACGCCGACCCGAACGCCTCGGGGACCGGGACGACGGTGCCGCCGACGAGGTTCGACGACGGCCAGTCGGGATGCGGCACCCACCGCAGCTCGGGCTTCGTCCACGGGTCAGCGGCCAGCACGAAGAACGCGAGCCGATCCTGGGACGAGCCCCCTGTGGCGGTGGCGGCCCACGCGAGCTCCCGGTCGATGCAGGCGCTCACCGTGCCGGGCAGGCCGTCGTTGACCCCGACGACCACGAACGCCGGCGCCTCCGCGAGGGGCAGCGCACGTCGCGAGCCGTGCGGGGACGCGCACTGCGGCCACGACGCGTCCGACCCCGGCCGCACCCTCGACCAGTCGATCGGCGTCGGGGTGGGCGCGGGCTCGAGCGCATCCGGCACGGCCGTCGCCAGCTGCACGCCGACGACCGCCGCCAGCCCGACGATCACCAGCAGGAGCACCGCCCGGACCGCGGACCGTCGACGCACCCGGAGATCATGCCGTCCGGCGGCGGCGGCGCGCGGCCGACGCGCTGCTCCGACGATCCGTGCACCGGATATGAATTCGAGGAGGAATGCACTGCACTTCTCGCATCTCCTCTACTGGGGCTCACGAAGAATGCGCATTCCCGCTTTCATGAGCGATATGAACGAGCATGCAGCCGCGATGGGCGCGGTGTCGGACGGCGATCTCACGGCGACCCTGATCGGGCAGCGCGTGCAGGAGATCCGGGTCCAGCGGTCGTGGTCGACGCACGACCTCGCGACCCGCATCGGCGTCGCCGACCACGTCGTCCTCGGCGTCGAGTCGGGGGAGCGCGTGCCGACGGTCGAGCTGCTGGTCCGCTTCGCCGCCGCGCTGCTGGTGCCGCCCGGCGACCTGTACCCGTTCGGGGAGCAGCACGCGGGGATCCCGATGCTGCTGCCGATCACCGGCGCACCGGACGGGCCGATGGCGCAGGTCATCGGCGGCGGGCCGGGCAACCCGACCCAGACCTACCTGTACGACCTGCCTGCTGGGCAGGGCGACGGCGGCTTCGGCACCCACCGCGGCCAGGAGCTGATCGTGGTCGTCCACGGCGAGGTCGTCTGCTCCTCGCTCGGCGGTCCGGACGTCGTCGTCCGGCCCGGCCGGTCCTGGGTGGTGGACACCGCCGTGCCGCACGCGATCCGCGCCGGCGACGCCGGGCCGGCCCGCTTCCTGGTGGTCTGCACGGACGACTGCGACGGCTGAGCCGCTCAGCCCCGCGTGAGGCGGAGGAACCCGCTCAGCTCCGCGACGCCCTCGGCGTCACGGGGCAGCGCGCCCGCGAGCTCGGGGGAGTGGACGAGGTGGCTCGCCCACCGCGCGCGCGAGATCGCGACGTTGATGCGGTTCCTCGACAGCACGAAGCCGATCCCGCGCGGCACGTCCGCGGGCGACGACGCGGTGAGCGACACGATGGCGATCACCGCCTCCTGCCCCTGGAACCGGTCGACCGTGCCCACACGGACCCGGGCGAACCCCGCGTCGTCCAGCGTCGCGCGGATCAGCGCCACCTGCGCGTTGAACGGCGCGACGACGATCAGGTCGTCCTGGTCCAGCCGGTCCGCGCGATCGCGGGACGGGTCCCGCCACGCCAGCCCCACGTGCTCGCGGACCAGCCGCAGCACCTCCGCCGCCTCGGCCGCCGACTCGACCGTGTCGCCGGTGTGCTGCACCGGCACGGGGTGCAGGCCGGGTGCCACCCCCTCGAGCGACCGGTCCGTCGTCTCCGGCAGCCGGGAGGTGAGCCGGCCCTCGTAGGACAGCTGCGAGACGGCCGACGTCAGGGCCGGATGCATGC
>NZ_CAXTOQ010000268.1:0-2140 GCF_964245895.1 uncultured Amnibacterium sp.
TCGGCATCAACCTGCTGCGCGAGGGCCTCGACCTGCCCGAGGTGTCGCTGGTCGCGATCCTCGACGCCGACAAGGAGGGCTTCCTGCGCTCCGCGACGTCGCTGATCCAGACGATCGGCCGCGCGGCCCGCAACGTGTCCGGCCAGGTGCACATGTACGCGGACACGGTCACCGACTCGATGGCGAAGGCGATCGACGAGACGAACCGGCGCCGCGAGAAGCAGGTCGCCTACAACACGGAGCACGGCATCGACCCCCAGCCGCTGCGCAAGCGCATCGCGGACATCACCGACCAGCTGGCGCGCGAGGCGGCGGACACGGCGAGCCTGCTGTCGAAGGATGCGGGCGGCAAGCGACAGCCGGTGCCGAACCTGCGCCGCGAAGGCATAGCCGCCAAGGGCGCCGCGGAGCTGGAGAGCATCATCGCGGACCTCAACACGCAGATGCTGCAGGCCGCGAACGAGCTGAAGTTCGAGCTCGCGGGGCGGCTGCGCGACGAGCTGTCGGAGCTGAAGGGCGAGCTGCGGCAGATGTCGAAGGCCGGCCACCTCGTCTGAGCGGCTCGATCCGAGCTGGTCGTGGCTGGTCGCGTCAGCCTGTGAAGCGCCGACGCCACGCAGCCGCGGATGACAGCGACGGCGCCGCGGTTCCGTAGCGGCGCGCCAGCCGGCGCCAGCGGAGCAGCAGCCGACCGTGCAGGACCACAGCCTCCGCGAGCCCCGCGACGAGCGCGCGGCGGTCGCGCACGAACAGCAGCAGCGCCTCCCCGTCGGCCGTCGGCGCGTACACGCGGCCGTGGCGGGCGAGCACCCACCACGAGGCGCGGGGGACCCGCACGGCCCGCACCGGTGCCGCGCCGAGCAGCTGCCGGACGAGCGTCCCGACGGTCCAGAGTCCGAGCTGCGGCCCCGTCGGGCCGGTGCCTCCTCCGCGGGCGGGCCGGGCGACGTCGGCCGCGTCCGGCGGCAGCCTCGGCAGGGCCGGCGCGGCCGCGGCGATGCCTCGCGCCCTGGCCAGGTCGCCCTCGCGGCCGAGCGCCCTCGGCCCGGCCAGGGCGGCGGCGATGCCGGCGTGCCGCAGCCGCGACGCCGGGTACTGCATGGCCAGCAGCTGCTTCACGTCGAGGGCGAGGCTGTGGCCGACGACGCGGACGGCGGAGCCGCCGTGCAGCATGGCGGCGACGATCCGGTTCCTCGCGTGGAAGTACGCCTGCCACTCGATGGAGTCGTCCTTGGTGCGGAACGCGACGTGCCAGACCGCGGCGCCGGGCAGGCTCACCGTCGGCACC
The DNA here is from genome assembly GCF_964245895.1 of uncultured Amnibacterium sp. Classification (GTDB taxonomy): domain Bacteria; phylum Actinomycetota; class Actinomycetes; order Actinomycetales; family Microbacteriaceae; genus Amnibacterium. The sequence goes on from NZ_CAXTOQ010000268.1 coordinate 1,289, forward strand.
CCCGCGGCGGCGGCGCGCAGCCCGTACTCCGCGTCGTCCCACTTGAGGAACAGCGGGAGGGCGAGGCCGAGACGCCGGACGGCGTCGACCGGCAGCTGGCACATCCACCAGCCGTTGTAGTCGGCGTCCCGCCGCTCGTGCACCCACGGGGCGTCGGGCAGCGGCACCGCACCGTGGTCGTGCGTCGATGTCCGCTCGTCGGCCGGTCCCCACCAGAAGACGCCGGGCAGCACCAGCTCCGCCGCGGCCTGCACGACGGCCGGCTGCCCGAGGTCCAGCTGCTGGCCGCCGACGATCGTCGGCACGCGCGTCGCGCGGCCGAACGCCATGGCGCGCAGCAGCGACGCCGGCTCGAGCTCGATGTCGTCGTCGAGCAGGGTCACGACGTCGGCGCGCGGCTCCTCCGTCGCCTCCAGCATGACGCGGGAGAAGCCGCCCGCTCCGCCGAGGTTCGGCTGGCGGATCAGGTGCAGGGCGTCGCCGAGCTCATCCGCCGCCGCGACCACCTCCGGGTCCGTGGCGACCGGCGTGCCGCCCTGGTCCACGACGAGGATCCGCAGGGTCGACGCGAGCAGCTCGGGGGCGGAGGCGAGCCGCCGCAGGTTCGCGGCGACGAACGGCGCCTTGTCGACCGTCGGCATGCCGAGCACGGCCCGCGATCCCCGCAGCGGCGTCGCGTCGACCGACCAGCCGCCCTCCAGCACGTCGACCGGTGCGGCGCCCGCCTCGATCTCGAACCACACGAAGCCGCCTGCCGCGTCGCCGAGGGGCGTCTCGAGTGAGACGGTGCCGTCGTCCTCGGTCCCACCCGCCAGCTCGTCGACGCGACGACCCGCGGCGTCCGAGCGGATC
>NZ_CAXTOQ010000269.1:0-2002 GCF_964245895.1 uncultured Amnibacterium sp.
CGGCAGCAGGACCTGCGGCTGCAGGTACGAGTGGTCGAAGCGGGCGAGCACCCCGAGCGAGGTCGCGGCCGCGGCGATGCCCGCCACCGCCCCGCTGCCGACGACGACCCCGACGGCGGCGCCGATCAGCCCGACGACCAGACCCTCCCGGGCGACGGCGCCGCGCTCGGCGCGAGCCGTCGAGCCCAGCAGCCGCCGGAGCGCGATCTGCCGCACCCGACCGGCGACGATCACGGAGACCGTGTTCGTCGTGACGACGGCGCCCGAGTACATCGCGATGCCGATGAAGACGACGGAGGTGATCTGCAGCAGCACGCCCACGGTGTCGCTGCCGCCGGTCACCGGGTCCGCCTCCGCGGCCGCGTCGAGCAGCGCGGTGCCCTGCAGCAGCGCCACCCCGAACGCGGAGGAGAGGGCGGCGACGAGCACGCCGGGGCCGTGCTCGGACGTGGCGGCTGGCCCCCCGCGCGCCGGTTCCGGCGCGTCGCGAAGCGGCGGGACGGCCGTGCGGGTGGGGATCATCGGTCGCCCTCGAGCGTCAGCATGAAGCGGGCGATCCGCTCGGCGTCCATGCGGCCCTCCTCCGCGACGACGCGGCCGTCGGCGAGGAACACGATGCGGTCGGCGTACGCGGCGGCGATCGGGTCGTGGGTGACCATCGCGATCGCCTGGCCGTGACCGGCGGCCGCGGCGGCGAGGATCGCGAGCACCTCCCGCCCGGTGCGGGAGTCGAGGTTGCCGGTGGGCTCGTCGGCGACGACCAGCTGCGGGCGGGAGGCGAGGGCCCGGGCGATCGCGACGCGCTGCTGCTGGCCGCCGGACAGCTCCCGCGGACGATGGGCGAGGCGATCCGCGAGCCCGAGCTCGCCGAGCAGGCGGCCGATGAACGCCCGCTCCTCGCGGGTGGGACGCGCGCCGCCCAGCTCGAACGGCAGCAGCACGTTCGCCATCACGTCGAGCGTCGGCACGAGGTTGAACGCCTGGAACACGAAGCCGACCCGCTCCCGCCGCAGCAGCGTCAGCGCGGTGTCGTCGAGGCCGCCGATCTCGCGGTCGCCGAGCCACACCTCGCCGCTGGTCGGGGAGTCGAGGCCCGCGAGCAGGTGCATCAGCGTCGACTTGCCGCTGCCGGACGGCCCCATGATCGCGACGAGCTCGCCGCGGCGGACCGCGAGGTCGACGCCGCGCAGAGCGTGGACGGTGGCGTCGCCGGCGCCGTAGTGCTTGGCGACCCGGTGCACCCGCGCGACCGTGTCGAGGGCGGTCCGCGGGACGGAGGGCGGTGCTGTGGTCATGCCTCCGACGGTAGGAAGCGGGACCCTCCTCGCGGATCGGGCGGGCGAGGGAGGCGTCCTCCTCCGCTCGGCGGAGATCGCCGTTCCGCAGTTCCTCGACGACACGCCGGAGCGACGCGCGGCGGCGCGGCGCGTCGGGCGAGAACTGCGGAACCGCGAACCTCGGGGTCAGCGGCCGACGAGGTCGTTCTCGTAGGCGAAGACCACCAGCTGCACCCGGTCGCGCAGCAACAGCTTCGTCAGCACGTTGCTGATGTGCGTCTTCACCGTCGCCTCGGAGACGTACTCCGTGCGCGCGATCTCCGAGTTCGACAGCCCCTTCGCCGCGAGCGCGAAGACCTCGCGCTCGCGCTGGGTCAGGGTGCCGAACTGCGGAGGGGGCGCGTGCCGCTCGGCGGGCTCGAACCGCTCGAGCAGCGCCCGGGTCGCGGAGGCGGCGACGACGGCGGTGCCGGCGTGCACGGTGCGGATCGCGGCGATCAGGAAGTCGGGGTCGGCGTCCTTCAGCACGAAGCCGCTCGCACCCGCACGGATCGCGGAGGCGGCGTCCGCGTCCAGGTCGAAGGTGGTGAGCACGATGATCCGCGGGCCGGTCTCGCCGGCCGCCGCGGCGGTCTCGAGGATCCGCTTCGTCGCGGTCACCCCGTCCATCACGGGCATCCGCACGTCCATCAGCACGACGTCGGGGCGCTCGCGCTCGACGAGCG